>CAYUWV010000447.1:0-1502 GCA_964448385.1 uncultured Propionibacteriaceae bacterium | reverse complement strand
CGCGTCGATGGTCCTGCTGTCGGTGCAGACCAGCTACGGCCAGCGTCCGTTCGAGATGGTGCTCATGGGGCTGCTGGGGGTGATCGCGGCCGGGTTCGTGGCCGGGCTCTTCGTCAGCGACGTCTCGTGGGGGACTGCCGTTGGCGGCCTGATTCCGCGCTTCGATGGCCCGGAGACGGTGCTGATCGCTGCCAGCATGCTGGGCGCCACGGTCATGCCGCACGCCGTGTATGTCCACTCCTCGTTGGTGCGGGACCGCCACGGTGCGCTGGCTGCCGCTGGTGACCTGGGACGGCTGGTGCGAGCCACCAGGGGGGATGTCATCGCCTCCCTGCTGGTGGCCGGCACGGTCAACATCGCGATGCTGCTGCTGGCCGCCTCCAGCCTGGCGGGAGTGACGGGTGTGGACACCATCCAAGGGGCACATGATGCCCTGAACACGGCGCTCGGCCCGGTCGTGGGGGTCCTGTTCGGGATCGGGTTGTTGGCGTCCGGACTGGCGTCCACGTCCGTGGGTTCCTACGCGGGGGCGGCCATCATGAGCGGGTTGTTGCGGATCCGGCTGCCGCTGCTGGCCAGACGGGTGATCACCCTCCTTCCCGCCTTGCTCGTGCTGGCGAGCGGGGTCGATCCGACGTGGGCGCTGGTGCTGAGCCAGGTGTTGCTGAGTCTGGGAATCCCGTTCGCGGTGATCCCGCTGGTGGTTTTCACCAGTGACCGTCGGCTGATGGGACGCTTCGTCAACCGGCCATCGCTCCGAGTGGTCGCGTGGTGCGCGGTCAGTGGCATCGTGGCGCTCAACCTGGCCCTCATCGGCCTGACCGTCGTGGGTGCCTGAACCCGTGGAGGGTGACCTGCCGCGGGTCGAGGCGCTCACCGCCGTCGCCCAGGACTACCTGAAGGTCATGTGGTCAGCCACTGAGTGGGGCGATCCGCCGATCACCACCAAGGCCCTCGCTGCCCGTTTCGGCACCTCGCCGGCCAACGTGTCCGAGACGCTGCGGCGACTGGAGGCTCAGGGGCTGGTGCATTACCGGCCCTACCGCCCGGCGCGGCTGAGCGCATCCGGTGTGCGGCTGGCGCTTGCCATGGTGCGTCGGCATCGCCTGCTCGAGACCTACCTGGCCGGCCTGGTCGGCTACGCCTGGAACGAGGTGCACGACGAGGCCGAGCGGCTCGAGCACGCGGTCTCGGACGACTTCCTGGATCGCATCGACGCGCTGCTGGGGTATCCGACCCACGATCCGCACGGCGATCCGATCCCGGCGCGAGACGGGTCGGTTCCCAGCCCCGGCGTGACCCTGATCCTGGGGAAGGCGCCACCGGGTCGGTACCGAGTCGTTCGGGTCTCCGATGCCGACCCAGCTGCTCTGGCCCGACTCAGGGTGGCCGGACTCGTGCCAGGTGCCGACGTGCCCGTCCCCTCGGCGATGGCAGGCCTGATGCCCGGCGACCTGAACGTGGTGCGCGTCACCCCCTGGTCGGATTGAAGCCTCGGGTCA
>CAYUWV010000446.1:0-1512 GCA_964448385.1 uncultured Propionibacteriaceae bacterium | reverse complement strand
GCCGTGGGCGATCGGCGGACGGGGGACGCCGGCGCTCTTCGATGCCGCGCCGCTCGCGCCGGGCGAGTGGCCCACCCGGCTCGAGCTGCTCAGCAGCGAGGTGCTGGGGCGGGCCCGGGTCCGGCTGCGTTACCAAGTGGTGCACTGACCGGCGCGGCTGGCGCCGACCACCGCCGGCGGCCGGGCAGGATCCCCGGGCGGACACTCCAGGGTCGGGGAGCATGCCGCCGCGTCAAGGACGCGCCGGCAGACGGGCCGGAGGTCCTCGACCGCTGGTACGGGTTCATCGGAGGATGCCCAACATTCCGCCCTCGTAGGCGGGCGAGTTGCGTCCAGGTGCTTGACAGCGGAGGTCACGGCCAATAGTTTGTGACTCACGATGCCAAAACGTTTGGGCAGGTGATGCAATGAAGCAGATCAAACTCCGTGATGTGGCGGAGACCTCCGGGTTCTCGATCACGACGGTCTCACACGTTCTCAACCAGGTTCCCGGCAAGCGCATCCACCCCGAGACAGCTGAGCGAATCCGCCAGGTCGCCGCCGACTTGGGCTACCGCCCGAATCGGCTGGCACAGAGTCTGCGAAGCCAACGCTCAAACACGATCGGTTTCATCAGCGACCAGATCGCGACCTCCCCACACGCGGGCCAGAAGATTCTTGGGGCTCAGAAGGCTGCGGCGAAGCATGGCTCGCTGCTCTTGTTGATGAACTCCGAGAACGACAACGACTTGGCGGACCGGGAGATTCGCGCGCTGATCGACCGGCAGGTCGACGGGATCGTCTATGCGGCCGAGCACCACACGGTCCTGACGCCGCCTGCGGCGCTGGGCCAGGTTCCCAACGTCCTGCTGGACGCCCGCAGCGACGATGGTGGCTACTCCTGGGTCGTTCCCGACGAGATCGGCGGCGTCCGGGCCGCTCTGACCGAACTGGTGGGCGCCGGTCACCGACGCATCGGGTTCGTCCAGTCGTCCATCCCGATGCCGGCGACCGACCTTCGCCTGCAGGGTTACCGCGAGTTCATGTCGGCCCATTCGACTTTCGAAGAGAGGCTAGTGGCCGAGGACTGCACCACGGGCCCCGGTGGGTATCGGGCGGCCCGATCCCTCTTGGAGCTCCCGTCAGACGTCCGTCCGACGGCGCTCTTCTGTTTCAACGACCGCATGGCGATGGGCGCCTACCAGGCCGTAGCCGACCTCGACCTGCAGGTGGGTCGCGACATTTCCATCGTTGGCTTCGACAATCAGGAGCTCATTTCCGAGAACCTGCGCCCAGGGCTGACGACAGTTGCCCTGCCCCACGAGGAGATGGGTCGTTGGGCCGTCGAAACACTCATGGGCTCGATCGAGAGAGGGGGAACGGAGCAACCCAGCACGGCACTCATGGCGTGCCCGCTGGTGCGGCGCGCATCGGTGGGTGTGTCACCCCGGCGTTGAACCCGGGGGACACGCCACAGCAAACAACCACCCGTTGCAGCGGGTGGGGTCAACCTTCTCCGGCTCGGAGAACAGC
>CAYUWV010000445.1:0-1520 GCA_964448385.1 uncultured Propionibacteriaceae bacterium | reverse complement strand
CACATCCTGCAGACGAAGTCGAAGATCCCGATGCTGATCGCCGCCAACACCGAAGCCGGCGGCAACGGGGCCGCGCCGGATGGCACCTACGTCGGCTGGGAGATCAAGATCGCGGCCACGGGCGACAAGAAGTACGCCTACGAGCTCGGCCGCATCTCGGGCATCGAGGCGGCGGCCATCGGCTGTAACTGGAGCTTCGCACCGATCGTCGACCTGTACCGCAACTGGCGCAACCCCATCGTCTCGGTGCGCACCTGGTCGGCTGACCCCGACCAGACCATCGAGCTCGCCCTGGAGTACATGCGCGGGATCATGGAGTCGAACATCATGCCTGCCGCCAAGCACTGGCCGGGCGACGGCATCGACGAGCGCGACCAGCACCTCTCCAGCGCCCCCAACTGGTACTCCACCGACGAGTGGGACGCCACCTTCGGCAAGGTCTACTCCGCGCTCATCGACGCTGGCCTGCCGTCGATCATGGCCGGTCATATCGCCCTGCCGAGCTACCAGAAGTTCTACAACCCCGACATGACCGACGAGGACATGCTGCCGGCCACCCTCTCCAAGGAAATCACCACCGACCTGCTGCGCGGCAAGCTCAACTTCAACGGCGTCGTCGTGACGGACGCCTCGCACATGGTGGGCATGACGGGTGCCATGCGGCGTCGCGACGTCCTGCCGACGGCCATCATGGCGGGCTGCGACCTGTTCCTGTTCTTCAACGACCCCGACGAGGACTTCGGCTGGATGATGGACGCCCTCGCCGACGGCCGGCTCACCCGCGAGCGCCTCGACGAGGCCATCACCCGCACCCTCGGGCTCAAGGCGAAGATCGGCCTGCACCGGCTCGCCAAGGCGGACATCCTCCCGCCCAAGGAGCAGGCCATGGCGAAGATCGCGCTGCCCGAGCACCTGGCCATCGCCGAGGAGGTCTCCGACAAGGCCGTGACCCTGGTGAAGAACAAGGACGCCGGCGTGCTGCCGATCTCCGCGGAGAAGTTCAGGCGGGTGCTGGTCGTGCCGATCAAGGGTCCGAAGAATCCGATGGCCCACGGCAAGGGCGGCAACGGCGCGAAGAAGATCGCGGCCGAGCTGACCGAACGCGGGTACGACGTCGACCTGTACGAGTCGCTGACTGACCGGCTCGAGGGGCTGTCGGCCGAGGAGGCCGCCCGGATCGTGGTGGGCGCGTACGCAGGCAAGGCGCCGGTCTCGGCCCTGACCGACGCCTACGACATGGTGATGAGCGTCGCCGAGGTGAACGGGCTCATGCAGCCCACGGAGCGCGTGTACTGGCCGGCGTCCAAGGGCACCCCCGACATCCCGTGGTACGTCCACGAACTGCCTGTCGTGTTCGTGTCGCTCGCCTGCCCCTACCACCTCGCCGACGTGCCGCAGGTGAAGACGTTCGTCAACGCCTACGACTCCGAGGACCACACGGTCAAGGCTGTCCTCGACAAGCTGGAGGGCAAGAGCGAGTTCACGGGCAAGCCGTCCACCGACGTGTTCTGCGGGCTGCG
>CAYUWV010000444.1:0-1524 GCA_964448385.1 uncultured Propionibacteriaceae bacterium | reverse complement strand
TAGCGCAACTGTGATAATCTGTGTGCGTGGCGTATCGCTCGCGGCTTTCTGATGACCTTGTGCGCGCCGCGCTGGGGACATTCGGCGCCGTGATCATCCAAGGTCCACGTGCAGTGGGGAAGACAACCTCCGGGTTGCAGTTGGCGGCGAGTTCGGTCCGGCTGGACTCGTCACCCAACATGGTTACTCTCGCGGAGTTGTCCGCGAGAACTGTGCTGGACGGGCCGACGCCGCGGCTGATCGACGAATGGCAGCTCGCTCCGTCGCTGTGGAATGCGGTGCGCCACGAGGTAGACGCTCGCGGGTTGGCGGGCCAGTTCATCCTGACCGGGTCCGCCACGCCGGCGGACGATGTCACCCGGCACAGTGGTGCGGGGCGCTTTCGGCGGGTCACGCTCCGTCCCATGTCGCTTGTGGAAAGCGGCGAGAGTACCCGTTCGGTGAGTTTCGCCACCCTGTTCCGGCGCACGACCGATGATCGACCAGCGAGTGTGGGCGGTCTGGGCGGTCCGACTGTCGAGGAGTACGCCGCGCTCGTCGTGCGTGGCGGATGGCCGGCACTGGTGACCCAACCGAGTCGTTCAGCCACCGACTACCTGGCCGACTACCTGGATGACGTCGCGCGTGCTGACCTGCGCTTCGCCGGGCTGAACCCTGACCCGGTACGGATGGGCGCCCTGCAGCGCGCCTTGGCCCGAAATACGGCGACCGAAGCTTCCGCGGTCAAGCTGAGCGCAGAGGCGGAGCTACCCGTGCCCGGCACCGCGACGGCAGAGGTCTCCGCTCAAACCGTCCGCAAGTACATCGACGCACTGACCAGGATCTTCGTGGTGGAGGAACAGCCGGCCTGGGCGCCGCACCTGCGGTCCAGAGTACGGCTGCGGGTGCATCCGAAGTGGCACTTCGTGGACCCGTCGCTGGCCACCGCGGCGCTGCGGGTGGAGCCCCGCGCGCTGCTCGCTGACCTTGGCGCGTTCGGACTGTTCTTCGAGTCGATGTGCATCCGCGACCTCAGGGTGTACGCGCAAACCCTCGGCGGTGCCGTCTACCACTACCGGGACGACAGCGGGTTGGAGGTGGATGCTGTCGTGGAGCTCGGCGACGGGCGCTGGAGTGCCTTCGAAGTCAAGCTCGGCGGCACTGAGCCGGTCGAGGTGGCGGCGGCGAACCTGTTGAAACTGAGGGCCAAGGTCTCACTGCAGCGTGCCGCCCAACTGGGGACGCTCAACGTCCTGACGGCCGGGGCCGAGAGCTACACGCGACCCGATGGCGTCAATGTCATCGCGCTCGGCCACCTCGACGCGGGCCAGTGACTCACCGAATCCCAGGACCGCCACGTCGAACGCGTCGCGGACTGGGGTCGTAGCTCCCGGCTCTTCCTTGGCGCGGACGAGATGCACCAGCATCTGTCCTGACGTGCGCAGGTGGACCAATCTCAGCAGGGTCCAAGGGGGGAACATTGTCTGATTTGGGAATCGCGGCAGTGCTCGACTTGGGTCAGCTCCAGAAGGTCCTGGAGGACTT
>CAYUWV010000443.1:0-1527 GCA_964448385.1 uncultured Propionibacteriaceae bacterium | reverse complement strand
TGACGACGTCCCTGTGGCGGATCGAGGTGCCCGGCATGCTGCGCGAGGACGCCGAACGGGCCGTCGCTGAGCTGCTGGGGCATGGGGAGCATCGAGTTGAGCGGATGACCAAAGCGGGGCTGCGGGCCTTCGACGTGCGCTCGGCCATCCTGCGACTCCACGTGAAGCCCGACGCCTCGCTCGAACTGATCAGCGTCATCGGATCGCCCCTGGTGCGCCCCGATGACGTGGTGCTAGCGCTGAGTTCTGTCCACCCGGCGTTTCGTTCCGTCGATCCACCCGTGTACACGCGCCTGGCCCATGGGACCCATGACGGCGCGCGCGTGGTTGACCCGATCTCGGCCGGATGACACTGGTTCAGGTGGGTGCGCCAGGGCGAGCCCCTCGAGGCGAGTGCGGTGCGCCGCTGCGGCCTCGTGCACGACACCGGCTGGTCGCATCGTCCCCATTCGGAAAGGTATGGAATAATCCGACCAGGTAGGGGCGTCCATCCAGGGGTCCCGCCCGTGGGTTCAGCGAACGACGTGACAGGTCGATCGCCCTGCTGATGCCTCACCGCGACGTGCTTTGCGACCGCGGGGGTGGTGGCGGGACATGGACCTGCCCAGATCAGGCTTTGCTGCCACGGCAGCTGACCCAGGCGATGCCAGCGGCCTCGCCGAAGGAGAGCAACATGCTCGATGAAGAGACCCCAACGTCGGCACCGCTTGACACCCCAGACCAGCCGCCCCGCCGACGTCGGGCCGCCAGTCGCCCCGCCGGACCTCCGCGAGCGGTGGAACCGGCCGCCGAGGTGACCCTAGCGAGCGCACCGGACGGTGAGGTGGCGGCTGCCAGTGACGTGGCTCCGGCTAGTGAGGTTGGGCTGGCTAGTGAGGTTCGGCCGGCTAGCGAGGTTGTACCGGCGAGTGTGGTTGCACCGGCTAGTGACGTGGCACCGGCTGGTGAGGGCGCGCCGGGAGTTGAGGCCGCCGAGGCAAGCGAGGTGCCGCCTACGGAGGCCGCTCCGAAGACCACCCGGGCCAGGTCTCGCCGCAAGCCTGTTGTGAACGCTGGCTCGGTTGCGCAGGATGCCCTGGTCGAGCCGAGTTCATCGCCAGCGGCCGACGCCGCCGCCCCGTCAGCTGACGAAGCCGTCGCGGCCAAGCCCGCCCGTCGCAGGCGTGCGACCAGATCAGCCACCTCCGAGCCCGACGACCAAGTCGTTGCGACCGCCGATGCCGACGTGGCAGCCAGTCTCGATGAGTTGCAGCAACGGACGCCTGCGCGGCGTGCCAGGGTCAGGCGGGAAACCTTCGGGATCTCGGATGAGGAGAATCCTGACGCGATCCTCGACAGCCTCGCCGCAGCCATTGCTGCAGGGACCCCGGCCGCGACCGCGCCGGACAGCGAGGCCGAGGAGCCAGAGGCGGCTGAGGTATTGGCGGAAGAGGATTCGGTCGACGTGGAGTTGGCGCCAGAAGACTCCGAGGCCGACGACAGCGACGAGGCGGAGGCTGAGGATTCCGAAGCCGACGAGGCGGATGA
>CAYUWV010000442.1:0-1535 GCA_964448385.1 uncultured Propionibacteriaceae bacterium | reverse complement strand
GGCCGGGCCCTTCTGCGTATCTGGTGGGTCGAGCGGGTTTAGGGGCCGAGGAGTCCTAGGGGGACGACGGCGATCCCGTCGGGGCGTCGGTAGGCGTGGGGTCCGGTGGTGAGGACGACCAGGTCGCTGACCCGGTGGCCATGGTGTTCCTTGAGCCAATGCAGGTGGCGGACTGCCTTGTCGTCAATCGAGGGGGCGAGTTTGATCTCTATTCCGACCACGCGTCCGTCGTGGCGTTCGACGATGAGGTCCACCTCGTGCTCGCCGCGGTCGGTGCGCAGGTGGCTGGTGGTGGCTTCGGCGGTCTGGGCGCAGACCCGGACGGTCAGGGTGGCCAGGCTTTCGAAGAGGGCACCCAGAGCTGAGGCCGACCCGCCCGGCAGCAGTCGGCCTTCGCCGTCCAGCAGGGCAGACGCTCCGACTCGCATCAGGCGGGCGGCTAGTGCGGGGTCGGCGAGGTGGTGCTTGGGCCCCTTGGTGAGGCCCTTCAGCGCGGTGGCGTGCGGGTGCCAGGCCGGGACGGGGTCAAGTAGCCACAGCGCGGTCAGCCAGTCCCGGTAGCGGATGGTGGTGGCCTTACTGGGCGGGTCCGCGTCGCCGGGACTGGCTGCGGTCCGGATCGTTTCCCACGTGGCGGTGCTGGAGGTCGCGGTGGCGTAGGCGGTGACCCAGGCGCGCAGACTGTCCGGGCGGCGCACGGTGACGCCCTGCTCGTCGGTCAGGTCTCGCGACAGGGCCCGCGTGAGGTAGGAGTCCAGTTGGGTCCGGCGGGCCCTCGCTGTCAAGGACCGGATCCCGGGGAACCCCGAGGCCTCGATCTCCTCGGCGTAGTCGGCCAAGGTCAACGAGCAGTCACCTGCTACGCGGGGGCGGCCCCCGTCCAGCAGTGACGCCAAACTCACCGTGGGATTCGCCCGGCCACGTTCGGGCATGGCCATCGGGCGCATCCGTAGCGAGACGATCCGTCCGGCGCCGGAGTGGGCGGTGGCACCCAGCGCTGGGGTGGCGCTTCCCGTGAGGAGGAAACTCGACGCCGGCGCTCCGCCGTCCACCGCCCGTCGGACGTGATCCCACACCTCCGGTGCCCGCTGCCACTCATCGACCAGGATTGGCCGCGCGCGACTCAGGGCACGGTCAGGATCGGCGCGCACCACCGACAGGGTCACGGGATCATCCAGCCCGAGGACGGTTGCCGCCCGCTGGAGCCCGGTGGCAGTCTTACCGACTGCCCTCGGCCCGTCCACCGCGATGGCGGCGAGTTCAGGCAGCAGCGCGTCGAGTTCATCATCAATCAGGCGCCGGCGATAGTTCATCGTCAAACAGTACCATTTCGCAGACTCAAACGATACGAATTCGCGATTTCAAACATTACCTCTGCAAGAGTTGGGGCGCTTGTCGGTGGCGTCGGCAAAGCGGCCCAGTCAGCGGGCCCCAAGCGCCCGCAGAGCCAGCATGGCACTGTGATGACATGCCCGCCACGTCGCCAGGAACACCGCCACCCGCCTGCCCCGAGTGGTGCGCCGGAGCAGCCGGCC
>CAYUWV010000441.1:0-1546 GCA_964448385.1 uncultured Propionibacteriaceae bacterium | reverse complement strand
TGACAAGCGCTTATGCCCCACGTGTGCGAGGAAGGTCAGCGTGGTGATGGCGAGCAGGAAGACCAAGCGGGCCCGGGGTCGATCGAGTCAGTTCGTCCTCTGGAGGGGCGGGATGGTGTAGTCCCCGCGGTACATCCGTGCCTCTGGCTGGTACAGGCGCATCATCAGGAAGAACCCCTCCGCAGGAGCAGGTAGCCAGTTGGTCTGGCTGCCGGTGTCGGGCGTCTCGTGTTGGACACGGATGGTCAGACCGCCGTCGTTGTCTGGTTGCGGGGTTTCGGCCATGTTCCCGACGCCGAACCGGTCGATGGGGTTGGCCACCAGGAAACCGGCGAGGTCGTACATGGTGATCCTCCAGTACCGCGCGGGTGGGAGCTCGCCGGGTGGGAAGCGCAGGGCGTATTGGCTGTTCCCGTGGAGGGGGTGGCCTTGGGCGTCGTTGCGGAGCATGGGGAAGACCAGCTCAGTCGGGGAGTCACCCCAGATGTGCTTCCAGCCCACGGCGGCCCGGAAGAGCCAGTCGTCCAGGCTCGCCAGATCCGGACTGACTTCCCAGGTGCCGCCAGGCTGGACCGGCGACAGCGCTCGCGCTTTGTGCTCGATGAGGCTTTGCGCGTCCAGCACCGCGCGTGTCAGACCGGCGACCGTCGCTGGCGCGAGATGCTCGACGTCGAAGCCGGCCTTGAGGGTGATCCCGACAGCCTCGAGTTGGCGGGCGAACGCCGTCTCATCCCCCCGGATGGTGAGGTCCTTGAGCGTTTCGCACAGCTCCTCGAAGAACAGCAGTCCAGGCGGCGTCGCGGTCTGGGCGCGGTGGAGGGGCCGCATGGGCGGGCCGGGATCCAGCGGCTGGTTCGATGTGCCCCAATCACGCAGCGCGATCAGCTGGAAACCCTGCTGCAGCGCCGTCACGTTCGCCACATCCTCCGGGCCATACACCCCGATGTGGGGGACGGCCTGGACGTAGCGGCTGCGCACCCTGATGCTCTTCACGTCCGCCGGCAGGTCACCATCCCAGTCGAGCGGGAGCAGCACGTACGGCGACGGGTGGCCCCCATCCTGCTTCTGGCTGATCGTGTGCGCATCGCCGTGCACCTCCCAGACCGAGGTCCGGAAATAGCGCTCGCCCAGGTCCGGGTGCACGATCACCACCGGCCCATCCCCCAGGTCGATAGTGGCAACGGAGTACAGCGTCTCGGTATTGGGAGTCTCGATCAGACGCATCCTGTCCGTGAGGAGCGCCCGGGCATGTCCCCACACGTTGACCCCGTGCGGTCGCGGATCGACCGGAGAAGGCGTCGTACCCGACGGCAGCGGCGCCACCACGTCGTGCGTACCCCTGTTGGCCTTGACCCATTGCATGCCCCAGATCACGGCCTGCAAGCCGAGAAGATAGGCTGTGGCTTCAGCTGCCTGGTCCGGCTCCATTCGCGCGAACGCGTCGGCTGGCCCCATCAGGCTCGCCCATGCCGGTTGTGCCTGCGGCTGCTGCGCCGAGCCTTGAGTGGACTGCTCCATTGCTCGCTCCATCCCCAACGACCCGCAG
>CAYUWV010000440.1:0-1555 GCA_964448385.1 uncultured Propionibacteriaceae bacterium | reverse complement strand
GGTCGGCGAGGGACGCGCGGCCGCTGACGTCGAGCGTGCATTCGTCCGAGCGTCCCGACAGCAGCCGCATGAAGGCGACGGTGTCCTCGCGGACCCGGGCTACTGGCTCGCCGGCGCCGAGCACCCACCGCCCGCCGGCGCGGCCGGTGAGTTCCAGCTCGACGGGCGGACCAGTCCATGCCAGGTCCAGGTCCCGGATGACCTGCTCGACCACTGACGACTCCGCCTCGGTGGTGGATGTCGGGATGCCCGTGGCACGGGCCAGGTCGACCCGGTGCAGCCACACGTCCCTGCTGTAGATGACGTCCATCAGGTAGGCCAAGTCGGCGCCTGGGCGGAGACCGCCGGCGCGCGGGATGGCGATCCGCCGAAGCAACTCCGGCCAGCGGGCACGGGCCCGTCCGAACCTGGGGGTCAGCTGCTCGAGTTCGGCCAGCAACTCCTCGGGCGTCCGTCCGCGTCGCTGGTTCACCTGCGCCTGAGTGGTGTAGTCGACCCACGCCCGTGCCCCCTTGTCACGGCGGGTGCCCAAGGCGGCCAAGGCCTGGTGCTTGAGGTTGACCGACGGACGCACCGCTGCCTCCAAGGCCCCGGCCAGGTGGGCGATCATGTCGCGCACCGTCCATTCGCTGCAGTCGGTGGGCGCCGCCCAGTGCTCGGGTGTGAACTGGCGGGCCATCGCGATGAGCGCGGCCAGCTCCTGACCGGCTAGTTCTGCGGCGCGCCGGCGATCGGGGAGTGCGATGGCGGCAGCGGCGGTGGCGGACATGATCATGAACCCTCCTGGGGGCCGTAGTGGTGGATGAACATGGCGACCAGAGACGGGGCGTAGCGCGACGCCCGTCCTTGGTCCGGGTTGATGTCGGGCTCGTTGGAAAGCTGCTGGCTGATCACACCAGTCGTGAGGGCGCTCCAGACTTGGACGAGTTCCTCGGTTTCGACATCGTTGCGCAGCAGTCCGGCCCGTTGCGCGTCTCGGAACAAGCTCCCGAGTGAGGCCAAGGTGGCGACGGCTGGGGCGAACGCGTCCGGTGCAGGCTGCCAGTGGGGGATCGGCCGCCAGAACATCAGCTCGGCGTAGGCCCGGTGGCCCAGCGCCCAGGCGACGCCCTGCCTCAGACTCGTCTCGAGCAGGTGTGCCAGGTCGGTCTCGCGGGCGACGTCGATGCCGTCGGCGAGTTGGCCGAACATGGTCCAGCCCCGGCGGAACACTTCGTCGCAGAGGGCGGCGCGTGAGTCGAAGTACTCGTACAAGGACGGGGTGCGCATCCCTACCCGGCGTGCCACCTCGCCGAGGCTGAGCCCGGCGGCTCCGAACTCCGCCATGACCGCCACGGCCGCCTCGATGATGGCGTTGGCGGTCGCCTGCTGGCGGGCGCGGACCTTGGGGCTCGGCATGACATCATTATGCCTAACGACGTTAGGCAATCTCAAGAGCCTCCACGTTTCTGAGGAGGGCCTGCAGCGTGCGCCGCGGCAGCCGTCCTGCGGCCCGGCATCATTGCTGGCATGAGCCCAAGCCCGGAGCCACCGCCTGCCCACGTCCTGGTAGTGG
>CAYUWV010000439.1:0-1557 GCA_964448385.1 uncultured Propionibacteriaceae bacterium | reverse complement strand
TTCGGCTACGACACGTTCCGCGGTGACCAGCAACAGATCATCGACCACGTCATTGCGGGCGGCGACGCGGTGGTCCTGATGCCGACCGGAGGCGGAAAGTCGTTGTGCTACCAGATCCCTGCGCTGGTGCGTCCGGGAGTCGGCGTGGTGATCTCGCCGCTGATCGCCCTCATGCACGACCAGGTGACAGCGTTGGCTGCTCTCGGCGTCCGGGCTGGCTTTCTCAACTCGACCCAGAGCACCCGGGAGCGTCAGCAGACCGAGCGAGCGGCGCTGGCCGGCGATCTGGACTTGTTGTACCTAGCCCCCGAGCGGTTGGGGTTGGAACGCACGCAGGAGTTGCTGGACGGGGTTGAGGTGTCGGTGTTCGCGATCGACGAGGCTCACTGCGTGTCGCAGTGGGGCCACGACTTTCGACCGGAGTACCTGAAGCTCTCCGTGC
This sequence comes from uncultured Propionibacteriaceae bacterium, assembly GCA_964448385.1. Classification (GTDB taxonomy): domain Bacteria; phylum Actinomycetota; class Actinomycetes; order Propionibacteriales; family Propionibacteriaceae; genus Propionicimonas. The sequence continues at coordinate 1,115 of CAYUWV010000439.1, read as the reverse complement.
TCCACACTCGGTGGCCGCAGCGACCTCGGATCGCGCTCACCGCGACCGCGACCCCGGCCACGCGCCGCGAGATCGTTGAGCGACTGGGGCTCAAGGAGGCACGCAGCTTCGTCGACAGCTTCGACCGTCCGAACATCCGCTACCGGATCGAGCCGAAGCTGCGACCCCTCGATCAGCTGGTCAACCTGATTCGGACTGACCATGAGGGTGATGCAGGGATCGTCTACTGCTTGTCGCGGGCGTCAGTCGAAAAGACGGCGGAGTCGCTGGTGCGCGAGGGCATTCCGGCGCTGCCCTATCACGCCGGCCTGCCGGCAGACGTGAGGACGGCCAATCAGTCCCGCTTCCTGCGCGACGAGGGGATGGTGATGGTGGCGACGATCGCGTTCGGGATGGGGATCGACAAGCCGGACGTGCGCTTCGTGGCCCACCTCGACCTGCCCAAGAGCATCGAGGGGTACTACCAGGAAACCGGACGCGCTGGGCGCGACGGCCAGCCCGCCACGGCGTGGATGGCCTACGGACTGCAGGACGTCGTGCAGCAGCGGCAGCTGATCGAAGGCTCCGAGGGGGACGCTGCGCACAAACGCCTGCTCGGCCAACAGCTCAACGCGATGTTGGGGCTCTGCGAGACGCTCCAGTGCCGTCGGCAACTACTGCTCAGCTACTTCGGCGAGGCCAGCGAGCCCTGCGGCAACTGCGACACCTGCCTGACGCCGCCGGAGGCCTGGGACGGCACCGTGGCGGCGCAGAAGCTGCTGTCCACCGTCGTGCGGCTGAAGCGTGAGCGCAACCAGAGCTTCGGGGCCGGCCACCTCATCGACATCCTGCAAGGGCATCACGGCCCCCGGGTGGCGCAGTGGCACCACGACCAGCTGAGCACCTTCGGCATCGGCACCGATCTCACCGACCAGCAGTGGCGAGCCGTCACCCGGCAACTGTTGGCGAGTGGCTTGATGGCGGTGTCAGCCGACGGCCACGGCGGCCTTGAGGTGACGGAAGCCTCCTGGTCGGTGTTGCGGGGTCACCAGCAGGTGCAACTCCGCAGGGACGCCGTGGCTCGCGCGGAGCAGCCGCGGCGCAAGCGGCGCTCCGCAGCGACGGTCGGCGGTGGC
>CAYUWV010000438.1:0-1562 GCA_964448385.1 uncultured Propionibacteriaceae bacterium | reverse complement strand
GAGCGACATCAAGGTCAGGCAGGCCAGCCACGAAGTCCAGTGTCCGGCTTTGGCGGCCGACCGACAAGACGTCCTGTTCCACCGCGGCGAACGCCGTCTCGGGCGGACGCTCGGGGAGGTAGCTCGCTCTCCCGGACCGACTGTGGGGCGACCACCGCGGCGTTCTCAACTTCCGGGGGAATCAATGAAGCGCAATAGCGTCGACCCCGGCCGTCGCCACGTCTGCCTCGGGTGACCACCCACAGGACAATTGCGGCTCCCGAAGCCGGCGGGGGTGGGGTGTGCGTACCGCCGAGTCGAGCAGGCCGGTGTCGCGGACCGGTCCCACTCCGAGGCCCTCGGCCAGCGCCAGCTAACGGCATCGCGAACCTCGGCCTCGGCGTCGGTGATGTGCTCGCGGGCGGCCAGGATGCGCCAAAACTTCACCGCGAGGCGGGCGTGATGAGCGAGCCGGGTCGAGGGTGTCGAGTCGGGTGGTGTCGTGGCTGGTCTTGGTGCTCATGTGGTCACCTCATCGCCCTTGTGCCCTGAACGACCTTGACGACAAGCCATTCGGGCGCCCCTCGAGGGCTCGGGCCGCGATCAGTGGGGCATCCTTGCCGGGTGACGACCGATCGATCCTGGCAGCGATGGGGGCTGGTGCCGGCGTCTGCCGTGGCCGGCTCGGCGGTATTGCTGTTCGCCCTCGGTGACCGGCCGCTCGGCTACGCGGTGCTGCTCACCGGGGTCGGGGTGGCCTGGGTCACCGACGCTCATGGGCTCACCCGCCGACTGCTCCCCGATCTCGCCGCGATCGCGTTGGGTCTGGCGGCGATCGGGGCGATCTCGCTGCATGCAGACCTGTCGAATACTGGCATGGCCCGCTTCGCGATCGCGCTGAGCCTGGCGGTGGCGCTGCCCTGGGTCTTCCTGCAGTACGTCGTCAAGGACAACCCGATCCGCTTTCCCTGGGGCGGCTGGCGCTGGAATCGCGCTCAGTGGACCTACCTGGTCGTGGTGATCGCGGCGGCGTACCTGATCCTGCCGTACTACTTCATCACCTCGGGGGTGTACGCCAACTGGCCGGCCATCCACACCCCGCAGGAGTTGCTGCGGCTGTTCATCGGCGTCAACGCCGTCGGCATCTGGGACGAACTGTTCTTCATCTGCACGGTGTTCACCCTGCTCAGGCGGCATTTCCCGGTCTGGCAGGCGAACCTGCTGCAGGCGGTGGTGTTCGTGTCGTTCCTATGGGAGTTGGGCTACCAGTCCTGGGGACCTCTACTGACCATCCCGTTCGCGCTGGTGCAGGGCGCCATCTTCCAGCTGACCAAGAACCTCACCTACGTGGTGACCGTCCACCTGATCTTCGATCTGGTCGTGTTCCTGGTGCTGGTGCACGGTCACAACCCGACGTGGCCGCACCCCTTCCCGTTGGTGGAGTGAGTTCGCGAACACCGGGTTGGTCACACGCTTGTGCTCAGTGCGGGCGCGAGGTGCAATGGGGTGATGATCAAGCGCCAACCGGTTCGGGTTCCCACGATCGGGGTGACCGTCGACAGCACCGGCTGCGACGTGGACGA
>CAYUWV010000437.1:0-1566 GCA_964448385.1 uncultured Propionibacteriaceae bacterium | reverse complement strand
GGTCGACAACTCGGTCAGCCACGACTCGCCGTCCCCGACGGCCAGGTTCGCCAGCGACTTCTTGTCATCGATCATCTCGTCGATTCGTTCCTCCAGGGTTCCGGTCCCGATGAACTTGCGCACTTGGACCCGCTGTTGCTGACCGATTCGGAAGGCGCGATCCGTGGCCTGGTTCTCCACCGCCGGGTTCCACCAGCGGTCGAGGTGGACGACGTGGCTGGCGGCGGTGAGGTTGAGTCCGGTCCCGCCCGCCTTCAGCGAGAGCAGGAAGATGGGCGAACCTTCCCCGGCCTGGAATCGTGAGACCAGTTCAGTGCGGCGTTGTCTGGGTGTGCTCCCGGAGAGGTAGGCGACGTCAGTGTCGAAGCGAGCCGCAAGGTGCGGCACCAGTAGTTCGGCGAACTCGGTGAACTGGGTGAAGCACAGCACCCGGTCGCCTTCGGCGAGGACCTCTTCAAGGATCTCCTCGAGGCGGAGGACCTTCCCTGAGCGCCGCCCGACGGGTGATCGGTCGTGGAGCAGTTGCGCTGGATGGTTGCAGATCTGCTTGAGCTTCGTCATCGCCGCCAGCACATTGCCGCGCCGTTCGATGCCGGTGGAATTCTCGATCTTCCCCATCATCTGGTCGACCACGGACTGGTAGAGCGAGGCCTGTTCGACCGTGAGCCGGTAGTACTGCTTGATCTCGATCTTCTCCGGCAGGTCGTCGATGATGGTCGGATCAGTCTTCAGCCGCCGCAGGATGTAGGGCCTAGTGATGCGGCGCAGCGTCCCGGCAGCGGCGTCGTCGCGGTACCGCTCGATCGGTGTGGCGAAGCGGGCGCGGAAGAGCTCCGGCGAGCTGAGGATCCCAGGGTTCAGGAAGTCCATGATCGACCACAGTTCCGCGAGCCGATTCTCGACGGGGGTGCCGGTGAGGGCGATCCGCTGGCTCGACCGCAGGCGGCGGACGGCCTTGGCTGTGCGGGAGAGCCGGTTCTTAATGGCCTGGGCCTCGTCGAGGACGACGCGCTCCCACTCGATCTCGGCCAGGTCGTTGATGTCGTTCAGCGCGGTCGCGTAGGTGGTCACCACGACGTCCACCTCCGCCAGCGCGGCGATGAGGTCCGAGCCGCGCAGCCGATCGGGGCCGTGGTAGGCAAGCACTCGCAGCGCGGGAGCAAATCGGTGTGCCTCGGATTCCCAGTTGCCGATCAGCGACATCGGGCACAGCAGCAGCGTGGGCCGGGAGGTCGAGCCACCGTCCGCCGCCGCCTGCCGACCTCGCGCGGTGGCCTCCAGGGCGAGCAGTTGTACTGTCTTTCCCAGTCCCATGTCGTCGGCGAGGCAGGCGCCCAGGCCGAGCCGGCCAAGGAAGTCGAGCCAGCCGAGGCCACGGTGCTGATAGGGGCGCAGCGTCGCCGCGAAGCTCGCCGGCGGCTCGACAGCGGTCATCGAGTCCGACACCGTGCCGCCTAGCAGGGCGCCGAGCCAGCCGTCGGCGGTGACCTCGGTCAGTTCCAGCGGGAGGTCGAGATCATCGGGGTGGCTGATGGCGAGCGCCAGCACCTCACCTGCCGTCATCTG
>CAYUWV010000436.1:0-1569 GCA_964448385.1 uncultured Propionibacteriaceae bacterium | reverse complement strand
GCGCCACCCCGACCCAGCCGTCCCCTTCAGCCACCACACCGTCGGCAGCACCCGTCGTGTTGGCGGGGACGGGAATCGCCGGGCACGCCTTCGGGGACCCCGAGGCGACGGTACTGACGACCCTGAACGGCAGTCTCGGCAGCGCGGACGACAGCCACCAAGGCGTGCTGTGCGAACTCGACTCCGGAAGCCCGTGGTCGCAGACCGTCAACTTCGGCGGGTTGTCGGTGCTCTTCGTCGCCAAGAGCAAGTCCAAGACGGCGCCTCGCAGCCTGAAGGCGTGGTCGTTGCGACTGGACGAACCGGCCAATCCAACCCTGGTCATCGCCGACAACGTGCCGTTGGATCTCTCCTTCAAGCAGCTCAAGGCGAAGTACCCGGCGGCGAAGCTGGAGGACACCGGCCTTGGTGACGACAGCCAAATCCTCACCTTGCCAAACAAGCTGCGGTTCCTGGGCGTCGGAACGCCGGATCTGGTGCAGGCGGGCGCGCTCCTGTTCTGCGAATAGCGGGCTGCTGCGGTACCGAGTGGTGCTGCGACAGCGGGTGTGCGGCCGAGACGTGGGTTGTCGAGACGTGGGTTGTCGAGACGTGGGTTGTGCTGCGGGCGCGAGTCGCGCGGTCAGCGGAAATTCACGGCGAAACCGTCAGGTTGTTCGGTGAAGCCGACTCGGCGTAGATAGGTGCGGTGCATCTCGCTGGCGGGGTTGGCCACGATGCGCGTGATGCCTGCTGCGGTGAACACCCGCGCGCCGCTGCCGTAGAGCCAGGACCCGATTCGCGAGTCCCGGTAGGCGTGCATCACATAGTCGAGTCGCAGCCGCAGCACGTTGCCCTCGCGGACTCCCAGGAGAGCGCCCGCCGGCAGCCCATCACGGGTGAGGATGAGCGCGAAGTCTTCGGTGGTGATCCCGGGGAACTCGGGATGGCTACGGGAGATGTCGTCGGCGTGGGAGCGCAGGAAGTCCACCAGGAAGGGTGCGTCGACCGGACTCGGCACGGCACCGAGGTCGCGGTGTGGTGAGAACTCACGGCGCAGGAACCAGATGTTCAACAGCGAGACGGCGACATTGGTGATGATGATGGGAATCGACGGCAGCAGAGCGCCGTAGACGCTGAACACGATTCCCCCGGCCAGCGACACCAGACGCAGCCGCACGACCGACGACATCGCCAGCGAGGCGACGACCAGCCCGGAGGCGAGGTAGCCGATGAGTTCAACCCACGTGAAGGACACGGCCGCAGCATAGAACCAGCGGGCCGGTGAGCGCACGGGGACGCCGGCCGCGAGCCCGGACCCCCAGATCTCGGTGCCGCACTCTCATCCCGTGACGTGACCATCACGCTCGAGGGACCGCGTCCGGCCGATCCGATCACGGCCGAGCGTGCCCGCCGCCGAGTTCAGACCGCTTCGACGGTGTCGGGTGCCGGGTCGCCCGCCAGTTTGGCGCGCAAGTCATCCAGTTGGTCGGCGGGGATCGCGTAGGTGTGTTCTGGGCCCGGGAACTCGCGCAGCCTGACCGCTGCGGCGTACGCGCTCAGCCCACGGATCGCCTCGGCGCGCAGGTC
>CAYUWV010000435.1:0-1578 GCA_964448385.1 uncultured Propionibacteriaceae bacterium | reverse complement strand
ACGGCAGTCTCGATGCGGGCGAGCACGGCGGAGTCCAGTCTCCAGCGCTGCCAGTACAGCTGAACGTCCAGCGGCGGCCCGCCGAGGGCGACCAGCCGTCCGTCCGCAAGGGGTGTGATCGCTTGCTGTTGGGGGATCAGCGCCCAGCCCATCCCCAGCAGCACTGCGGCGGCGAAGTCGTTCGACGCCGGCACGTGGTGCCGCGGCGGCAGTTCGGTTTCCAGGCCCAGTGCCGCCAGATAGCGGCTCTGCAGGTCGTCGCGGCGGTCGAAGTCCACCAGCGGCGCCCGGGTGAACGCCTCCGGAGTCATGCCGTCGGGGAACCAGGTGCTGACGAAGCCAGGGGCCGCCGTGGCGAGGTAGCGCATCGCCCCGAGCGGACGCACCGAACAGCCGGCGACCGGTCGAGCCTGAGAGGTGACGGCCGCGGTCACCGCGCCGGACTCCAGCAGTCCAGCGGTGTAGTCCTGATCGTCGCGGTGCAGGTCGAACATGATGTCTCCGGCCAGTGGCGCCAGCGCCGGCAGGAACCAGGTGGCGAGGCTGTCGGCGTTGACGGCCAGCGGCACCTCCAGCGGGCCGTCCGCCGCGACGCCGAGGGCGGCCAGAGCGTCCTGCTCCACTGCCTGCAACTGCTTGGCCAGGCGCAGCACCACTTGGCCGGCGGGGGTGGGGCGAACGGGTTTCGAGCGCACCAGCAGTACCCGTCCGACCTGGGTTTCGAGGGTCTTCAGGCGCTGTGACACCGCGGACGGCGTGATGTGCAGGCTGGTGGCGGCGGCGTCGAGGGAGCCGGTGGTGACGACCGCGTCGAGGGTGCTCACGAGGTCGAGAGGAAGTTTCACATTAGTGATGCTAATCCCGCGGAAGAAACATGAGCTGTACTGATGAGCCGAGGGTGGCTAGTTTCGGACCGTGACGCACGTGTTCGCCGGGCTGGTTCTCGGTTTCTCCCTGATCATCGCCATCGGCGCCCAGAACGTGTTCGTGCTGCGCCAGGGCATCCGGCGCGAGCACGTCGTGCTGGTGGCCGGGATCTGTGCGGTGTCCGATGCCGTCCTGATCGTGCTCGGCGTTTCTGGGATCGGCGCCGCGACGACCGCCCTGCCCTGGCTGGCGGGCGTGGTCCGCTGGGCCGGTGCGGCGTTCTTGATCGGTTATGGGGTGCGAGCAGCCTTGCGGGCGGTCCGACCAGGCGGCGACGGGTTGGTCGGTGATGCCGTGCCTGATGGTCCTGAGGTGATCCGGGCCTCCGGGGTGACCACGCTCACCCGCACGGATACGGTGATGAAGGTCTCGCTCACCTGCCTCGCCTTGACCTGGCTGAACCCGCACGTCTATCTGGACACGGTGTTCCTGCTCGGGTCGGTGGCCGCAGCACACGGAGACGGACGATGGCTCTTCGCCGCCGGAGCCACGCTGGCCAGCGTCGTGTGGTTCTTCGGCCTCGCCCACGGGGCGCGACTGCTGGGCCGCTGGCTGGCCACGGCGCGGGCCTGGCAGCTGCTGGACGCCGGCATCGCCGTGGTCATGCTGGGGCTGGGGGTCGCCTTGGTGTTGCCTGCGGCCTGACAGCAA
>CAYUWV010000434.1:0-1590 GCA_964448385.1 uncultured Propionibacteriaceae bacterium | reverse complement strand
GCTGGAGGTCGGCCATACCCTGCTGTGCGACCGACGCGCCAACCTCGCCCTGGCGCACGTGCCCCGCACTGACGTGTCCGAGCTCACTCTCGAAGAGATCCCTGACGTCACCTACGCCGACATCGGCGGGTTGGCGCTGCAGATCGAGCAGCTCAGGGACGCGGTGGAACTGCCCTTCCGTCACCGTGACCTGTTCGGTGAGTTCCGACTGCGGCCGCCGAAGGGGGTGCTGCTCTACGGTCCTCCGGGGTGTGGCAAGACGATGATCGCCAAGGCAGTCGCCAACGCCGCGGGCAGCCACTTCCTGAACATCAAGGGTCCGGAGCTGCTGGACAAGTACGTGGGGGAGACCGAGCGACAGATCCGGCAGATCTTCCGGCGGGCCCGGGAACACGCCGCCGACGGGCGGCCGGTGATCGTCTTCTTCGACGAGATGGACTCGCTGTTCCGCACCCGCGGCAGCGGGGTGTCCTCTGACGTGGAGTCGACGATTGTTCCCCAGCTGCTCAGCGAGATCGACGGCGTCGAGGCCTTGGCGAACGTGATCGTGATCGGCGCCACCAACCGCGAGGACCTCATCGACCCGGCGATCCTTCGTCCCGGACGACTCGACGTGAAGATCAAGCTGCCGCGTCCCGATGCCGGCGTGGCGGCCGACATTCTGCGCCGCTACCTCAGCGACGAGATCCCGGTGAACCACCCCGGGGGTGCCAGCGGCCTGATCGAGCTCATCGTGAGCAGGCTCTTCGCGCGCACCGAGGAGAACCGCTTCATCGAGGTCACCTACGCCAGCGGGGCGCAGGAAATCCTGTACGTGGCGGACTTCGTCTCCGGCGCCATGCTGGCCAGCGTCGTCGCCCGCGCCAAGCAGGCAGCCATCAAGCAGGTCATCGCCGGCGGGGAACGCGGTGTTGCTGGTGACCACGTGCTGGCCGCCTGCGAGGCGGAGATCACCGAGAATGAGGACCTGCCGAACACCACCAACCCGGACGACTGGGCGCGGATCTCCGGCCGCAAGGGCGAACGCATCGTCTTCCTGCGTACCCTGACCAGCCCTCGCGCGATCACGTCCGATGTTGCTGGGAATTGAGACCGAGTACGGGATCCACGCCCCGGCGGCGCCCGACCTCGATCCCATGCTGGCCTCAGCCATGGTGGTTCAGGGCTGCCCCGTGGGTTCCACCCGGCGGGGTGAACCGTACGACTGCATGCTGGTCAACGGCGCCCGGCTCTATGTGGACCACGCCCACCCGGAGTACTCCGGACCGGAAGTCACGAGCGCGGCTGCCGCCGTGGCCTACGACCAGGCCGGTGACTGGATCGTGGCGACCGCCGCCCGCGAGGCCTCGCGGGTGCTGGGGGTGGAGCTCCACATCTTCAAGAACAACACCGACTCGAAGGGCGCTTCGTACGGGTGCCACGAGAACTACCTGCTCCGTCGGAGCACCCGCTGGACGGACATCGTCGCCGGGTTCACCACGTTCCTGGTCTCCAGGACCATCGTCTGCGGTGCCGGGAGGGTGGGGATCGGGCGGCACGGAGAGCGGCCAGGCTTCCAGCTCAGCCAGCGCGCCGACTTCTTCGAGCGCC
>CAYUWV010000433.1:0-1592 GCA_964448385.1 uncultured Propionibacteriaceae bacterium | reverse complement strand
TGAGTAACGGGACTCGAACCCGCGACATCCTGGACCACAACCAGGTGCTCTACCATCTGAGCTATACCCACCATGAGCCACCGAACACGCCTCTTGGCTGGGACAGCTTAGCCGGAAACGTCGGACGATTCGAAATCCTCGCCCGGGACGGCCACAGCCGAAGTGCCGATGACCGAGGCCGACGCGCTGATGACCGAGGTAAGCGCTGCCTCGTGGCGCAGCGCGATCTCGCGCAGCGACGAGGTGGGCAGTCCCGGGGGCGGCAGGAAGATCGCGTCGCGGTAGTAGCGAAGCTCCTCGATGGACTCACAAATGTCGGCCAGAGCGCGATGGTTGCCGGTCTTGGCCGGCGTGTTGTAGTACGCCCGAGGGAACCAGCGCCGGGCCAACTCCTTCAGACTGGACACGTCGACGTTGCGGTAGTGGACATGGCCTTCCAGGCTGGGCATGTCACGGGCGAGGAAGGAACGATCCGTCCCGATCGTGTTGCCGGCGAGGGGGGCCTTGCGCACCTCGGGCACGTAGGCGCGGACGTACTCCAGGACCGTCGCTTCGGCATCGGCGAGACTGAGCCCGTCCGCGAGTTGGTCGATCAGGCCGGAGTTCGCGTGCATCGTGCGGACGAAGTCGCCCATCTGGTCGAGGGCTTCCTGCGGTGGACGGATGATCACGTCGACGCCCTCGCCGAGCACGTTGAGGTGCGCGTCGGTCACCAATGCGGCCACCTCGATGAGTGCATCGGATACCAGATCGAGACCAGTCATCTCGCAGTCGACCCACACCATGTAGTCACTCACGGGACACACTCTATTGCTTGGGTTATGGCCTTCTGATCGCGTGGTCAGGCTCATACTGTGGAGAGGTCCGGCGACGTCCGGACCTGGGTGATCAGGAGGGGCGATGGAGGGTGTACTGGATCTGGACGAAATCCAGCCGGAAGCCGACGACAACCTGCGGGAGTTCATCGACCGTCTGATTGCGCAGGGGTACACCGTCGCTGACACCCAGGGCCCCGACCCCGAGTTGATCGATCCCGGCGGCCGGGCGGTGGAGACGTGGCGCGAGGACTACCCGTATGACCAACTCATGGGCCGGGACGAGTACGAGCAGGAGAAGTACCTGCTGCAGATCGAGTTGCTGAAGCTGCAGTACTGGGGCCAGGACAACGGGATGCGTCACATCATCGTGTTTGAAGGCCGCGACGCCGCCGGCAAGGGCGGCACGATCAAGCGGTTCACCGAGCACTTGAACCCGCGCGCAGCCAGGGTGGTCGCGTTGACGAAGCCGACGACTCGTGAAGTTGGGCAGTGGTACTTCCAGCGCTATGTCCAGCACTTCCCCACGGAGGGCGAGATCGTGCTGTTCGACCGTTCCTGGTACAACCGAGCGGGAGTGGAGCGCGTGATGGGGTTCTGCCCTCAGGACGAGTACGACGTCTTCATGAAGCAGGTGCCGGAGTTCGAGCGCATGATCGTGGATGCCGGAACCCACCTCACCAAGTTCTGGTTCTCCGTCACCCAACGCGAACAGCGGACGCGCTTCGCGATCCGGCAGATCGACCCGGTGCGGCGCTGGAAGCTGTCGCCGATGGA
>CAYUWV010000432.1:0-1604 GCA_964448385.1 uncultured Propionibacteriaceae bacterium | reverse complement strand
GTCGCCGAAGCTGCAAGCGACCTTGTCCGCGGGGCTGCGCATGGGACTGGATGCCCTGATCGTGACCCTGTGGCTGGCGGCTGTCGTGTCGCTGATCTTCTGGAAGTACGGGATGGCGGTGTTCGCCTGAGCCGCGGGGGGCGTCCTCAGCGGTTGGTCAACTCCGCCCGCTAGTCTGCGCGCGTGGAGCACGCGGGGCTGGCTAGGCGACTCGGGCTGAGCGACGCCGTCTTCGTCGGGGTGAGCTCGATGCTGGGTGCCGGGGTGTTCTCGGTCTTCGCGCCGGCGGCCGCCGTGGCAGGATCCGACCTGCTGCTCGGGCTGGCCATCGCGGCCGCCGTGGCGTGGTGCAATGCCTCCTCGTCAGCGCACCTGGCCACGGTGTACCCGACCTCGGGCGGCACCTACGTGTACGGGCGTGAGCAACTCGGCCCCTGGTGGGGCTTCACGGCCGGCTGGGCGTTCGTGATCGGCAAGACAGCCAGCTGCGCCGCCATGGCGTTGACCTTCGCCGCCTACGCGGTCCCCGCGGCGTGGCAACGTCCGGTGGCGGCCGTCGCCGTCCTCACCGTGGCCGGCGTCAACTACCTCGGCGTCACCCGGACCGCCCAAGCCGCCCGCGTGGGAGTCATTCTCGTGCTGGCCTGCCTGGGCGTGGTGGTCGCCGCTGGCCTGACCCAGGGCGCCTGGCGCTCCGGCGTGGTCACGCCGGGTGCGTCCCACGGCTGGTACGGGCTGGCGCAGTCAGCCGGGCTGATGTTCTTCGCGTTCGCCGGCTACGCCCGAGTGGCCACGCTCGGCGAGGAGGTCCGCGATCCCGGACGCACGATTCCGCGCGCGATCCTGCTCGCGTTGGGGATCGTCGTCCTGGTGTACGTCCTGGTCGCCACGGTGACACTGGGGGTTCTCGGCGCGGACGGGCTGGCCGGGTCGCGGGCTCCCCTCGCCGACGTGGTGGCCACTCAGGGCTGGGGCTGGGCAGTTCCTGTGGTGGGCGTGGGCGCCGCGCTGGCCTCGTTGGGTGCCCTGCTGGCCCTGATGGCGGGAATCGGACGGACGGCACTGGCCATGGCTCGGGAAGGCGACCTCCCCACCTGGCTGGACGCCGTCCACCCCCGGTGGCGGACTCCCCACCGGGCGGAGATCGTGCTGGCGCTCGCCGTGACAGCCCTCGTGCTCAGCGTCGACCTGCGGGGGGCCATCGGGTTTTCTTCATTCGGCGTGCTGCTGTACTACGCCGTGGCGAACCTGGCCGCGTTCACCCTGCCCGCCGCCCAGCGCCGCACGCCCCGCGCCGTCCAGGTTGTGGGGGGCCTCGGCTGCCTGGCGCTGACCGCGACGCTACCCCTCGCCGCCATTGCGAGCGGGTTGGCTCTCCTCACCGTCGGAGCCGGGTACCGCCTCGTCGCCAGGCGCCTGGCCCGCTGACCCGTCCCACTGCGCGCCGTCCGAGCGAGCGTTGTCGTCGGCGAGTTCGTCAACGACCGCATGGTCGGCGTCCCACATCCCGCCGCGGTGCGCCGTCCGCGACACCAGGTGGCCGGAGACGGGGGCGGTCATGATCTGGAGCAGCACGGCCAGAGTGAGCAGGGTGAACACCTTGG
>CAYUWV010000431.1:0-1607 GCA_964448385.1 uncultured Propionibacteriaceae bacterium | reverse complement strand
GACGGGCGCACGGGGAGATCGTGGGGCTGGGTCAGGCCGGTGGCGGCGCGGTGCCAGGTGGTGCGGTTCCGGGTGCCGCCGTTCCGTCCTTCGGTGGTCGGGCTTGGGTGAAGCGGGCATGTCGGATGGGTCTTCGTCGAGGGTCGATACGAGTTGGGGGGATCGCTTCGGGGATACCGTCGGCGGCGATGCGGATCTCCCACTGATCCCGCAACCCGTGTTTCGCGGGTTCGACCAGGGCGTGGTGCTGCGCGCAAAGCAAACAGCAATTCCCCAAGCAGGTCCGGCCGCCAGCCAGCCACGGACACACATGATGCGCGTCACACACCACCGCCGGCGCGTTGCATGAGGGGAAGATGCACCCGCCGTCCCGCAGCGTGAGCGCGGTCCGGATCGCGGGGGTGACCAGCCGGCAGGAACGCCCCACATCCAGGACCTCACTCGCGGCGCCGAGCACGGCGGGGATCAGGTCGGCGTCACAACACAGCCGGCGCAGGTCACCAGCACTCAACGGCTCCTCACCGAGCAGCCCAGCCCCGGCCGCCCCGGCCCGCAACTGGTCGTAGTCGAGGGTGACCACCACGCGGGGCCGGTCCCCGGCGACACCGGGGGCTTGGCGGCCGGTGTGGTGGTCGGCGATCATGGCGAGCAGCGCGTCGGCGGCACGTTGCGCGGGGGTGACGTCGCCGGCGAGGGGGTCGCGGGCTTCGTGGACGCTACGGCGGACGGTTTCGCTGTACGAGGTCAGGATCGCCCGCCACGCCTCCCCGTCGGCCAACGGCAGGCTCCCGGTGAACGTGAGCGACCCGTTGTGGTCCGGGCCGAACACCAACGACCGGTTCCGCCGCCCCGCTTCGGCCTGCCGCTGCAGCCGGCGTTCCAGCGTTTCCGCAGCCCGATCAGCAGCCACCTCCGCCAACACCTGCGGCGCCGCTTTCGCCAACCGGTCGGCGTCCATCGCCTTGGCGAGGCGGAGCATGACCTGCTCCGCCCGGGCCTGCTGGGCGGTGTCCAGCCCGTCGAGGCTGTCGAGGACACGGGTGATCGCCCGGGCCTGACCGACATTGATCCGGCCCTCCACCGCCGCCAGCCCCACCTGCGGGTGCTGGCTCAAATCCCGGGCCTCATGCAACGCCCGGCCCGCCTCCCGTTTCGACAAGTCACCGTCGATCGCCAACCAACTCGTGGTCGGGGTGCCGGTGGCCCGCAGCGTGTCCCGGGCCGCGTCCGCATCAGCGAGCAGCAGCCCGGCGACCGCCGTCAACCGCGACGCCAGCCGGCGGGCCCGCCGGGCACAGTCCAGCCGCTCCCCGGCCCCGACGGTGGCCGGGTCGAACCCGTCAAGGAGCACCCCGATCGACGCGAACACCTGCCCTGGTTGGTTTCCCATACAACAACCCAATCAGGGCCCTGTGACAGAAACCGTCCCGAAAGGCCCCTGAACCCCCTGCTGGACCTGAGAATCCGATGAGAATATCGAACAGGCATACGAATCATTCCCGGTGAGCCGGACGTCGAGCACGAGTGTCGAGCACGAACGTCGAGCACGAACGTCGAGCACGAGTGTCGAGCACGAGTCGAGAACGCGCTCGTCGCCGCGATCCGGT
>CAYUWV010000430.1:0-1614 GCA_964448385.1 uncultured Propionibacteriaceae bacterium | reverse complement strand
TCAGGCGACCGCCGCGCACGCGTCCATCGAATGATGGATGCCGCGGCAGCGAACCGCAGCCGGGAATTTCGGACCATGGAGTTGTGCTAATCACCGCAATAGTCCTGATCACCGCAGCTCTCATCTTCTACTCGACCGGGGTGTGGTCTGAACGCCGCGCCGGGCGCCTTCGTTGGGGTCACGTCGGCCTCTTCGGCGCCGGCCTGGCGTTCGATGCCGCCGGAACCACCCTGATGGCCATGATCGCCGCCGACTCCGACCGTTCCCGAACGGGCGGCGCAGCGGGGGTGCTCAACAGCGTGATGGCGTTCACCGGCGCCGCCGCGCTCGCCCTGATGGCGGTCCACCTGGTGTGGGCGGTGGTGGTCCTGATCCGCAACCGCGAGGCGGAGCGGTTGGCGTTCCACCGGTTCTCCCTGGGCGTCTGGGGCCTGTGGCTCCTGCCCTACGTCACCGGAGCGCTCGGTTCCGCCGTCTGACCCCCGTCCCCCGTCCCACGTCGAAAGGAACCCCATGATCAACAAGCTGTTCTCCTCCGCCGCCGCCTGGACGGCCCTCGGCCTGGCGTCCGGGTTGTTCTACCGCGAGTTCACCCGCCAACGAGACTTCACCGGCTCCACCCAACTCGCCGTGGCGCACACCCACGCGCTCGCGCTGGGGACGATCATCCTGCTCATCGTGTTGGCGCTCACCAAGGTGTTCGCCCTCGACGATGACCGTCGGCTGCGCCTGTTCCTGATGTTCTGGAACGCCGGGCTGGCGCTCACCTTCGTGATGATGCTCGTCAAGGGGTCGCTCCAGGTGCTGGGCGCCGAGTTCGCTGACTCGCCCATGATCGCCGGCATCTCCGGCCTGGGTCACATGATCCTCACCGGGACGCTCGTGCTGTTCTTCCTGATCCTGCGTCGCGCGCTTTCGGCGGAGACCGTCCGGGAACCGGTCACCCAGTTGGCGGGGTGACCCGGCTACCCTGAGCCGGGGAGGGAGCCGGATGAGCGCCGCATTCACCTCGTCCGCGGCTGCACGGCTGCTGCGGATCGGTCAGAGCGTCCTGTTCGTCGCGCTCCTTCTGATCGGGCTGGTGCGCGGCGTCCTCGGTGGCGGCGGTTGGCCCGTGGTCGTCGGGGGCGGCGCGGTCGGGCTGCTGTTTGGCGCGGGGCTGGTCGCCCACCGGCGTCTCGGATCGACCGGTCGGGCGGTGTGGGTGATCGCGCTGCTGGTCGCCACGGTCGCGCTGATGCAGGTGTCGCCTGACTTCGTCTGGCTCGCCTTCCCGGTGTGGATGTGGGTCGCCCAGGTGACGACCTTGCCGGTCGCGCTGACGTTGACAGGAGCCAGCGTGGCCATGGTCATCGTGGTGCTCCACCAGCAAGGCCAATCCTCGAGCGCCGCCGTCCTCGGCCCGATCATCGGGGCGCTGGTGGCCGTGGGTTTGGCGCGAGGCGCGCTCCGCCTCGAGCGTGAGGGCGAGGAACACCGGCGCCTGCTGGCCCGCGTGTTGGAATCCCAGGCGGAAGCGGCCGCTCTGTCCGACGAACTCGTCCGGACGCAGCGGGACGCTGCCGTCCTCGCTGAACGCACCCGGCTCGCCCACGACATCCACGACACCCTCGC
>CAYUWV010000429.1:0-1620 GCA_964448385.1 uncultured Propionibacteriaceae bacterium | reverse complement strand
CCTTGTTCTGAAGCCACAATTCCAGGATCTGACCGGAAACCTCATAGACGCCGACCAGTTGGGCTTCAGCGGCGGGACTCGAAACGATTGACACGAAGGCCGCGCCGGCAACGCCGGCCATCATCGAACGTCTGGTTATCAGCATGACTTACCTCCCTGCTTGGCAGCAGCGCAAAGAAAGGGAACGGGTTCCTGACTGACTTCTGACTGTAGACCACAACCTTCAACCGTGAGGCGAGAGTCGTCGGCTTCCCCTGCCGATCGGACCAGCGACGGACCCAAGGCCGCCGTCGGTCGCGGCGCAGGCACCCCGACTGAGCACCCTGGGAAACGTCGGCTCCGAAAGGCTTACCAGGACGCCCCGGCTGGGGCATACTCCCCGCCATGGGACGAGACATCGAGTCGACCACCTATACCCGCGAGCAGCGGCAGCGTTATCGCGAGAAGGTGAAGACCTGTCTCGACGTGTTCGAGCGGATGCTGGCCACGGGCAGCTTCGCCTTCGACGAGCCGATGACAGGAATGGAGATCGAGCTCAACCTGGTCGATTCCGACTACCGCCCCACCATGGCCAACGCCGAGGTCCTGGCGGCCATCGCCAACCCGGAATACCAGACTGAACTGGCCCGCTTCAACATCGAGTTCAATGTCACGCCCCGCCCGCTCACCGGGCAAAGCGTCGCCGGGTTGGAACGGGAGCTGCGAACCTCCCTCAACGAGGCCGAGCAGCGGTGCGCCGAGGTGGGGAGTCACATCATCATGATTGGCATCCTGCCCACCATCACGGCTGACACGTTCGAGGGGGATTGGATGAGCGCCAACGCGCGCTACACCGCCCTGAACGCCGCGGTGCTGGCGGCGCGCGGCGAGGACATCCACCTCGACATCGCGGGCGACTCCGGGGAACACCTGGTGCGCTACGCCGATTCGCTGGCTCCCGAGTCGGCCTGCACCTCCGTCCAACTCCACCTGCAGGTGGCGCCGAGCGCCTTCGCGGGGCACTGGAATGCCGCCCAACTGCTGGCCGGGCCACAACTCGCGCTGGGTGCGAACTCGCCCTACTTCATGGGCCACGAACTGTGGGCAGAGACCCGGATCGCGTTGTTCACCCAGGCCGCGGACACCCGTCCGATCGAGTTGAAGAACCAGGGCGTCCGCCCACGGGTGTTCTTCGGCGACCGCTGGATCACCTCGATCTTCGACCTGTTCGAAGAGAACGTCCGCTTCTTCCCTGCGCTGCTGCCTGAGATCGACGACGAGGATCCGCAGGCCGCGTTCCACGCCGGACGGGCACCGAAGCTCGCCGAGATGCGCCTACACAACGGGACCATCTATCGCTGGAACCGTCCGATCTACGACATCGTGGACGGGCGTCCGCACCTGAGGGTCGAGAACCGCGTCCTGCCGGCCGGCCCGACCATCGTGGACACCCTGGCCAACGCCGCGTTCTATTACGGGGCGCTCCGGGCGCTGGTCAGCGACGACCGCCCGGTCTGGACGCGGATGGCGTTCGCGACGGCTGAGGAGAACTTCACGTCCGGGGCGCGGCAAGGCATCGACGCCAGCCTGTTCTGGCCAGGGCGGGGCGAGATCCCGGCCAGCGAACTGGTGTTGCGGGAT
>CAYUWV010000428.1:0-1621 GCA_964448385.1 uncultured Propionibacteriaceae bacterium | reverse complement strand
CCTGACTTGGGCCATTTAGTGCGTAGCGGCCGCGGCGCGGATCTTGGTGACGGCGGCGAGGGCGTCTTCGGGTAGGGGGTCGGCGGCGGTGATGGTCTGGTCGCCGACCTGGATCTGGATGGTGTGGTAGCGACGCAGGGTGGTGACGAGCTTCTTGATGCTCCAGCCGGTGACTCGTTCGAGCCATCTGGTGACGGCCAGGGCGGTGAACACGATGGTGAGGTGGGCTTCGATCGAGTCGCGTTTGTGGTGGAAGATCGGCCGGGCTCGCAGGTCGGACTTGGACATCCGGAAGGACTTCTCGATCTGCCACAGCTGGTGGTAGGCGCCGATCACGAACTCCGCGGTGGGGGCATCCAGGTTCGTGATGTAGCCCTTCAACCCGGCCAGCGCCCTGGTCTTGGCCTCAAGTTCCCGGTTCACCGTACGGGTGCCGCCGGACAGGTGCACGAACCGGTTCCGCTTGACCGCCACCTTGCCGGCGACCGCCTTCTCGGCCTTGGCGATCTGAGTGTCGATACCTTTCAGGGTGCGCCGGGCCCGGTCATACCGGTACTGATAGAAGATCGTGCGTTTCCGCTGGTCAGTGTTGGGTCCCATGAGCCAAGGCTGGACGAAGACGTGCTGGTCGGGCAGCTGTTCGCCGGGATGCTGCCGCTGCCATTCGGCGACCCGATAAGGGACGTCGGGGATCCGGGCACCCACGACGAACTTCAACCCGGCATCCTCGAGGTCCTTGAGATTCTGCTCACTCATCATCCCCGCATCCGCCACGACGGTGACCTCAGGCAGGTGGTGTGCGGCCATGAACGACTGCACCACCGGCAGCATGGTTCGGGTCTCGGCCTTGTTGCCCTCGAAGGCGTGCACCATCAACGGGAACCCGCGCGCATCGGTGAGCAGCCCGACAGTGATCTGTGGCTCCAGCCGCCTCTCTTTGGAGAAGCCGGGCTCACGGAAACCGTCACCCTCATCAGTCTCGAAGTACAGCGTGGTCACGTCATATAACACCAACGTCGCCGGACCGAGCCCTGCATGCGCCGCGCACGCGGTCGCGATCCCGGCACGCCACTGATCGGTCGCGTACCGTGCCAGGCGGCGCTTGATCGTCCGGTAAGCCGGCGCAGGGGCGCCGGCCTCTTCCAGCACCCGGATCGCTTCCAGCTTGCTGGTGGGTTCGATGATCCGGGCCAACACCAGCGCCTGGAACACCTCGTCACGGCCACAAGCTGCGTCCAGCCTGAGCACCTGCCAGGCCGTGGCGAGCACATCCCACAAGTGCTTGGAACGGGTCGACAGGATCGGCAACTCCGCCGCGTCGGGCCGTCCATCACCGAAGTCGAGACTGTCCTGCCCGACGTGCAGCCGCTGTGCCGCGACTGCCTTCAGCAACTCCCACTCGACCTCGTCATGGGCCGAGCCGATGTGCTCGATCTCCCGCGACCCCCGATGGGAGGAGTGCACGATCTGAACCGCCCGCGCGCCACTGGCGGTCTTCACCGTGCGGATGTACGCCACCCAGCAAGGCTAGTGCCCACAGATTAGTGCGCACCCCCAGCACCAAACACCCTAGCCAACAGCACCATCACACCCCAGAACAGGGAAAGTGGCCCAAGTCGGG
>CAYUWV010000427.1:0-1635 GCA_964448385.1 uncultured Propionibacteriaceae bacterium | reverse complement strand
CGAAGCCGTGCATCGTGGTCTGCCGCGACACGCGGATGCCGATGGCGGCGATCTTGCGTTCGGGTCCCTTGTCGTCGGCGGCCAGCCAGACTCCGGTGCGCCCGGGCACCCGTCCGGTGGTGATGCCGTAGCCGGCCAGCAGCCGGATCAGGGCCTCCTCGACGCGGCGGACGTAGTCGACGACCCCTGTGCCGCGGGGCAGGAAGACGATCGGATACCCCACCAGCTGGCCAGGGCCGTGGTACGTGATCTTGCCGCCCCGGTCGACATCGACCACCGGAGTGCCGTCCAAGGGACGCTCGTGGGGCTCGGTGCGCCGGCCGGCGGTGTAGACGGCCTCGTGCTCCACGTAGAGCACCTGGGGACCCCACTCACCGCTGGCCACGCGGGCGTGGAGCTGGCGTTGCAGCTCCCACCCGGCGTGGTAGTCGGTCAACCGGGGCGGATCGTCGGCGATTCCCTCGTAGCGGAATTGGACTGGCCGGCGATCCACGTCCTGCTCTGCCCTCACAGGCCCAGCTCAGCCCCAAAGTCGCCCTCTTCGAGCCGTGCTTTCACGAAGCTGAGGAAGCGTGCCGCGTCGGCGCCATCGACCAGGCGGTGGTCGTAGCTCATCGAGAGGTACATCATGTCCCGGACGGCGATGATCTCGCCCAGGTTGGCGTCCTTGATCACCATGGGACGCCGCACCAGAGCGCCGGTGCCCAGGATGGCGACCTGTGGCTGGTTGATGATAGGGGTGTCCATCAAGGTGCCGGCGGAGCCGTAGTTCGTGATGGTGAAGGTGCCACCGCTCAGTTCATCTGGGGTCACCTTGTTGTTCCTGGTGCGGGCGGCCAGGTCCGCGATCTTCTTCGCCAGGCCGCTGACGCTGAGATCACCCGCATCCTTGATGACCGGGACCAGCAGCCCCTTCTCGGTGTCCACGGCGATGCCGAGGTGCTCGGCGTTGGCGTAGGTGATGGTGCCGGCCTCGGTGTCGATGGAGGCGTTCACCTTCGGGAACTGCTTGAGGGCCTCGACGGCCACCTTGCAGATGAAGGGCAGGTAGCTGAGACCGACTCCCTCGCGGGCCCTGAAGTCGTCCTTCACGTGGGCGCGCAGCCGCGAGATCGCGGTGAAGTCCACCTCGACCGTGGCCGTGAGTTGCGCGGAGACCTGCAGCGACTCGACCATGCGACGGGCGATGGTGGCGCGCAACCGGGTGATCTTCTCGGTGGTCCCGCGCTTGCCGGCGTCCGTGGCGGCCGGCGCTGCGACCTTGGCAGCCGGAGCCGGAGCCGCAGCCGCTGGGGCGGCGGGCGCGGGGACGGCCGCGGCGGCAGCGGCCTTGGCGGCAGCCTCAGCGGCGGCCTGCTTTGCGGCCTCGGCAGCGTCGAGCACATCCTGCTTGCGGATGCGTCCGCCCACTCCGGTGCCGGTGACGGCTGTCAGGTCAACGCCGTGGGACACGGCGATCTTGCGGACGACCGGGGTGACGTACACCCCGTCGCTGACCGAGTCATCGCTTGCGCGGCGAGCCGGAACCGCCGGTGCGGCGGCGGCAACGGGGGCCGGGGCGGCGGGAGCGGGAGCCGGAGCCGGAGCGGCGAGGGGAGCTGGCGGGGCGACGGGAGCTGGCGGGGCGACGGGAGC
>CAYUWV010000426.1:0-1662 GCA_964448385.1 uncultured Propionibacteriaceae bacterium | reverse complement strand
ATCAGCGAGACCGCCAGCAGCACCTGGTCGGTGACCTCAGCGACGACCCCCATGGGGGGCAAGCCTAGGGTTGCGGCATGGAATACCGCATTGAGCACGACACGATGGGCGAGATCCGCGTCCCAGCGGATGCCCTGTACGCCGCCCAGACACAGCGGGCGGTGGAGAACTTCCCGATCTCCGGACGCGGTCTGTCCCCGCACCACATCGCAGCCCTCGGCCAGATCAAACGTGCGGCTGCCCTTGCCAACGCCGAGTTGGGCGTGATCGAGGCCGACGTGGCCGCGGCGATCGTGGCCGCCGCCGACGAAGTGATCCTCGGCAGGCACGACGTCCAGTTCCCGATCGATGTCTTCCAGACCGGCTCGGGCACGTCCTCCAACATGAACACCAATGAGGTGGTGGCGTCGTTGGCCTCGGCAAGGCTCGGCCGCCCCGTCCATCCCAACGATCATGTGAACGCCTCCCAGTCATCGAACGACGTGTTCCCTTCGTCGATTCACATCGCGGCGATGCAGGCCGTGACCGAGGAACTGCTGCCGGGGTTGGACGTGCTAGCCCGGTCGCTGGAGGCGAAAGCGAGCGAGTTCGCAACCGTCGTCAAGTCGGGCAGAACCCACTTGATGGATGCCACGCCGATCATGCTCGGACAGGAGTTCAGTGGTTACGCCACGCAGGTGCGCTACGGCATCGAGCGCGTGAAGGCCACGCTGCCCCGGCTCAGCGAGCTGCCACTGGGGGGCACTGCGGTCGGGACGGGGATCAACACTCCCCCGGGATTCTCGGCACGGGTCATCGAGTTGATCGCCGAGCACACCGGGCTGCCGCTGGTGGAGGCGTCCAACCACTTCGAGGCCCAGGCTGCCCAGGATTCGCTGGTGGAAACCTCCGGAGCGTTGCGCACGATCGCCGTCTCGCTGGTCAAGATCGCCAACGACCTCCGCTGGATGGGGTCGGGGCCTCGCACCGGGATCGGCGAGATCACGCTGCCCGACCTGCAGCCGGGTTCGTCGATCATGCCGGGGAAGGTGAATCCGGTGCTGCCGGAGGCGACGGTCATGGTGGCCGCCCAGGTGATCGGGAACGACGCCACGATCGCGTTCGCCGGCGCGCAAGGCAACTTCGACCTACTGGTGATGCTGCCGGTGATGGCCCACAACCTGCTCGAGTCCATCACGCTGGTGGGGAACGTTTCACGCCTCCTGGCGACCCGCTGCGTCGACGGAATCACCGCCAACGTCGAGCGTTGCCGCCAACTGGCCGAGTCATCCCCGTCCATCGTCACGCCGCTGAACCGGATCATCGGCTACGAGGCGGCCGCGAAGATCGCCAAGCACTCGGTGAAGCAGAACCTGACCGTCGCCGAGGCCGTCCGCGACCTCGGCTACGTGGAGCGCGGAGAGATCTCCGAGGCGGCCCTGACCAAGGCCCTCGACGTGACCTCGATGACTGCCCCGAAACAGGCCTGACAAGCAGAAATACGCACCCCCTTCCTTGGCGGGAAGGGGGTGCGCTGGCCCCTGGGGGCGTGCGTGGCAGGTGTAGGGTTCGAACCTACGTAGGCTGAGCCGACGGTTTTACAGACCGCTCCCTTTGGCCACTCGGGCAACCTGCCGTGCCCGGATACTGTAGCAAAGCACCCCGGTCGGGACGAATCGACGG
>CAYUWV010000425.1:0-1666 GCA_964448385.1 uncultured Propionibacteriaceae bacterium | reverse complement strand
GGCGCCACCTGGAAGGCCCCCGGGTGCAGGCGATAGAAGCGGGCCAGCCGTCCTGAGGCGTAGGGACGTGGGCTGATGATGCCCGACACCCCCAGTTCGCGGGCGGCAATCATCCCGGCACCGGGGCGCAGCGAGTCCAGCTGGATCGAGATGTGGTCTTCGATGATGGTGACCGTGCGGCCACGCACCAGGTCGGCGCCTTCGACGTCCACCGGCGAATCGGCAGTGAGTACCTGGGCGGCAGGGTTGATGTGGTCGACCTGCGCCATCGTCTGGTCGATCTGCTCGATGGAAGCCGTGTTGCACTTGTTGATCAGGACGACGTCGGCCAGCCGCAGGCAGACCTCCCCGGGATGATCCGGGACGGTGTCACCGGCGCGCAGCGGATCCACCACGAGAATGTGCAGGGTCGGACGGACGAAGGGCACGTCGCTGCCGCCGCCGTCCCAGATGACGACGTCAGCTTCGGCGCAGGCGAGCCGCAACACGACCTCTTGGTCGAACCCGCTGTAGACCTGTGGGCCATCAGGCAGCGAGAGGTCCAGCGGTTCCTTGCTGACGCCGGCGCAGGCGTCCACCTCGTGGCCGTCGATCGTGGTGAACCGGTGCACCGGGCCCGGGACGAACGGCGGCAGCAGCATCGGGTGCCGGGCGACCGCGACGGTCAAGCCGTCCTGTTGCAGCAGGCGGGCCAGGTAGCGAGTGGTCGGTGACTTGCCCGCCCCCGAGCGGGTCGACGACACGGCGATGACCGGCTTGGTGGCCTGCAGCATGGAGCGCTCAGGGCTCAGCAGTTGCAGGTCCGCGCCCGCGGCGAGGATCCGCCCGGCCAGATCGAGGGCTACGTCCTGGGGGATCTCGTGGTAGGCAAGGACCACGTCCTTGATCCCCAGCGAGACGATGTAGTGCTCCAGGGAGTCCTCGCAGAGGATCGGCACGCCGTCGGGGTAGAGCGGCCCGGACAGGCAGGGCGGGTAGGTCGCGATCTCATCCGGGCACAGGTGTGGCGAGGTGAACCCCAGCACGAGATGGTGCGAATCGTGGCGGTACACCGTGTTGAAGACGTGATAGTCGTGGCCAGCAGACCCC
Organism: uncultured Propionibacteriaceae bacterium; assembly: GCA_964448385.1. GTDB lineage: Bacteria > Actinomycetota > Actinomycetes > Propionibacteriales > Propionibacteriaceae > Propionicimonas. The sequence goes on along the minus strand of CAYUWV010000425.1, from coordinate 577 downwards.
ACGATGAGGGTACGACGTGGACCCATACTGGCTCCCCTCGAGTTGCCCCCATTGTAGGGAGTGAGTCACTGCTTCGGAGGTCCGTCCTTGACAGTGGTCGGCGCCGGGTGGCCTGGGCATCCCGCGGAGCCAAGCACCTGTCGGGCCGCGAGCCCTGCCGGTAAAGTCGGCTCATGGACGAATCAGCTCCCATCGTGATCGGCTATGACGGCTCGGACTTCGCCGACGTAGCGCTGGCCAAGGGCCTGTGGCTCGCCTCGAAGCTGGGACTGAAGGCGCGGGTGATCCGGGCCTGGACGATCAGCAACGCGCCCCGTCCCAAGACCTGGGAGCCGGGCTATGTGCCGCCGGTCGACGACTTCGCCGAGGCTGTGCTCGAGCAGCTGCAACGTCAAGTTGCTGGCCGGCTGACAAAGTATCCGGGGGTTGAGGTCAGCCTGGAAGTGCCGCACGGCGCTGCGGGACGGGAACTCGTCCGGGCTTCCGAGGGCGCGCAACTCGTGGTGGTCGGCACCCGTGGGCTGGGCGGCTTCTCGGGACTGCTGCTCGGCTCCGTCTCAGACCAGGTGGTCGAGCA
>CAYUWV010000424.1:0-1676 GCA_964448385.1 uncultured Propionibacteriaceae bacterium | reverse complement strand
TCGCCGGGACCGAGCCGGCTCGTCCGCAGGTGTTGCGGGCGTCATCGGTGACCGCGGCCTAAAGCACCGCCCCCTGGCTGCCCGCTCGGGCGCCGCCCCCGCCTCCCGCCCGGCGCCGCCGCGCCACCCCTGCCTCACGCGCGGGCGCCGCCCAACCCCTACGACTCTGCGCCCCATAGGCGACTCTGCGCCCGCTGCAGCACGCGCAAGGTCACCCACGGGGCGCAAAGTGCACGGGGGGCGGGGGCCACGTCCCGAGGGGCCGGGGACGGCGGGGCGCGCGGTGACACGACGAGCGGTTTCGATCCACCGCCTCGTGATGGTGTGTGACACCCAATCGAAAATTGTGGACAACGCGCCCGTCATCCACAGCTGTGAACCCAGGGGTGGAACCAACCCGATTGCCGCGGTTCACTCGGGGCATGAGTGTGAAGCAGACAGCGGAGTTGATCCGCGAGGGCGCGACTGGCGACGAGATCCGGCGACGGGTCCGAAATGGGGAACTGGTCCGGTTGCGGAGGGGTGCCTACGCCGACGCGCAGCCACGCACGGACATCGAGCGGCACCGTGAGTTGGTGTTGGCCACCATGGTCCAGCTGGACGGAAATGCCGCCCTCAGTCACTTCTCGGCGGCCATTCTGCACGGCATGCCGGTCCCCTCGAAGGCGCTCTCCCGAGTCTGGGTCACCAGGAACTCCGGCGGCGGCGGCCATCTCGCACCCCATCTGCACGAGTTGAAGGCACCGCTCATTGCGTCGGACGTTATCCAGCTTGCAGGCCTGCCCGTCACGTCGGGATCCCGCACTGCGGTCGATCTCGCCCGCCGGCCAGGTTCGCCGTACGGGTTGGCGGCTTGCGACCGTGCGTTGGCGTCCGGCGTCACCGCGTCCGAGTTGAGTGAGCAGGTGGCACGCTGGCCGCGGCGTCCGGGAATCGCTTGGGCACGGCAGATGGTCGCGTTGGCGAACCCCCTGAGCGAGAGTTACGGAGAGTCGTTCAGCCGCTTCGTCATCTGGCAGTTGGACCTGCCGATGCCCATCCTGCAATACCCGGTCGTTTGCCGCGGCCGACGCTACCGATCCGATTTCGCCTGGCCCGACTTGGGAGTGCTGGGCGAGTTCGACGGCCGCGTGAAGTACGAAGAGGGGCCGGACGACGGGAGGTCGGTGGCTGACGTCGTCATGGCGGAGAAGCGACGCGAGCAGGACCTGCACTCCCTTGGCTGGGACGTGGTGCGGTGGGGGATGGACGAGCTGTACCAACCTCACCTGTTGAAGCACCGGCTGGAAGCCGCCTTCCTGCTCGGCCAGCAGAACCGTCGCCGGATAAGCGCCTAGTCACGCGGATCGCCCCGTCAGCGGATCGCTACTCCACCGCCGGCGCCCGATCGCCTTTCCCCGTCCCGCCCCCGCTCGATCTACGCTCCCCGGCACCTGGCCGCCGCCCCCGCCCCACTCTGCGCCCCTCAAGCGACTCTGCGCGTCCTCTAGCAGGCGCAAAGTCGCCTGTGGGGCGCAAAGTGCCGTGGGAGGGGCGCAAAGTGCCGAGGAAGGGGCGCAGAGTCACGCGGACACCGGTCGCCACCTTCGCACGGCCCCGATCCCCCACGCCGACCGTCTGTCCCCGACCCACTCTGCGCCCCTCAAGCGACTCTGCGCGTGCTACAGCAGGCGCAA
>CAYUWV010000423.1:0-1677 GCA_964448385.1 uncultured Propionibacteriaceae bacterium | reverse complement strand
TCGCCGCGGCGGTCGTGGTGGGCGGTGGGGTCGCACAGCCGCCGAGGGCGAGCGCGATGGCCCCCAGCGCGCTGGGAATAATCAAAGACTTCTTCACGAAGTGCCTCCTTGTTGACACGCGTCTGTCTTGCCAGCCGATCCGGCTCAGCACTAGGCACTTTAGTCGTCCGCAAGGGCGAAAATTGCCCATCACCGGTTTCACAGATCGGCTGATACCGACTTGTGATCTCTCGCTTGGTTGGCGTTGCTGGGAGCTGCTAGTGGGACGAGTGGGACGCCTGCGGCCACAACACGTCCACGTCCGCGGCGAAGGCTGCCAGGATGGCGTCCGAGGCGTCCATGGCCGACATGTCGCCGGTCTCGACCTCGGCCTCGAGGGCCGCCCGGATCGTCCGGACCCTCGGCGAGCGCCGGAGCGCGTCTTCGAGTTCCCCCTGCACCAAGGCCCACAACCATTCCCGCTGCTGGTGGGCGCGCCGGGCCTCCAGGCCGCCACTACTTTCCAGCCGGGCACGGTGATCGAGAATCGCCTGCCAGACGTCGTCCAGGCCCTTGCCGGTGAAGGAACTCGAGGTCAGCACCTTGGGTCGCACCGCGTTCGGGTCGGAGGTGATGAGCTTCATCGCGATGCTGAGCTCGCGGGCCGCCATCCGCGCCTCCCCCTCATGGTCGCCGTCCGCCTTGTTGACGGTGATGACGTCCGCGAGTTCCAGGATGCCGCGCTTGATGCCCTGCAACTGATCGCCCGCGCGGGCCAAGGTGATCAGCAGGAAAGTGTCGACCATCCCGGCGACGGCAACCTCGGACTGCCCCACGCCGACGGTCTCGACCAATGTCACACCGTAGCCCGCAGCCTCGAGCACGATCATGGATTCGCGGGTCGCGCGGGCGACCCCCCCAAGATGCCCCCCGCTCGGTGAGGGACGCACGAACGCGTGCTCATTGGCGGCCAGTTCGCCCATCCGCGTCCGGTCACCAAGAATCGAACCGCCGTGCTTGGACGAGGATGGATCGACCGCCAGGACCGCCACCTTGTACCCGCGGGCGATCAACCGCGAACCCATCGCGTCGATGAAAGTCGACTTGCCCGCACCAGGGACACCCGAGATGCCGACCCGTACCGACTTGCCCGACCTGGGGCGCAGCAGGCGCAGCAGGTCACGGGCGATCCGACGGTGGTCGGCGCGGCTCGACTCCACCATGGTGATGGCCCGAGCGATGTGGGGCCGGGAGCCGGCGATCACGAGATCGGCCAGCTCCTCGGCCCCCATGGCCTGCCTCACGCGGTGCCCTCGTGGAGCCGGGCCCGCAGCTTGGTCAGCAACTCCACCGCAGCATCGGGGATCACAGTGCCGGGCGGGTAGATCGCGTCGGCCCCTGATGCCCGCAGCTCGTCGAAGTCCTGCGACGGGATCACGCCGCCGACCACGATCATCATGTCCTCACGCCCGAGCTTGTCGAGCTCGGCGCGCAACGCCGGCACCAGGGTCAGGTGACCCGCTGCCAGCGAGGACGCCCCGACGACGTGGACGTCGGCCTCGACGGCCTGGCGCGCCACCTCTTCGGGGGTCTGGAACAGCGGACCGACGTCGACGTCGAAGCCGAGGTCGGCGAAGGCCGTGGAAATCACCTTCTGGCCACGGTCGTGTCCGTCCTGGCCCATCTTGGCGACCAGGA
>CAYUWV010000422.1:0-1697 GCA_964448385.1 uncultured Propionibacteriaceae bacterium | reverse complement strand
TCAGGCCCGCACTGGATAGAGTCCCGGCATGGAAGGTGCCGTCCGTGGGGAACCGACGCTGAAGCGGCCGTTCGAGACGGTTCGCCGTGAGCGGGACGGGATCACCATCCTCGACCAGACCGCGTTGCCGTTCCGAACGGTGACCCGGCACCTGACCAGTGTCGAGGCGGCAGCCGAGGCGATCCGCTCGATGCGGGTGCGCGGAGCACCGCTGATCGGGGCAACCGCGGCCTACGGCGTTGCCATCGCGATGGCTTCCCACCCCTCGATCCGTGCACTCGACGCGGCGGTCGAGATCCTCGGGCAGACGCGCCCAACGGCGATCAACCTGCACTGGGCGCTGAACCGGATGCGGGAGCGCCTGTGTGGACTCGCGGACGCTGATCGGCCGGCGGCCGCCTGGGCCGAGGCGGAGGCCATCGCTGCCGAGGACGCCGCCGCGTGCGACGCGATCGGTGAATACGGCCGGGTCATCCTCGCTTCTCTTGCGGGGCAGCGCGGGGGGCTGGTGCGGGTGCTGACCCACTGCAACGCCGGCTGGCTGGCGACGTGCGGTATCGGGACGGCGTTGGCGCCGGTGTTCGCCGCGCACGCTCACGGCGTTCAGGTCGAAGTGATTGTCAGCGAGACCCGTCCGCGCAATCAGGGCCTGCTCACCGCCTGGGAGTTACGCGAGGCGGGCGTCCCGCACCTCCTCGTCGCCGACAATGCCGCGGGATACCTGCTGGCCACGGGCCGGGTCGACGCGGTGGTCACGGGCGCCGATCGGATCGCTGCGAACGGCGACACCGCCAACAAGGTAGGCACCTGGCTCAAGGCGCTCGCCGCGCAGGCGGTCGGCGTGCCGTTCTACGTGGCCGCGCCGTCCTCGACCCTGGACTTCTCGTGCCCCGATGGGGCGAAGATCCCGATCGAGGATCGAGGTGCCGAAGAGGTCTGCCTGGCCCGCGGTGTGGACCCCCACGGGGAGGTCGTCGACGTTCGACTGGCCCCAGTGGACACCCGGGTCGCAAACCCGGCGTTCGACATCACCCCGGCGAGCTTCGTCACCGGGTTCATCACAGAACGGGGCCTGATTGCCCCGACGGCCCTAGCTGACGCCTTCCCTGAACGGATCAGATGAACACCTCAACGGTCGCCGCTGAGCTCAGAGCCGCCCTGCTGGAAACCTTCCGGACCATGGGCAACGCAGGGCTGAACAAGGGCACGTCCGGCAACGCCAGCGTGCGGCTCGCCGCCGAGTCCGACGGGACAGGCTTCCTCGTCACCCCCAGCAGCCGACCGATCGACAGCCTCGCCCCGGCGGACCTCGTCGTGATCCGCGAGGACGGTCGGTTCGAGGGGGATCTCGAGCCCTCCTCGGAATGGCGCCTGCACCACGACATCTACGCCGCCTTCCCGGACGCGGGCGCTGTGCTGCACGCGCACTCACCGTTCGCCACCTCACTAGCTTGCCAGCGGCTGGAGATCCCGCCCTTCCACTACCTGATCGCCCTGTTCGGCGGCTCCACGATCCGCTGCGCCGGTTACGCCACATTCGGGACGCAGGCGTTGTCGGACGCAGCAGTGGCCGCGCTGAAGGATCGGCGGGCTTGCCTGCTCGCCAACCACGGCATGGTGGTGCACGGTCGTGACCTCACCCACGCGCTGTCGCTGGCCGTCCAGTTCGAGACCCTCTGCGAGCACTACTGGCGCAC
>CAYUWV010000421.1:0-1706 GCA_964448385.1 uncultured Propionibacteriaceae bacterium | reverse complement strand
GGCAAATGCTTGACGTCTTTGGCGTTCACCAGCCACGGGTCCAGACCGTGCGCCTCCAACAGATAGAACGGCGCTCGCCAGTCGGGTAGCCGGGGTGCGTCGCCGCACCCCGGCCCCCTAAGAACCGGCCGTGCTCGTTTTCCAGGCAACCGGCTCAAGCAAGCCCCGCAGGTGTCGCAGGCTCCTGCGCTGGGTTGCCACTGCCGAGGCGGCGGTGACAACTGGTGTGTATGAGTCTGAGCGTGGGCGGCGTCTCGTCAGTGTCGGGTCCCGTTTCGGCGGTGATCGCTTCCTTTCGTACCGCCTTGCGGATGACCGCGAGCCATCGCTCCCATTCCTGGGGGTTCTGGGGCTCGCGGTCGGCGTGCAGCAACAGGCCCCAGCAGAGTGGGCAGCGTCCGCGTTGAGCCCGGAGCAGGCCCAACGCGTGGCGACCCAATACTGAGGGGGCTGTGCGGCGGCGCCGCGTGGCCCAATATCCGGCCAGGGCCGGGTCGTCCGGGGACGCCCAACCTTTGACCAGGACGTGCCTGACGATCGGCGTCCAGGAGAACTTCAGCAGGTAGGCGCCGGTTTCCCGGTCGCCGACCACCCACCGGTCCCGCCTGCCCGGATGGAACGCGCCGAAGTAGCGGGACACGATCCAGCCCTTCGGCTTGTGCGGATGGGTGTGCTTGGCCCACTTGTAGGTCAGCTTCCACATGTAGTCGTCCAGGGAGTTGAACTCCCTGCTGGAAACCACATGCCGGTAGTAGGCCGACCAGCCCCGGATGATCGGGTTGAGTCTGGTCAAGACCGCCTCGACGTTGAGCCCGCGAAGGGTCCTCATCTCGACGGACAGCCGTTTCCGCAGCCGCACCAGAGCCGCCTTACTCGGTTTGATCAGCAGTTTGCCGTCGTAACGCCGGATGGCGAACCCGAGGAAGTCGCAGCCCTCGTCGAGGCCGACGACACGCGTCTTATCCTCGTTGAAGGCCAGCCCTCGGGGCTCCAGCCAGACAGCCAGTCGCGCCTTGACCTGTTCGGCCTGCTCACGTGAGTGACACAGCGCCACCAGGTCGTCGGCGTATCTGATCAGGACCGGCGAGCCCGGCACCGCGGTCCCAGTGTCGCGGTGCGACGCCGGGTGGTAGCGGACTCCGGCGGCCTGTTCCATGCCGTGCAGTGCCACGTTCAGCAGCACGGGGCTGATCACCCCACCCTGGGGAGTTCCCTCCTCGGTGGGGGTGAACCAACCCCGTTCGACCACTCCGGCCTTCAGCCACCGCTCGATGACACCCCGGGCGGGGAACCCACCGAGCATCGCGACAAGGTGACCATGGTCGATCCTGTCGAACGCCGCCTTCAAGTCCGCGTCCAGCACCCACACCCGGCGACAGGTCGCCCCGCGTGCGGTCACAAAGATGGCCTGGATCGCGTCCTGACAGCCACGACCGGGCCGAAATCCGTAGGACCTCGACTCGAACCTGGCCTCCCACTCGGGCTCCAACGCGTTGGCGACCACACCTTGATAAGCGCGGTCGCGGATCACGGGAATCCCCAGCGGGCGACGGCGCCCGTCAGGTTTGGGCACATACACCCGCCTGACCGGCTTGGGCGTCCACGAGGCCGCACGCTGCTGCACCCAGCCGGCCAGTTCAGCCTTCTGGGACGCCATCAGCGCCGTCTTCCCATCGACCCCAGCGGTCCTGCGGCCAGCGTTGATC
>CAYUWV010000420.1:0-1712 GCA_964448385.1 uncultured Propionibacteriaceae bacterium | reverse complement strand
GGTCCGTAGCCGAGCACGCCGCGGTCCTCCTCGACGCCCTCGTAGACGTTGCGGCCGCCCAACTGCACCCCCAGCGCCCCGGCGAAGGCCGCTTCCACAACCCCGCCGTTGGGGCTGGGGTGCTGCCCCGACTGCTCGAGGACGGCCCGCGCCGCCTCCGCAGGACTCCCGCCGACCAGCGGGGCCGCGACCGTGGCCAGCCCGCCGGCAATCCGCGCCGGCAGCCAGTTGGCCAAGTCGTCCAATTTCGCCGCAGCCCAGCCGAAGTTGCGGTACCGGTCGTTGCGGTAGCCGACCATTGCGTCCAACGTGTTGATCGCCCGATAGGCCAACAGCCCGGGAATGCCGGCCACCGCCCCCCAGAACAGCGGGGCGACCACGGCATCGCTGGTGTTCTCGGCCACCGACTCGAGCGTGGCTCGGGCAAGACCGTCGGCGTCCAGCGACTCGGGGTCACGGCTCACCAGGTTGCGCATCCGCGCCCGCGCGCCGGGCACGTCGCCGGCGTCGAGCCGCTCGGCGATCGCCTCGGATTCCCGGGCCAGTGACCGTCCGCCCAGCACCGCCCAGGTGGCTGCCGCAGTGGCCAGCACTCCCCACACCGGCCGGTCGCGGACGGCCCGCCGCACCGCACAGCCCAACCCGAGGGCGCCGCCGACCAACACGGCTTCATGGGCCACGCCCCGACAGCGGGAGTCGGCGTACCAGAGCCCTTCCAGACCCAGCGCCAACCTCCCGAACCCGGCCACCGGGTGGTACCGGCGCGGATCCCCGAAGGCCTGATCAGCGACCCAACCGAGCGCCAGTCCGGCGCCGACGACCCAGCGCGTCATAGCCACCCTTTCCTGGTCACCCGACCCAGCAGAGTGTGCCAGACTTGGCCCGCAACGATGTGCCGAGGAACTCCGGTGAGCAAGCGAATCCGGGGCGGTCCCGCCACTGTGACCGGATTGCTCCGGGAGCCAGAAACTCGCCGCGCTGCAGAGCGAAACGTCGGGCGAGGACACCTGAGGAGGCTCCATGGCAACGCTGATCGGGGTTGGTGTCGGCCCTGGCGACCCCGGACTGGTCACCTTGAAGGCCGTTGCCGTCTTCGAAGCAGCGGACGTGATCCTGGTGCCGTCCACCGAAGCCAGCGGCGATGACGCCGGCCGCGCCGAACAGTTGGTGCTCGCGGTCTGCCCGGAGGCCGCCACCAAGCTGCTTCGGGTGCCGTTCAGCATGGCCCAGCGCAGCGGCATCGGCACCAAACGACGCAACTCCTGGGAGGCCTCCGCCCAAGCCGCCGAACAGGCGTTCGCCAACGGCGCCGCCCAGGTGGCGTTCGCGACCGTCGGCGACCCGAGCGTGTACTCGACGTTCTCCTACCTCGCCGCCCATGTTCAGGCGGTGGTTCCCGGATTGACTGTGTCGGTCGTGCCGGGCATCACCGCCATGCAAGCGTTGGCCGCCGCCAGCCTCACCCCGCTGGTCGAAGGCAGCGAAAGCCTCACCCTGGTGCCGGCGACCGCCGGGTTGGCGGCGGTGAGCGCGGCCCTCGACTTCTCCGACACGGTCGTCGCCTACAAGGGCGGACGGCAACTCGCCGATCTCGTCAAGCTGATCAGGCAACGCGACCGCGACGGGGTGCTCGGCATCAACGTCGGGCTGCCCGGACAGCAGCTGACCCCGCTGTCCGAGGTGGACGCCGAGCAGGCCCCCTACTTCTCCAC
>CAYUWV010000419.1:0-1714 GCA_964448385.1 uncultured Propionibacteriaceae bacterium | reverse complement strand
TCGGCCGCCTGCAGCACGCTGCCCACCTCGGGACGGGCCAGCGCCCCGACCAGGTGGACCCGCCCGGCGACGCCGAGCTGCGCGGCCAGCGCGGCCAGGGCATCCCGTTCGGGACCGGTGCCTGCGATCACCAGGTCGATCCCGTCAAGGTCTAAGTCGTCCGAGAGCACGGCAAAGGCACGAACCAAGGAATCGAAACCCTTGTTGGCAACCAGGCGCCCGATGCCGGCCACATAGCGCGCTGGCAACCCCTTGGGAAGCGCACCCACCGGCTCGTCGAGGTCGACGCCGTTGTAGACCACCTGCGCCGCACCAGTGGAGTAGCCGAACCGGGGCAGGTCCGCTGCAGCGAAGGCTGAACAGGAGGTGACCGCAGCCGCTTGACGCAAGGTCGCCGTCAGGCTGCGGCGCAGCAGGGCCGACGTGTCGAAGACCGCATTGGCGTCCATGAAAGTCTCGCCATGATGGCTGTAGACGAGGGGCAGCCGGTGCAGTCGGGCCAGCTGGCTGGCGTAGACGCCGTTCGGCCCAAAGCAGTGGACGTGGAGGATCTCCGGTCGGTCGGCACGCCGGGCCGCCTCCCAGGCAGCCCAAGCCTGCGGAACTGCGGACGCGCTCCGCAACAGTGCAGAAGCCGAGCGGGCGGGCAGTGCACAGGGCAGGTAACGCACGCGGATGCCGTCGACCTGATCGGGCACGTCGTCCGACTGGTCGACCGCCCACACAACGACCTCGTGCCCTGCGCGGCGCAATTCCGCCGCGACATGTCGAACGTGCTCCTCCACCCCGCCGATGCGCGGCAGGAAGGAACTGGCCACCAAAGCAACACGAGCCATGACCACCTCCCGACCGGCGCTCGCCAGGGCCAGTATGCCCACTACTGTGAGCGCGAAGGAGGGTCCATGCCGCAGTTGACCATTGCGACCACCGCCTCGGACAACCCGATGGGCGCACAGCGCGTCGAGCAAGAGGTAGTCGCGGGCGCTGCTGAGGTGCTGCCCAATTGGCGGGTCCGCCACGAGGTGGCCCGTTCTCTGCGGTCACCGCTAAAGGGCACGCTGAGGCTGCCGATGGGCTGGCTCAAGACCGCGTCGGTACGGCAGCGGGCTGCGGTGGGCAGGCTGGCCTTCGGCTCGCGGGCCGGAGTGCTGCACCGCATGGATCTCGTGTTGCCACCGGGCCCGGGACCAAACGTCGTCACCATCCACGACACGGTGGCCTGGCGATTCCCCGACGAATCGGAGCCCATCGCAGCTGCCGCCGAGGAGGCCAGGCGGGCGGACGCTGTCATCTGCGTGTCCAACTACACCGCTGAGGATGTCCGGCGGTTCCTCGGGGTTCGGGAGCCAGTGGTGGTGTACAACGGCGTCGACGAACGCTTCTTCGCCGCCGTGCCCCTCACCACAGGTCAGCAGCTCACGCTCAAGCTCCAGAGCCCCTACCTGCTTCACGCCGGTGGCGCGTCCCTACGCAAGAACCTGGAAGAGCTTGCGGCGGCCTGGCCGGTCATCCACCAGGCCCACCCGGAGCTCACCCTCGCGATGGCCGGACCACCTCATCCCCGGCGTACCGACCTCTTCGCCGGGCTGCCGGGCGTCCGCCTGTTAGGCCGACTGCAGGAGCAGATCATCCCGGCGCTCGTCGCTGGGGCCGCAGCGGTCGTGGTGCCCTCGACCTACGAGGGGTTCGGGCTGCCCGCCCTGGAGGCCATGGC
>CAYUWV010000418.1:0-1719 GCA_964448385.1 uncultured Propionibacteriaceae bacterium | reverse complement strand
CGAGGCTGGGGCGTCCGGAACTCGTCGGCGCCAGCGTCGGGCGGAGAGCCCGCCTGCCGGACGGCCGTGGCTCAGGCGGTGCCGAAGGGGTTGTCGAGGACGAAGCGCCAACCGTCCGAGCCTCGGCGGGCGACGTCGGCGGTCGTGCCGGCCAGGTTGATGGGGTTGCCGTCGGACGTGCCGGAGATGGTCCAGTCGTAGATGAGCAGGGCGATGTCGTCGACAACCAGGCTGTGCTTGAGGGTGAGGTTGATGGGGAGTCCGAGGGACAGGAACCCGGCGAGGGCGCTGCGGTAGTCGTCGCCGGTGAGCAAGGCGCCGGGCTGGGGGACGAAGCCGGAGTTCGGTTCGGCGAGGGCGAGCATGCCGTCGAGGTCACCGGCGTTGAAGCGATCTGCCCACGCGGGGTGCAGGTCGGTCGGGTTGGTGATGGTGGTCATGGGGTTTCTCCTTCGGTTCGCGGTGCTGTGATCCGCCACGGGTGTTCGTGGTGGGAATGGGAGGGACGGCGGGCTTGGGTTGGTGCCGCCCGGGGTGGTCAGAGACCCAGGCTGTCGATGTGGTCGCGGAGCTTGTGGCGGGCAGTGCGTAGTCGCCAGCGGACCAGGTCGGCGGGGATGCCGAGCTCGGTGGCGACATCGGCCGTGGCGCGTTCCTCCAGGACGCGGGCGACGAACACCGTCCGCTGTTCGGCCGGGAGGATCGACAGCAGGGGGTCGAGGGAGCGTCGACAGGCGTACAGGTCGGCCTCGTCCGGGTCGAGTTGGTCCTCCACGTGCCCGTCTGGCAGGGGTGTGGTCCGTGGCGCACGAGCCAGGCTCCGGCGGGCGTTGAGGGACAGGTTTACGGCGATCCGGTCGACCCATCCGCACATCAGCGCCTCGTCGGCGGGTCCCCGGAGGCCGTCGAGGGAGCGAAGAGCGCGCACCAACGTTTCCTGGGCGAGGTCGTCGGCGTCGTCTCTGGGGTGCCCCGCGGCGCGCATCTTGCGGGCCAACCGTTGGGGTTGTTCGGCGACCATCCGCTCGAGCAGGGCACGCCGTTCGTCGTGGCTGGTCAGGGGATCCATACCTTGCCTCCCGGGAGAGTGATCGAGCCGATCCCGGCACCGGCAAGCCCGTGCTCGACCTCGGCCGCCGCACGGCCCAGCAAGGTGGCGTACTCAGCGGTGGTGCCGACGTCGAGGTGACAGATGGCTTCGTCGAGGCTGACGGGTTTGGGATCGAACGGTACCCCGCCCGCCTCGCTGATGACAGAGGCGAGGCGGCCGAAGCTCTGGAATCCGCGGAGGACCACTCGATGGTCGGGGCCTTCGACGATCAGGGTCGGGAAGCCGCTAACCCGCAGCGCCCGGACGGCGGCGAGGTCCTCGCCGAGTCCGGCGGCCGCGCGCCCGTCGGCGAGTCTGGTGTGCACCTCGGCGGAGTCCAGGCCGGCCTGCTCAACGGCCCGCTGCCAGACCTCGGGCCGGGCGATGTTGCGCCCGTGCACGAAGAGTTCCTCACGCAGCCGCCGCAGGAACGTCCCCTCGCGATCCGCTGCTGCGTCCCGCACCGCAGCCAGCACCAGCGAAGGCGGGTACGAGGAGGCGATCGGGTCGCGGTCCCACACGGAGGCGTTCAGCGCCTGCCCGGTGTGTTCGGCCAGCTCGACCCAATGCGCTGCCACGTCGGAGTAGTGGCCGATCCCGTTGGCGGTGTCGGCGAAGCCGTCCCAGTC
>CAYUWV010000417.1:0-1743 GCA_964448385.1 uncultured Propionibacteriaceae bacterium | reverse complement strand
CGCAGCGCCGTATGCCACGCCGGCCGCGCCCTACCCACCTGCGCCCAACTACACCCAGCCGGCCCCGACCTACACCCCGACGGCCGCCAGCTACCCGCCGCCTACGCCTTATGGGGGCTCCCCCCAGCAGGCCGCCGGCCAGGCCTACGGCAGCGGGGCCACTCCGGCTCCCGAACCGGGCGGCAACTATGCCGCCCCCGGTTTTCCGAACCAGCCGGTGCCGTACCCGCCGCAGCCGGGCTACGGGTACCCCCCGGCCGTGCAACAGGGCGGCCCCGACACCACGGCGGCCTCCATGGCCCATTGGCTCGGCATCCTGATCGGCTTCCTCGGCCCGTTGATCATCATGCTCACCAAGGGCGAGCAGGATCCGTTCGTGAAGGCGAACGCGGTGGAGGCGTTGAACTTCCAGATCACGCTGGCCATCGGCTACGTCATCAGCTTCCTGCTGACGTTCGTGTTGATCGGCATCATCGGTTACATCGTGCTGCCGATCATCGGCATCATCTACGCGGTCATGGGCGCCCTGGCGGCCAACAAGGGTCAGGTGTACCGCTACCCGTTCAGCATCCGTCTGGTCAAGTAACTGCCCCCGCCGCCCACGTCTGCCCCAGCGGACGTGGGCGGCGTCGCTGTGCCGACCCGGTAGAGTGGCGCCGTGACGAGCTCCGCGGACGTTGAATGGGAGCAGTTGGAAGCCGATCATCCCCCGCGTGACGCCTGCGGCGTGTTCGGCGTCTGGGCGCCGGGCGAAGAAGTCGCCAAACTCACCTACTTCGGCCTGTACGCGCTGCAGCACCGCGGCCAGGAGTCGGCCGGGATGGCCGTCAGCAATGGTGAGCGGATCATGGTCTTCAAGGACATGGGCCTGGTCTCCCAGGTGTTCGACGAGCCGGCCCTCAGTTCGCTGCGGGGTCACCTCGCGGTGGGCCACTGCCGCTACTCGACCACCGGCGCCTCCACCTGGAACAACGCCCAGCCAACGTTCCGCGCCACCGCCGCAGCCGGTGGCCTCGCCCTGGCTCACAACGGCAACCTGACCAACACCGAAGAGTTGGAGGCGTGGCTGGCCGAACGGGACGGTGCGACGAAGGTGCCCCGCAAGGACCACATGGACTCCACCTCGGACACCGCCCTGGTAACCGCGCTGTTGTCGGTGTTCTCCGAGGACGGAATGGCCGCGGCGGCGATGACCGTCCTGCCCCGGTTGGTGGGCGCCTTCTGCCTGGTCTTCTGCAACGAGACCACCCTGTTCGCCGCGCGCGACCCGCAGGGCATCCACCCGCTGGTGCTGGGACGGCTCGAGCGCGGCTGGGTGGTGGCCAGCGAGACCGCAGCCCTGGACATCATCGGGGCCTCCCTGATCCGCGAGATCGAGCCCGGCGAACTCGTCGCCATCGACGCCTCAGGCCTGCGCAGCCAGCGCTTTGCGCCGGCCGACCCGAAGGGCTGCCTCTTCGAGTACGTCTACCTTGCCCGTCCGGACACGCTGATCTCGGGGCGACGCGTCCACACCGTCCGCAAGGAGATCGGGCGCACCCTGGCGATGGAAGCGCCGGTGGACGCCGACCTCGTCATTCCGACGCCCGAATCCGGAACCCCGTCGGCGATCGGCTATGCCGAAGCGTCCGGGATCCCCTACGGACAGGGCCTGGTCAAGAACTCCTACGTCGGCCGGACGTTCATCCAGCCCAGCCAGACCATCCGGCAACTCGGGATCCGACTGAAGCTCAACCCGATCCG
>CAYUWV010000416.1:0-1743 GCA_964448385.1 uncultured Propionibacteriaceae bacterium | reverse complement strand
CCGTGGGCTGCCAGCTCGGCCTCGATGACGTCGAGGTCGCTGACGGGATCCCGTCCGGGCTCGTAGGTCGCGCAGTCGATGACGTGGACGATGGCCTGGCAACGCTCGATGTGGCGCAGGAAGTCGTGCCCAAGGCCGCGTCCTTCGCTCGCGCCTTCGATCAACCCGGGCACGTCGGCCACGGTGTAGGTCGTTTCACCGGCCACCACCACCCCGAGGTTGGGCACCAGCGTCGTGAACGGGTAGTCGGCGATCTTCGGACGCGCGCGTGAGATGGCCGCGATCAGCGACGACTTGCCGGCACTGGGAAAGCCCACGAGCCCGACGTCGGCGACCACCTTGAGTTCAAGCGTGATCGTCCGGCTCTCGCCGTCTTCGCCGAGCAGGGCGAAGCCCGGCGCCTTGCGTGCCGTCGAGGCGAGAGCCGCATTGCCGAGGCCGCCCCGACCCCCGGCAGCCACCACGATTTCAGCGTCGGCTCCCACCAGATCGGCCAGCACCTCGCCGGTGTCGGCGTCGCTGACGACCGTCCCTTCAGGAACCAGCAGCACGACGTCCTCGCCCTTGGCTCCGTTGTTCATGTCGCCGCGGCCGGGTTGGCCGTTGGATGCCTTGCGTTGTGACTGCCGGTGGTATTCCACCAAGGTGGTCAGATTGGGCTCCACCCTGATGATGACCGAGCCGCCGTTGCCGCCGTTGCCACCGTCCGGGCCACCGAGGGGCTTGAACTTCTCGCGGTGGACGGACGCACAGCCGTGCCCGCCGTTCCCTGCAGCGACGCGCAAAGTGGCGCGGTCGACGAAGGACGGGATGGCCATGTGGAGCTCCTTGAACAGGGACGTGTCGAGTCTATCGGTCGGCTCGGGGGTGCTTCGCCCGGCCGCTGGCGGGCGTCAGGGCGACTGTCGCCGAGTCCTCGTTCGTCCTGCCTGACCGCGAGGGGCAGTTCGGAATAGCAGTAACACATCGAGGGACCCCTTGCCGGGGTCCCTCGATGGTGAAACGACGTGGTGTGTCTATTCCGCGATCGCGATGTTGACGACCCGGCGTCCGCGCCGGGTGCCGAACTCGACCTTGCCCGCACGAAGCGCGAACAAGGTGTCGTCGCGGCCACGACCCACACCCTCACCGGGGTGGAAATGAGTGCCGCGCTGGCGCACGATGATCTCGCCGGCGTTGACCTCCTGGCCGCCGAAACGCTTCACACCGAGGCGCTGGGAATTCGAGTCACGGCCGTTCCGCGAGGCGGATGCGCCTTTCTTGTGTGCCATGTCAGCTCCTCAGCTCTCGATCCCGGTGACCTTGATCTGGGTATAGCGCTGGCGATGGCCCTGGCGCTTCTTGTACCCAGTCTTGTTCTTGTACTTCAGGATGCGAATCTTGGGGCCCTTGGTCTCGGCGAGCACCTCAGCGCTCACCGTCACCTTCGCCAGATTCTTCGCATCGGCGGTCACGGCATCGCCGTCCACCACCAGCAACGGGACGAGGTCGACCGACGAGCCAACTTTGGCATCGACCTTGTCGACCTCAAGGACGTCACCGACAGCAACCTTGTGCTGGCGCCCGCCACTGCGCACGATCGCGTACACGACTGACCCACTCTCAACGAACCTGCTACGTCTGGTCGGTGATCGCCCCGAATGAGGCCACCGAACGGGCAAGGCGCCGGGTTAATCCAGCACAGCGAGCACCGAGGATCAAGAGTACGTGCCGGGCGTCCGGGGGGTCAAACCAGCCGGGCGT
>CAYUWV010000415.1:0-1745 GCA_964448385.1 uncultured Propionibacteriaceae bacterium | reverse complement strand
CGATCCTGAAGGGCAACCTCGCCCCCGACGGCTGCATCGTCAAGACGGCCGGCGTCCCCGTCGACCAGTGGGTCTTCACGGGAACCGCCAAGGTGAGCGAATCCCAGGAGGAGGCTGTGGACGCCATTTTGGGCGGCAAGATTCTGCCGGGGGACGTGGTGGTCGTCCGCTACGAGGGCCCCAAGGGTGGTCCCGGCATGCAAGAAATGCTGTACCCGACCGCCTACCTGAAGGGGGTCGGCCTCGGCCCGAAGTGCGCACTGATCACCGACGGACGGTTCTCCGGCGGCTCGTCGGGACTGTCGATCGGCCATGTCTCCCCCGAGGCGGCGTCCGGTGGCACCATCGGGCTGGTCGAGGATGGGGACCAGATCCGGATCTCGATCCCAGACCGTTCGGTTACCCTGCTGGTCAGCGACGACGAGCTCGAGCGGCGCCGACAACGACGCAACGGGCTCGGCTGGAAACCGAAACACCGCGACCGGCAGGTTTCCCAGGCCCTGCAGATCTACGCCGCCCTCGCGTTGTCGGCCGACAAGGGTGCCTCCCGCTCGCTGGAGTCGGCGTTCAGCCACCACGCCACACTCGCCGACCGCGGGGACTTCAACCCCGCCTGACCGCTTGGGGGATGGCGTGACGGCTCACTCCACGCGCCCGATCAAGGCCCTGCTGCTGGACGCCGACGGGGTCGTGCAGTACCCGCGTCCCGGCTGGCTGCGCGAGATGGCACGCGTCGGTGGGCCGGGGTTCTTCCGCGCCGCGACGATGGCGGAGCGCCGCTCGCTGACGGGCAAGGTCGACCTGCGGCCCTTGATCGAGGAGCTCTTGGAGGCTCGAGACCTCGACATCGGTTTCGACGATGTCCTGGAGATCTGGTGCCGGATCGACCCGGACGAGCGGATGCTGTCGCTGGTCGATCAGGTGCGCGCGACCGGCGTGGTCACGGCCCTGGCCACCAACCAGCAGTCGTACCGTGGCAGCTGGATGCTCGCGAACCTGCCCTTCGAGCAGTCCTTCGACGTCCAGTTCCATTCCTGGCAGGTCGGGCTGGCTAAGCCGGATCCGGCGTTCTTCACGCACATTGTCGACTCGCTCGGTCTCGAACCTGACGAGGCCGTGTTCGTCGACGACATGCGCGCCAACGTCGCGGGTGCGCGGACCGCCGGGCTGCACGCCGTCCACTTCTCGATGCTGAGCACCTACGGCGAACTGCGGTGGGAGCTACGCCAGCTCGGGGTCCCTGGCGTCTGATCTCGGCCAGCAGCGTCTCCACCTGTGCGAGGTAATCCCACCGAGAATGATTCGCGACCCATCAACCCCGAGCCACACACCCCAACGCCTCCCCCATCCGAAGCCCATCCCAACGGAGGGGTGTTCCGAACGGAGGGGCGCATCCGCGGACGTCATTCGTATGCCTGTTCGATATTCTCATCCGATTCTCAGGTCCACCAGGGGGTTCAGGGGCCTGTGGCGACGGTTTCTGTCAGTGGGCCCTGATTGGCTTGTTCTATGGGAAACCAACCAGGACAAGTGATGCAGTCGATCGGGGTGCTCCTCGACGGGTTCGACCCGGGCCTCGTCGGGGCCGGGGAGCGGCTGGATTGTGCCCGGCAGGCACGCCGGTTGGCGTCCCGGCTGACCGCGGTCGCCGGGTTGCTGCTCGCCGACGCGGAAGCCGCCAAGGAGTCGCTGCGGACGGCTGGGACGCCGACCACGTCGTGGTTGGCGATCGACGGTGACCTGTC
>CAYUWV010000414.1:0-1752 GCA_964448385.1 uncultured Propionibacteriaceae bacterium | reverse complement strand
GTCGCTTCCGCTTCAGGTGCTGGATCTCGGGAAGGTCGGCTTCGTACACGGTGGTGGCGGCCAGCGATGGCATCCGGAAGGCTCTCGTGTCCAGGCCCGCACCGAGGATGACCAGTTGCGTGATTCCGTCCTCGGCGTAGTAGTCGACCACGTCGTCGATGTAACGGGTTCGCATCACCTGACCGCCATAGGTCCCCGGGCCGAACCTCGCCAGCAACTGTTCCCGCATCGGGCCAGCGCTGGCCATCGTCGTCATCATCGGGTCCAGCAGGCGTTCAACGACCGGATCGACGAATAGCCGCAACCCAGGGGGCTGGCTCTGCTCCACGAGGCGGCACCAAGCGGCCCCTAGGGCTGTCTGACTCACTCGCGACCTGGTCACGCCCTATCCAAACACCGCCGGAGTCGGTCAGGGGCGGCTCGGCGGAATACCGCACGGGTACCTCTGGATGGGGGCGACCCGACTCGACAACTCTTGGCCGGTTCCGGGGTTACCCACCTCGACCGGACGAACTCAGCTCAGGGGCGGCCGAGGTTGGCCAGGACCTCGTGGAAGCGTCTGGTGGCAAGTTCGCTGGGCTTTCCCTTCCGGCAGAAGCTCATGCCGGCCAGCGCCAAGGGCACCCGCTCGGGGACGATCCAGCCGTCGACGAGATTCGCCTCAAGCAGGGTGAGCGCTTCGGCGAACCTGGGGTCCCGCCGGGCGCGGTCGTAGAAGGACAGGACGTACACCCACCAGAACAGGTTGTAGCTGGCGAATGGGTACCCGACCTGCAGGAACAGACTGCCGATGCCGTAGTGGCAAGGGCCGAGTGGGAGCCTGGTCACCCAGTGGGCCAGCAGGAACTCCACCGCCTTGTCGAGGGCGTCGGAGTTGTTGGCAACCCCGGTGAACCGGAAAGCGTCCAAAGCGATGAGCGTCGGGCCAGGGTTGGAGAACTCGGTTTCAGGGCCGTGCCCGTAACTGAACTTGTTGCAGCGCCACCCGCCGTCGCGATACTGCGTCGCCAACAGGTGCTCGAAGGTCTTCGTCAGCCGGTCGTCTGACGCGTGCCCCAGATGGCACAGGGTGTCCGCCGCGTGGGCGACCTGACAGGGGTAGATCGAACCGCTGGGCGCCAGCTTGAACCGTCCGTCTGGACGCCAGGTGCTCCAGATCAGTTCCGCGGTTCCGCTGAGCACCGGGTCGGACGGATCCACGCCCAGCTCAATCAACAGCCGTGCGGCCTCAAGGGTTGAGAACTGCCCGCCCTTGGCCAGCTTTCGGTCCGGGGTCGCCCAATAGTCGGCCCCGTTGTCATGCCGTCGGGCAAGAACAGCATCGACATCGTCCTGGTATTCACGAGCGACCACCACTTGGATCAGTCCTCCCACAACCTCAGCGCCACGGGCACTCTCGGGACGAAGCGCCGGTGACGCCGGCGGCCCGTCGCTATCCAGTATCACCGTCACCATGCCAACTCCAGTGCCGGGGAGCCCGGGGGTCGGCGTGGAGGTGGGCGGTTCAGAGCAGACTGGGTAGCGGCCAGCTCTGTCCGCTGCTGCTATTGATCAGTGCCGCCGACGCAACGCTGATCGTGAGTGGCAGCGCGTCGTTGACCATGTTACTGACAACTGGGAGTTGGTTCGCGTTGCCGCCGGTCGTGAGCGATACGTGAGGTACCCACCTCCCTGGTTCGTAGTGGTGGTGAAGGTCTGCCCCAGATTCCGCGACAGCCTCAGCGACGGACTGCTGACGGCGGGCAAGGTCGG
>CAYUWV010000413.1:0-1754 GCA_964448385.1 uncultured Propionibacteriaceae bacterium | reverse complement strand
TCATCACCGGCCAGAACCCGATCCGCACCGGCCTCACCAAGGTCGGCATGCCGGGTGCTGACGTCGGTCTCCAGAAGGAGGACCCGACGATCGCAGAACTCCTGAAGCCGCTCGGGTACCGTACCGGTCAGTTCGGCAAGAACCACCTCGGTGACAAGGACGAGTTCCTGCCCACGATGCACGGCTTCGACGAGTTCTTCGGCAACCTCTACCACCTGAACGCCGAGGAGGAGCCCGAGCATCCCGACTATCCGAAGGATCCGGCGTTCCACGCCCGGTTTGGTCCGCGCGGCGTGCTTCACTGCTTCGCCGACGGCAACGGTGGCCAGCGGATCGAGGACACGGGGCCGCTGACCATCAAACGGATGGAGACCGTCGATGAAGAAGTCACCGACCACGCGCTGCGCTTCATCGACGAGGCACACGCCGCGCAAGAGCCGTTCTTCCTCTGGTGGAACACCACGGCCATGCACTTCCGGACCCACCCGGCCGAGAAGCACCTGGGCAAGAGCAACGGCCACGGTGAGTACAACGACGTGATGGTCGCCCACGACGAGAATGTCGGGAGAATGCTCGACAAGCTCGACGAACTCGGCATCGCCGAGAACACGATCGTGATGTATTCCACCGACAACGGCGTGCACTACAACAGCTGGCCCGACGCAGGCATCACGCCGTTCCGCTCGGAGAAGAACACGAACTGGGAGGGGGGGTGGCGCGTGCCCGCCTTCTTCCGCTGGCCGGGCCACATCCCGGCAGGCACGGTGCTGAACGACATCGTCTCCCACCAGGACGTGCTTCCGACGATCCTGGCGGCTGCCGGGGTGCCCGACATCAAGGAGAAGCTCCTGGAAGGTCACACGGCCGGCGACAAGACGTTCAACGTGCACATCGACGGCTACAACATGCTGCCGTACTTCACCGGCGAGACCGAGCGCAGCCCGCGTGAATTCTTCTTCTACGTGAGCGACGACGGCGACGTCATCGCGCTGCGGATGAACGACTACAAGTGTGTCCTTGCCGAGCAGCGTGCGACCCGCCTGATGGCTTGGCTGGAGCCGTTCGTGAAGCTGCGGGCACCGAAGATCTTCAACCTTCGCACCGACCCCTTCGAGCGGGCCGATGACAACTCCAACACCTACTGGGACTGGATGATCAGCCACCTGTGGGTGCTGTACAAGATGCAGGGTCTGGTTGCCGGACAGATCGAGAACTTCGTGAAGTATCCGCCACGCCAGAAGCCGGCCGCGTTCAACTTGGACGCTGTGCTGGCACAACTCCAAGCAGGCACCGACGGCGCCGCGCACTGACGCTGGGCGTCGCCAAGCGCGCGGTTGGCAAGGGGAGTCGGGGCGACCCGGCCCCCTTGTCGCGGTGATGGGGGACCGCGCACCCGCCTTCTGCTACCACCGGGCGTCGCGCCATACTGTGGCCATGACTGAGAGCCAGGGTGGCTCGCCCTCCGAAGTCGAGCTGGACGAGGATTCTCGCAGGGTCGCGGCCGCCGCGGTAGCGGCAGCCGCCATCGGCTGGTGGCCGGCGTTCACGTTCGGCGTGTACGGAGTGATCTTCTTCGAGCAGCGCATCTCGCTCTGGGCCATCTCGACGACGACCTTCCTCGTCCTGGGATTGGTACGGGGTGTCCGGGTCTGGCGACGTCCCGCGGTCATGTCGCTGCTGCTGCCGTCGCTCTGGCTGTTCTTCTCCTGGCTGCTCCCGGCGGGCGGCACGTCACCGGCCAGCGACGCACTCTT
>CAYUWV010000412.1:0-1761 GCA_964448385.1 uncultured Propionibacteriaceae bacterium | reverse complement strand
AAGCCGAGGCCGGCCAGGCGACGACCCGCCGGCGCGGTAGTCCAACGCGTTGCCCTAGGCGCCCGTCCGGATTCCATGAACCTGGACGTGTACCCCAGGGGCCGGGTCGCGCAGCACCCGATGACGTCTATCGGCGGCGACCCAGGGCAATCACCGGGTGCGCCATCGAGTGGACCCGGCCGCCTCGCCCTCTCGGGTGAGCCAGCCCACCCAACCCTCTGAAGAGGAGAACTAGCGTGAACGCACCGCCCTGTGAGCTCGCGCCACGGCCCCCGGCGGGCCGCGGCGTGCCAGCGCGCAAGCGACATAACAAGCGCGCCAGCGCGTTGCCCTCCTCGAAGAAATTCGTATGCCTGTTCGATATTCTCATCTGATTCTCAGGTCCACTAGGGGGTTCAGGGGCCTTTCGGGACGGTTTCTGTCACAGGGCCCTGGTTGGCTTGTTCTATGGGAAACCAACCAGGGCAGGTGTTCGCGTCGATCGGGGTGCTCCTTGACGGGTTCGACCCGGCCACCGTCGGGGCCGGGGAGCGGCTGGACTGCGCCCGGCGGGCCCGCCGGCTGGCGTCCCGGCTGACCGCGGTCGCCGGGCTGCTGCTCGCTGACGCCGACGCGGCGCGGGACACGCTGCGGGCCACCGGCACCCCGACCACGTCGTGGTTGGCGATCGACGGTGACCTGTCGAAACGCGAAGCCGGGCGGGCGTTGCACGAGGCCCGGGATTTGAGCCAGCACCCGCAGGTGGGGCTGGCGGCGGTGGAGGGCCGGATCAATGTCGGCCAGGCCCGGGCGATCAGCCGTGTCCTCGACAGCCTCGACGGGCTGGACACCGCCCAGCAGGCCCGCGCGGAGCAGGTCATGCTCGGCCTCGCGAAACACCTGGATACCGACCGGCTCGCGAAAGCCGCCCCGCAGGTGCTGGCGGAGGTGGCCGCCGACCGGGCTGCGGAAACGCTGGAACGCCGCCTGCAACGCCAGGCTGAAGCGGGGCGGCGGAACCGGTCGTTGGTGTTCGGCCCGGACCACAACGGGTCACTCACCTTCACCGGCAGCCTGCCGCTCGCGGAGGGGGAGGCGTGGCGGGCGATCCTGACCTCCTACAGCGAAACCGCCCGCCGGACCGTCCACGAAGCCCGCGACCCCCTCGCCGCCGACATCACCCCCGCCCAACGCGCCGCCGACGCCCTGCTCGCCATGATCGCCGACCACCACACCGGCCGCCAAGCGCCCGGCGTCGCCGGCGACCGACCCCGCGTCGTGGTCACCCTCAACTACGACCAACTCCACGCCGGGGCGGCCGGGGCTGGGCTGCTCGGTGAGGAGCCGTTGAGTGCTGGGGAGTTGCGCCGGCTGTGTTGTGACGCCGACCTGATTCCCGCCGTGCTGGGTGCGGCGAGTGAGGTTCTGGATGTGGGGCGTTCCTGCCGGCTGGTCACCCCCGCCATCCGCACCGCGCTCACGTTGCGGGACGGCGGATGTGTGTTTCCGCATTGCAACGCGCCGGCTGTGGTGTGTGACGCGCATCATGTGTGTCCGTGGCTGGATGGCGGCCGGACCTGCTTGGGGAATTGCTGTTTGCTGTGTGCGCAGCACCACGCCCTGGTCGAGCCTGCGAAACACGGCATCCGGGATCAGTGGGAGATCCGCATCGCCGCCGACGGCATCCCCGAAGCGATCCCCCCAGCCCGCATCGACCCTCGGCGAAGACCCATCCGACATGCCCGCTTCACCCGAGCCAGGCCACCGGACGAGGGAACGGCG
>CAYUWV010000411.1:0-1764 GCA_964448385.1 uncultured Propionibacteriaceae bacterium | reverse complement strand
AAGCAGGCCATCTACGCATTCCGGGGCGCCGATGTCACCGCCTACCTCGACGCGGTGTCCACCGCCGGGGCGCACTTCTCGCTGACGGTCAACCACCGCGCGGACGCAGCGGTGGTCCGCGGCATTTCGGCGCTGTTCCGCGGGGTCAGCATGGGTCGAGGCATCGAGGTTCCCCCCGTAACGGCCAGTCATGCCGAGTCTCGCCTGCACGCGCCCGTCGGCACGCCGTGGACCGCCCCGGTCCGGGTCCGTTGCGTAGCGGCCGCCCAACCCCTTGACGCAGCGGCCGCGCGGCAGTGGATCACCCGGGACGTGGTCGGTGAAATCACGGGCCTGCTGTCAGGCCACGTCGAACTGCTGGACGGCGATGCTCGTCGCAGGGTGAGGCCCGACGACATCGCGATCCTGGTCAGCACCAACCGGCGTGGCCGTGAACTGGCCGCCGCGCTCACGGCAGCCGGTGTGGCCGTGGCGTTCTCAGGCTCGGACTCGATCTTCAGCTCGCCGGCAGCCAAGGACTGGCAGACCCTCCTGCTGTGTCTGGAACAGCCCCGGTCGGGCACCATCAGGGCGGCGATGCTGACCGACTTCCTGGGCGAGGATCTGACCAGTCTCGCCCTGGCCGACGACAACCGGCTGGCGGAGGTGGCCGCCACCGCCCATCGCTGGGCACGGGTGCTGGCCGGGCAAGGCGTGGCAGCGCTGTTCGCCGACCTGCAGTCCGAGCGCGATGGGCAGGGGACGGACTTCGCGGCGCGGCTGTTGCGCCGCCCGCGCGGGGAGCGTGACCTGACCGACTACCGGCACCTGGCAGAGTTGCTCCACGCCCAACACCTGGCGGGGGTCCGCGGCCAGGCGCTGGTGGCCTGGCTGAGTGAGGCGATCGAGCAAAGTGAGAGCACCGGTGAGCGAACCAGGCGCCTCGAGACCGATCGGGACGCCGTCCAGATCATGACGGTGCACAAGGCGAAAGGCCTGCAGTTCCCGGTCGTGCTGGTGCCCCAGGCCGCCGATCTGCACGTGGGCGACGACGACGGCAAGCCGCTGGTCTTCCACAGTGACGGTCAGCGTGTGCTTGACCTCGGGGGGAGGGGTGCCCGGGGTCGACGCGAGCGCCTGGCCCTGCATCAGCAGGAAGCCGCCGAGGACCAGCTGCGTTCCCTGTACGTGGCTGCCACGAGGGCACAGTCGCAACTGACCCTGTGGTGGGCACGGACCGGCCGCAATACCGAGGCCTCACCGCTGCATCGACTGTTGTTCCGCGACCGGAATCGTGACGGAGCCCCAGACGATCGCTACCCGGTCGATGTACCGCCCGGCAACGGACATCCACGCGAGTTGTCGTGGCTGGCGGAGTCCGGGGTCGCTGTCGAGGACGCCCCAGCTGCGGCTTCTGCCCACGTGCACGTGGCGGCCCGGCCCGCCGCCGAGCTGCAGCTTGCCCCCTGGCGACGAACGATCGACCGCACCTGGCGTCGCACCTCGTACTCGGGACTCACTGAGGCTGTGCACGCCCGTCCCCCGGTCGCCCTGACGGCTGGCTCGGTGGTGGACGACGAGCCGGCCAACCCGCTCGCGCTCACCGAAGGGGCGTTGGGGGCGCCCTCACCGATGGCCGACCTTCCCGGCGGGACGAGTTTCGGCAGCTTGGTGCATCACGTGCTGGAACACCTGGACTGGCACTCCCCTCGTGCCGCCGACGAATCCGCCCTGGCTGAGCGCCTGCTCAGCGCCACCACCGACGCGCTGCAGCGTTTCAGCCTG
>CAYUWV010000410.1:0-1772 GCA_964448385.1 uncultured Propionibacteriaceae bacterium | reverse complement strand
CAGGGCGAGGACGTCGTCGCCGGCATCCGCACCCCCGAGACGATCGACCAGCTGCGCGACGAGAACCCCGAGGTGTACGACCAGTTCGCCGCCATCGTCGACAAGCTCGAAAAGCACTACGCCGACATGCAGGACATGGAATTCACCATTGAAGAGGGCAAGCTCTACATGCTGCAGACGCGCAACGGCAAGCGCACTGCGGCAGCGGCCTTCAAGATCGCCTGCGACCTGGTGGACGAGGGCATGATCGGCCAGGAGCACGCCGTCCGCATGATCGATCCCAAGCAGATCGACGCGCTGCTGCACCCGCAGTTCGACCTCAAGGAGCTGGCTGCTGCCGTCCCGATCGGCAAGGGCCTGCCGGCCTCCCCGGGTGCCGCGTGCGGTCAGGTCACCTTCACCGCCAAGACGGCGGCCGAATGGGGCAAGCGTGGCGAGGACGTCATCCTCGTCCGGCTGGAGACCACGCCGGAAGACATCGAGGGCATGCACCACGCCAAGGGCATCCTCACCGCCCGTGGCGGCATGACCTCGCACGCCGCCGTGGTGGCTCGCGGCATGGGCACCTGTTGCGTCTCGGGCCTGGGCGACATCTCGTTCGGCCCCGGCGGCAAGAGCTTCACCCTCGGCGGGACGACGTTCCACGAGGGCGACTGGATCTCGCTGGACGGCTCCACCGGCAACGTGTACGGGCAGAAGATCGACACCGTCCCGGCCGAGATCAGCGGCTACTTCGCTCGGATCATCGAGTGGGCCGACGGCTTCCGGACCATGAAGGTGCGCACCAACGCCGACACCCCCGAAGACGCCCGCCAGGCGCGCGAGTTCGGTGCCGAGGGCATCGGCCTGTGCCGCACCGAGCACATGTTCTTCGAGCCCGACCGGATCGCGGCCATCCGCGAAATGATCGTCTCCAAGACCGTCGCCCAGCGCGAGGCCGCCCTGGCCAAGCTGCTGCCGATGCAGCGCAGCGACTTCGAAGGCATCTACGAGGCCATGGAAGGGTTGCCGGTCACCATCCGGCTGCTCGACCCGCCGCTGCACGAGTTCCTGCCCCACGACGGCTACGACATCGCCAACCTGGCGGCCGAGATGCACATGGAGGTCGCGGAACTGCGGGGCATCATCGCCGGGCTGCACGAGTTCAACCCGATGATGGGCCACCGCGGGTGTCGTCTCGACGTGACCTACCCCGAGATCGGTGCGATGCAGACGCGCGCCATCATCGAGGCCGCGGTCAACGTCAAGAAGGCGCACCCGGAATGGGAGCTCGTCCCCGAGATCATGATCCCGCTGGTGGGTGAGGTGAAGGAGTTCGTCTACGTCAAGGGCATCGTCACGGCGACCGCTGACGCGATCATCGCCGAGTCGGGCGTCGACCTGAAGTACCTGGTCGGCACCATGATCGAGATCCCGCGGGCGGCCATCACCGCCGACGACATCGCGATCGAAGCGGACTTCTTCTCGTTCGGCACCAACGACCTGACCCAGATGACGTTCGGCTTCAGCCGTGACGACGCTGGCAAGTTCCTTGATGCGTACTACGACAAGAAGATCTACGAGAACGACCCCTTCGCACGGCTCGACACCGTCGGTGTCGGCAGGCTCGTGCGGATGGCCTGCGAACTTGGACGGTCGACCCGGCCCGACATCAAGCTGGGGATCTGTGGCGAACACGGTGGCGACCCGTCGTCCATCGAGTTCTGCCAGCAGGTGGGTTTGAACTACGTGTCGTGCTCGCCGTTCCGCGTGCCGATCGCACGGCTGGCGGC
>CAYUWV010000409.1:0-1772 GCA_964448385.1 uncultured Propionibacteriaceae bacterium | reverse complement strand
GGAGGGGCAGCACCTGTCGGGTGTTCCCTGGACACCAGCCGTGCAAGGCTTGCCCCATGACGCCGGGAGCGCTGACGCCTCAGTCCTGGCTGGAGACCAAGCTGCTCCCGCCGCGACCCCGCCCCCGCGCCGTCGGCCGTCCTCGGCTCGAGCAGCTGCTGTCCCGCGGTTCGGGTTTGAAGCTCACGCTGGTCTCCGCGCCGCCGGGGTTCGGCAAGACCACCCTGCTCAGTTCCTGGCTGGCGCATCAGACGGCCGAGCGCAGGACGGCCTGGGTATCGCTGGACGAACGCGACCGCGACCTGTCGTCATTCTGGTCGTACGTGTTGCTCGCGCTCGACCGTGCCGCCCCCGGGAGTGCGGCGGCTGCCCTGGCCCAACTCCAGACCGGCCAGATGCCCATCGAGAGCGTGCTGGCTGCGCTACTGAACGAACTCAGCGTGTTGCCCGAAGACCTGACGGTGGTGCTGGATGACTACCACCGGTGCGACAGCGCCGGGATCCGGCCCGGCATGACCTTCCTGCTCGACCACCTCCCACCCCAGGTGCACGTCGTCATCAGTACCCGGGCGGACCCCGCCCTGCCACTCGGCCGGTTACGCGCCCTTGGCGAGCTCGTCGAGGTCCGGGCGGGCGACCTCCGCTTCACCGTGGCTGAGGCGTCGGCTTACCTCAACGACGTCGCCGCTCTCGGTCTGCCTGCCGCGGAGGTGGCCGCCCTTGAGGGCCGCACGGAGGGATGGATTGCCGCGCTGCAACTGGCGGCGCTGTCGCTCCAGGGTCGCGACGACTCGGCCGGGTTCATCGCAGGGTTCGCCGGTGATGACCGGTACGTTCTCGACTACCTGGCGGACGAGGTTCTGAACCGCCAGTCCGCCCAGGTGCGGCGGTTCCTGCTGGACACCTCCGTCCTTGAGGCGCTGACCGGTTCCCTGTGCGACGCCGTCACCGGGGGCGCCGGCGGCAAGGCGATGCTGGAGTCACTGGATCGGCAGAACCTGTTCGTGGTCCCACTCGATGACCACCGGCGCTGGTACCGATACCACCACCTGTTCGCCGACGTGCTCACCGCCCATCTCGTCGACGAACGGCCCGGGGACGTCAACGGCCTTCATCGCCGCGCCAGCGAGTGGTACGAACGAGCCGGTGACCCCGAGCACGCGGTCCGACACGCCCTCGCCGCCGGCGACAACGAGCGGGCCGCCGACCTGATCGAGCTCGCGATACCGGACTTGCGCCGCCAACGCCGCGAAGCCGTCATCCGCCGCTGGTCCGATGAGCTCCCCGCCGACACCGTGAAGAAGCGGCCGGTGCTCGCTGTCGGCGCCATCGGCGCCCTCATGGCCAGCAACGAATTCGACGGGGTGGACCAGCGCTTGGCCGAGCTCGAACAGCTCCTGGCTGGGCCGGCTGACGACCTGGTCGTGGTGGACCACGCTGAGCTTCGCCGCATCCCGGGCGCCATCGAGACCTATCGGGCAGCGCTCGCGCTCGTCTCCGGCGACCTGCCGGCAACCGTCTCGCACGCCCAACTCGCCCTGACGCGCGCCAGCGAGGACGACCTCCTCACTTTCGCCTCAGCCTCCGCTCTCATGGGCCTTGCCCGGTGGACCAGCGGAGACCTCGCCGAAGCACAGCGCGCCTACACCACCGCCGCGGAGGGTCTGACCCGCGCCGGGCACGTCTCCGACGTCCTGGGCTGCTCCCTCGCCATCAGCGACATCGAGATCACCCTGGGGCGCCTGCGAGAGGCGCAGCGCACCCTCGAGCAG
>CAYUWV010000408.1:0-1776 GCA_964448385.1 uncultured Propionibacteriaceae bacterium | reverse complement strand
TCTCGTGGAACGGCTCGCCGGGGCTGCCCTGGTCGGCGTCTTGTCCTTCCTGGTGGCCGCACCGATGGCGCTCGCGGCGAACTTCACCTACACCACCGCCGGGCTGGTCACCGCGATCTTCGACCCGAGCGACAGCCAGAGCGCAACCCAGCCGACCATCACCAACCAGGCAGACCCGTGGGCCGACAAGGACCGGTTGAACGTGCTGATCCTGGGCGGCGACTCGGGCAATGACCGGGCCAAGAACCTTGGGGACCGCACCGACACGGTGATCATCGCCTCGATCGACACCAAGAACGGCGCCACGACGCTGTTCTCCCTGCCGCGCAACACGGCACGGATGCCGTTCCCGGCCGACTCGCCGCTGCACGCGCGCTACCCCAACGGCTTCTACGACGGTGTGAACCCCGCCAACGCCTCCTACTTCTTGAACGCCATGTACCGCGTGGTGCCCACCGAGGTGCCGAACGATGTTCTCGGCAAGACCAAGAACTTCGCCGCGGACGTGATGAAGGTGTCGACCGGTGAAGCCCTCGGCCTTGACATCGACTACTACGTCAAGGTCAACATGGACGGCTTCAAGGACTTCATCAACGCCTTGGGCGGCATCACGGTGAACGTCAACTACCGGGTGCCCATCGGCGGCCAGACCGACGCCCACGTCCCGCCCGAGGGCTACATCGAACCTGGTCCGAATCAGCACCTGAAGGGACGCCTGGCGCTGTGGTACGCCCGCGGCCGCTACGGCCTCGACGACTACAGCCGGATGGAACGCCAGCGTTGCGTCATCAACGCCGTGGTGCAGCAGGCCAGCCCTCAGAACGTGCTGCTGAACTACCAGAAGGTCGCTCAGGCCGGCGAGAAGACCATCGAGACCGACGTGCCGCGCAACATGCTGCCGGCCATGCTCACCCTCGCCAACCGGGTGCACGGCACCAAACTGCGCAGCGTCGTCTTCCGCACGGGTGAAGCCGGCTGGGTGAGCGCCAACCCGAACTGGACGGCGGTCCAGGCGCGGGTGCGGAAGGCACTGAAGGAAGCCGACAAGAGCAACACCCCCTCGTCTGCCACGCCGTCGGTGTCAGCGTCGCCGTCGGGCAGTGCCTCGGCGAAGCCGTCCAGCTCCCCCACGACGAAGCCCAAGAGCGACGACCTCGACGACCAGTGCGCTTACCACCCTGCCGAGTGATCGACCTCGTCAGGACTGATAGCCGCGGTTGACGTCCAGCCGCTTGGCGATGTCGACGCCGAGGGCATTCAGGTTGCCGGTGCCTCCTCGCGGCATGACGAGCGAGACCCGCGATCCATCGCGTCGATGCAAGGTGATCCGGCCCGTCGTCCGGGTCACCTTCACGACGTCCGCCCACTGCGCTGACTGGGTGCCTCCGGCGCTCTGGACGCGCAGGCCGGCGTCGTCCAGCAGCACGGTGACCGCCATGCGGCGGGACGCGGCCAGGGCGACGAGTACCAGACCGACGGCCAGCGCGAGCACGACTCCCCCGAGGATCGGGAAGACCACCGGCCAGCCGAACCACGTCGGCAACATGAACAGCAGCACCGCGAGCAGCGCCATTCCGGCAGCCACTGCGAAGGCACGGACGGGTGGCCGTGGTTTGATCTGGTGTGTCGTGGTCACTGCGCAACGCTCCCCTGGTCGACATCGCCCGCGGGCGGCGAGGGTGGGATTCGAACCCACGGAGCTTTGACACTCGGCCGCTTTCAAGGCGGCTGCACTAGACCACTATGCGACCTCGCCCGGTCGCCCCATCGTAGCGA
>CAYUWV010000407.1:0-1777 GCA_964448385.1 uncultured Propionibacteriaceae bacterium | reverse complement strand
CTGAGCGCCACCACGCCGGCACCCTGCCGGTCCGGGCGATCAACGCTAAGCTACGTGACCGTAAGTTAAGGTCACCTCCTGGAGCGCCCATGTCCTACCCCGGCCGGCCCGCCACCGCCGCCACGACAGCCGTCCGCCACGCGCGGGACTTCCTGTTCGAGCACGCCTACGACTACGACGGCGCGGTGAGGGGCTTCCGCTGGCCGGAACTCACGGAGTTCAACTTCGCGTTGGAGTGGTTCGACGTCATCGCCGGGGAGCATCCCGACCGAGCCGCCGTCACCATCGTCGATCCTGACTTCAGCGCCCACAGCTGGACGTACGCGGACCTCGCGGAACGCTCCGACCGGGTCGCGACGTGGTTCACCGCCATCGGCATGAAGCGCGGCGATCGAGCCATCGTGATGCTGAACAACTCCATCGAGATCTGGGACGTCCTGCTGGGCCTGCTCAAAGTGGGAGCGGTGGCGATTCCGACCTCGACCCTCCTCTCCGCGGCCGACCTCGACTATCGGGTCACGCAGGCCGAGGCGCGGTTCGCCTTCGCCCCGGTGGGCCTGAGCCACCGCTTCACCGAGATCCCGGGCGACCTGGTCCGGATCGGCGTCGGGGACGTCGCGCCGCCCGGGTGGCTCAACGTCGCCGAGGCGCTGCAGGCGCCAGCCGGATTCGAGCCGGACGGTCCCACCCCTGCGGACTCGCTCTCGCTGCTGTACTTCACCTCGGGCACGACGGCCCGTCCCAAGCTCGTGCGGCACACGCAGGTCTCCTACCCCGTCGGCCACCTGTCGACCATGTGGTGGCTCGGGGTGCGGCCGGGCGATGTCCACCTCAACATCTCTTCCCCGGGTTGGGGTAAACACGCGTGGAGCAACTTCTTCTCCCCTTTTCTGGCCGAGGCCACGGTCTTCATCTTCAACTACGACCGCTTCGACGCCGCAGCCCTGATGCGCGTCATGGATTCGCACCACGTCACCTCGTTCTGCGCGCCGCCGACTGTCTGGCGGATGCTGATCCAGGCCGACCTGAGCCAGCTCAGCACGCCGCCGCGCGAACTCGTCGGTGCCGGCGAACCGCTCAATCCAGAGGTGATTTCGAAGGTGCGCCACGCTTGGGGCGGCACCATTCGCGACGGCTTCGGCCAAACCGAAATGACCTGCTGCATCGGCAACTCCCCTGGTCAAATCGTCAAGGACGGTTCCATGGGCAGGCCGATGCCCGGCTACGCGGTGGTGCTGCTCGATCCGGTGACCGGTGAGCCCAGTCCAGCCGAGGGCGAGATCTGTCTCGACCTTTCGGTGCCGAACATCGCGTTGATGGAGGAGTACCACAACGACCCCGAAATGACGGCCGAAGCACGCCGCGGGGGCTACTACCACACCGGCGACATCGGTTCGGCGGACGCCGAGGGGTACATCACCTACATCGGTCGTGCCGACGACGTCTTCAAGGCCTCGGACTACAAGATCTCGCCGTTCGAACTCGAGTCGATCCTGCTGGAACATCCGTACGTCACCGAAGTGGCCATTGTGCCGAGCCCCGATCCCCTTCGGTTGGCAGTACCGAAGGCGTTCGTGTGTCTGGTCGCCGATTCCGCAGCGGCCCCGGAGGCTGCCGCGGCGTCGATCTACGCCCACGCCAGGGAACGGCTGTCCGGCTACCAGCTGATCCGCATCATGGAGTTCATCGACGAGTTGCCCAAGACCATCTCGGGCAAGATCAGGCGGGTCGAACTCCGGGAGCGCGAGGCGAACCGCGTGGCCTCGCAGTCTCAGAG
>CAYUWV010000406.1:0-1780 GCA_964448385.1 uncultured Propionibacteriaceae bacterium | reverse complement strand
CCCCCGGTCAGCCGTCGGGTGTTCGGAATCGTTGGTGTCGGCGGGGTCGTCGTTTGCGATCCACATGCCTGGGAGGAATGACCTCGGGGAGTCCGTCCGGCCCGATCCTGACCTGCCACCGTAGATACTCCGGATCGTTGCGAGGTTCACACAAATTGTGATGTGGGGAACACAACAACACCAGATTCTGCAGCGCTGTTGGCCCGTTGTGTTGCCAGGGAACAATGTGGTGGGCGTCACAGTCGGCGGGTGGCCGGTTGCAGCCGGGAAACACGCATCCTCGGTCGCGGGCGTGGAGTGCGTGGCGGATGTCGGGGGTGACGAGCCGCTGCTCGCGTCCCACATCCAGCGGTGCGGAGTCGCCGCCCAGAACGATCGGGATGACGCCGGCGTCGCACGCCCACCGGCGCAACTGGCCAGGTGTTAGTTCGGTGCCGTCGACCAGGCCGGCGAGCCGGCAGTCGTCGAGCAGGTCCTGGTAGCCGATCGAGATCACCATGTGGGGCCGGTCACCGCCATGGCGGGGCGCTGCCTGGCAGTTGGCAACATGGCGGGCAATATCCATCAACGCATCCGCCCGCCGCATCGCCGGGGTGACGTCTTCGGTAAGCGGGTCGCACCGTTCCGCCGCTGTCCGGCGGGCCAGGGCGGCGATCGCGTCGATCTGCTCCTTCAACAACGCCGCATCGGCAGCCGGGAGACTGCCGCGAATCAGGGTGGAGCCGTGCCCGTCGTCAGAGAAGCTGAAATGCCTGTTGCGCCTGGCCGCAGCGAGTTCCCGTTCGAGGCGTTCCGCTTCGGCCTGCTCGGCAACCTCCGGGGCGACCACCTCGAGGAGGTGGCGGCTCAACCCGGCGAGTGCTTGGCTGTCGAACTGGTCGCAGTAGCCGACCATCGTGGTCTGGGCGTGCCGTTCGGCGTCCACCCCGAGATCGGTAGGCAGTTTGCGTAGGACGCGGGTGATCGCCCGCACCTGCGGCTCCGTCGCGTCACCATCGCTCAGCGCCTCATGCACGTGCGTGAACCGTCGAAGGTCACGCGCCTGGTACACCATCGCGGAGGCTTCCCGCCGGGTGTAGCGCAGCTCACCGGCCAGCCAGGTCACGGTCGTGGTGCCGTGCGCCGTCATCGCCGCTTCGGAGGACTCCACGGTCTGCAGCACCGAAGCCAGGACGCCGGCCAGCCGGCTCTGCACCCCCAACAGGTCAGCGACGACACCCAGTTGATCCCGATCCGGCAGCAGCACCGTGCTGCCGCAGTCGAGCCGATCGAGCAGCCCAGTGACGCCCGCGGTGAACTCGTTCACCGTGACCGTTCCCGTGCTGTTCATGGTCTCAACGCTAAACGCCGCCTCTGACACTTTTTGCACCAGAAACCCCTGCTCGCGAATCTTTTTCGAACGGACAACACTCGGACAACACCTGAACCGAAAATCATTCCTAAGAAGTCGATGAAATTATGAACATTTTCAGTCGAAAGGGTTTCGGTTCATCGTTGGGCCGTGCTCGCCGAGGCCCAAGATGCCGGCGCGGACAAGGCTCATCAGGAGCTCACCCGCCGACAAACTCGCATCTGTCTACCGAACCCTCGAACGGCGCCATCGAGGACAGGCCTGGGTCAGAGTTGCGTCCCTGATAGTGGTGTAGCGCGGATCGTGTGATCGTCTTCCCGGCATGTCGTGGGGGCGTGAGCGCGGTCACCGCGTGATCCTTCGAGTGAAACCTCTCACAGCACTCTCGAAAGGAACTATCACGATGACCGCTCCTCACATCATCGACCC
>CAYUWV010000405.1:0-1796 GCA_964448385.1 uncultured Propionibacteriaceae bacterium | reverse complement strand
CGGCTGCTCTACGCGCGAGCGGGACGACCGCACTGCCCGGAATGCGGTGAGAGGATCAGCCGGCAATCGCCCCAGCAGATCGTCGACCGCCTGATGGGTCTCGAGGCAGGAACCCGCTTCCAGGTGCTGGCTCCGGTCGTCCGTGGCCGCAAGGGGGAGTACGGCGACCTGTTCCGGCAGTTGGCGACCCAGGGTCTCAGCCGGGTCCGGGTGGACGGGGAGGTCCACCAGCTGATCTCGCCGCCGACACTGGACAAGCAGAAGAAGCACTCGATCGACGTCATCGTAGATCGACTTGCCGTGAAGCCGACCATCAAGCAGCGGCTGACCGACTCGGTCGAGACCGCCCTCGGACTGGCCGGTGGTGTCGTCTCCATCGATTTCGTCGACCGCCCCGCCGATCACCCGAAACGGGAACGCCGTTACTCGGAAAGGCTTGCCTGTCCCAACGAGCACGACATCTCCATCGAGGAACTCGAACCGCGTCAGTTCTCCTTCAATGGCCCGTGGGGGGCGTGTCCGGCCTGCTCCGGCCTCGGCACGCGCATGGAGGTCGATCCTGACCTCGTTGTGCCGGACACGTCGAAGAGCCTGGCCGACAGCGCCATCCAGGTCTGGTCCAACCCCTATGTCGGCGGCTACTTCCAGGCCATCTTCGCCACCCTGGCAGATCTGGAGGGCTTCTCGGTCAACACGCCCTGGCAGGAATTGCCGACAAGGATCCAGGCGATGCTGCTCGGTGGGCTGAGCCACCCGGTGACTGTGAAGACCCGGAGCCGGCACGGCCGCGAACACACGTATCGCGCCAAGTACGAGGGCGCCATTCCCTACATCGCGCGACGCCACACCGAGGCGGAAACGGACGCGTCGCGCGAACGCTTCGGCGGCTACATGCGCGAAGTGCCGTGCCTGACCTGCAAGGGCGCCCGCCTGAAGCCCACGTCGCTGGCGGTGACCGTCGGCGGCCGCAATATCGCTGAGGTCTCCGCGATGGCTATCGATGACGTGGCGCGCTTCATGCGGTCGCTGGAACTCACCGAACGAGAGGCGCAGATCGCCGAGCGGGTGGTCAAGGAGGTCAACGAACGCCTCAGGTTCCTGCTGGACGTCGGTCTGGACTACCTCAGCCTCGCCAGAGCTGCAGGGAGCCTCTCGGGAGGGGAGGCGCAGCGGATCCGCCTGGCGACCCAGATCGGTTCTGGGTTGGTGGGAGTGCTCTACGTTCTGGACGAGCCATCAATCGGGCTGCACCAGCGGGACAACCATCGACTGATCGAGACCCTGATCCGGCTGCGTGACCTGGGTAACACCCTGATCGTCGTCGAGCACGACGAGGACACCATCCGCGCCGCCGACTGGGTCGTGGACATCGGCCCCGGGGCTGGGGAACATGGTGGCGCTGTCGTGCTGTCCGGCACGGTCGACGAACTCCTCGAGCATCCCACCTCCGCGACCGGCGCCTACCTGTCGGGCCGCCGGTCCATCCCGATGCCACAGCGACGTCGCCGCGGCACCAGCCTCGCGATCACCGTCCGCGAAGCCTCGGCCAACAACCTGCGCGATGTCACAGTGTCTTTCCCACTGGGCCAGCTCATCGCGGTGACGGGTGTCTCCGGATCGGGCAAGTCGACGCTCGTCAATGGGATCCTCTACGCCGCGTTGGCCAGGCAACTCCACAATGCCCGCACCGTGCCCGGGCGCCACAAGGGCATCACCGGGATCCAACACGTCGACAAGAGCATCCACGTGGACCAGTCACCCATCGGACGGACCCCGCGTTCGAACCCGGCGACCTA
>CAYUWV010000404.1:0-1826 GCA_964448385.1 uncultured Propionibacteriaceae bacterium | reverse complement strand
GACCAGTTGAGCCGTCGCAACACCGCCCGACGCTCCAACGGTGAGCCGAGGCTGGTGGTGAACAGCAACTCGTCCCCGTCCCGTCCGGCCACCAGCCGCCGGACGACGGGCCGGACGCGGGGGGCCAGCGGCACCAGGCGCACGCGGCACTCCGGTAGTCGGCGCAGGCCGCCGGTTTCGCTGGCGGACTTGTCCACCAGGAGCTGATCGGCGTCGGCGTCGGCAACAGTGACCACCCGGGCCTCGCTCCAGCGCAGGCCGGTGCGCGCGAGGACCAGCATCACGTCGCCAAGAATGGGGGAGTAGCCCGACCACTCCGCCCAGGCGCTCTCAAGTTCGGTGGCGCTGAACGGACGGACCGGTTGTCCAGGGACACACATCGTCGTCATCCTTCTGCTGCACCACGGATGACGGGCTTGGGGTCCGCCTCCCGTTGGGTCGCGACAGCGGGTAAGGGCTGAGCCGCTCTGCGTAGTATTCCGACTCGCCGGATTCGTTCCGGCTCACGGTTGCGCGTCAGTGCCGGCCTCTCACCGGCTTCCCTCCGCAGGGCGGGATAACCCCTTCAGGCTACTCCTGCTGGGGCCCGCAGCGGCTCGGTTAGCGGCGGTGGGTGGCTAGGCCGCTGGCTTTCGTCCCTCGATGGTGGCGGAGACGACGTAATCGGTGATGGGAGCGCCCGGCGCCCAGTCGGCCATGAAGGTCTTGCTGTCTTCCTTGGCTGCGACGAGGACTTCTTCGAATCCCGCCTCCCGGAGCAACTGCTCGACCACGTGCGCGTCCGCTGCGCCCGAGACGCAGCTGGTCAGCAGCGCCAGATCGTCGCGCACCTCGTCCGGGATCTCGGCGAAGGCGACCACGTCGGAGATGGCGAGCCGTCCGCCGGGGCGAAGGACGCGGAAGGCTTCGGCGAAGACGCTGGCCTTGTCCGGTGACAGGTTGATCACGCAGTTGGAGATGACCACGTCGACGCTTGCATCGGCAACGGGCAGGTGCTCGATCTCGCCCAGCCGGAACTCGACGTTGTCGTAGCCGTCCCGATCGGCGTTGGCCCGGGCCTTGGTGATCATCTGGGGGGTCATGTCGACCCCGATCACTCGGCCCCCGAGCCCCACTTCGCGGGCGGCCAGGAAGCAGTCGAAGCCGGCGCCGCTGCCCAGGTCGAGGACGACCTCACCCGGCTTCAGGTTGGCGATCGCCTGCGGGTTGCCGCACCCCAGTCCGAGGTTCGCGCCCTCGGGGACGGCGACGAGGTCTCGGGGGGAGTAACCGAGTTGGAGCGACAGCAGTTGGGGCTGCTGGGCGCTCGGTGTGCAGCAGGACGAGGTGTCGCAGCAACTAGTCGCGGCTTCGGCGATCTGGCCGTAGTTCTCGCGAACGGCCTGGCGGATCTCGTCGGATTTGGCGGTGTTCATGTCTTCTCCTTCAGCAGCAGGTGAGGTGGAGCACGACGGCGATCGCCTGGATCGCTTCGGGTACCACCCGGTAGTAGACGGTCGTGCCTTGCCGGTCCTTGGCCACCAGCCCTGAATCGAGCAGGGTGCGCAGATGGTGGCTCACGGTGGGTTCGGTCAGGCTCAGGAGGGGGGCCAGTTCTCTGGTGGAGGCGCCTTGGCCCAGTCGATCGAGCAGAAGGCTCACCAGCCGCAGCCTGGCGGGATCGGCCAGCGCCTTGAGGCGGATGGCCAGTGCGGTCGCCTCAGCGTCGGACAGGCCGGCTGGGTCTTCCAGCGTCGGGCAGCAGATGGGCTGGGTGTCCAGCAGGATCGGCAGCGTCTTGGGCACGGCCCCATGGTGCCAGAGATTAGACAAATATCAAAGCATTG
>CAYUWV010000403.1:0-1829 GCA_964448385.1 uncultured Propionibacteriaceae bacterium | reverse complement strand
GGCTCTGGTCGCGTCGGCTCTGGCGTGGTGGGGGCGGTGACTGCCTTGCTTGGGTCGGTTCTGGCGGTCTGCGGGCTGGCGTGGTGGCGGCGATGACGTTGCTGTTGGGTAGGTCCCGGCCTGGTGTGGGCTGGCGTTGGTGGGGGCGGTGACTGCCTTGCTTGGGTTGGTCCTGGCGGTGTCTGGGCTGGCGTGGTGGCGGCGATGACCGTCCTGTTGCTCGGTGGCACCGCGGAGGCCCGGCGCCTGGCCGACCAGTTGGTCGCTGCTGGCGTCCCAGTGGTGACGTCGCTGGCTGGGGATGTGACCGACCTGACGCTGCCGGCCGGGGCGGTGCGGGTGGGCGGCTTCGGGGGAGCCCCGGGGCTGGCCGCCTACCTCCGCGACCAGGGGGTGAGCGCCGTGGTGGACGCCACCCACCCCTTCGCCGCCCAGATCACGGCCAACGCCGCCGTTGCCTGCGGCGAAACCCGCGTCGCGCTGTTGCGCCTGTCGCGCCCAGGCTGGTCGGGACGACCGGACGCGGCGACCTGGCACTGGGTGGACTCGCTGGCCGAGGCCCGGGAGGTGGCCCAGACCCGTGGGGAACGGGTGTTCCTGGCCACCGGGCGCCAGACCCTGCCCGAGTTCGTCGGGTGGGCGGATCGCTACGTGTTGGTGCGGGTGGTGGATGCCCCCGCGTTCACTGTGCCGGCGACGTGGGAGGTGCTTCGGGCGCGCGGCCCGTTCAACCGCGCCGACGAGCGCGAACTGCTCAGCAGCCGCGGCATCGACGTGTTGGTCACGAAGGACTCGGGCGGTGCCACGGACGCCAAACTGGACGCCGCGGCCGAACTCGGCGTGGCCGTGGTCATCGTGCGACGCCCGGCGCTGCCCGAGGGTGTGGCCGTGGTCGACTCGGTCGCGGACGCCCTCACGTGGGCGCTCGCCCACGAAGCTGCGATCGGCGAGGCTCAGGCCAGCGGGAACACCATGCGGGTGATCGGGTTCTCGGCGTCCGGTTCGGAGTCGTAGAACTCGAACATGCTCTGGCTGAGTTCGGCGGGGTTCTCCGCGAGCCACGCGGGCAGGGTGTCGTAGCTGAGCTTCAGGTCGTCGTAAGGGCCGATGTGGGTGCCGACTACCGCTGTGGTGGCCGGGTGCTCGGTGACGACGAGGCCGGGTAGCTCGACCTTCGCGGGAATGCCGAAGCCGATCTCAACGTCCACGGTCTCGGCAGGCATTCCGAAGTAGCAGGCGTAGGCGGGGCTTTCCAGTTCGACCCCTGCCTGGGCAGCTGCGGCGGCGACGTCCCCAAAGGCCTTGGAGAAGGCCTGGGAGATGTCCTTCATCGGGACGACTTGGCGGATCCCGGCGCTGACCCACGGATCGAGGGTCGTGACGTGCCAGTTCACATCAGGCATAACTACCTCCTGGATCCAGGCTAGACCCGGGTCGGGCGGGAGGACTACGACGACTTGGCGGGATCCCGGGGTCGGGGGCTTGCGTCTGGCGTCCGTGTCCCGTCGCCGCCGATGGTCGGGTCGGTGGGCACTGGTCGAGGGCGCGGCTGCGCGGGGCAGCTCAGGCCCTGCCTGGGGGACGTGGGGGGTCGGGTCTTGGTCGAGGGCGCGGCTGGGCGGCGGGCAGCTCAGACCCGGACACTCCCGGCCCGAGGGGGGTCAACATTCACTCGGCGCCACGGGGTCAGTATTCAGGCGGCATCGACAGAGGGCGCGGCTGCCCCGGCAGACAGCTCAGCCAGGACACCCTCGGCCCGAGCCGACGTGGACGGCCCTGGCTAAGGACCCGGCTGCGCGGCAGGCAGCTCAGACCCCTCCCGCAGGGGA
>CAYUWV010000402.1:0-1843 GCA_964448385.1 uncultured Propionibacteriaceae bacterium | reverse complement strand
TGCTCGCGTTCTCGTGGCTGGCGCGCATCCCGAGCATCAAGGAAGGCCTCGGGCTGTCGACGGTCGACCTGGGCATCGTGCTGTTGGTGGGCTCGATCGGCGCGCTGGTCACCGTGGTGAGTGCCGGGCCGCTGATGACACGCTGGGGGACCGAGAAGCTGTTTGTTGCCGCCACGCTGCTGATGGCGGTGGGCAGCACCGTCATGGGGGTGGCCACCGGGGTCGCCTCGCTGTGGCTGCTGGTGCTGGGCATCATCGTGCAGGGCATGGGCGGCGCCCTCATCAACGTCAGCGCGAACGTCGAATCTGCCCGGGTGGAGCGTGCACTCGGCCGGACGGTGATTCCCCAATTCCACGCCATCTTCTCCGCTGGCGCGGTGGCCGGGTCGGGCCTGGGCGCCCTGTGTTCGGCGCTCGGGATCGGGGTAGCAGTCCAATTCGCGGTGGTAGCCGCCCTGGGTGTCGGCCTGCGGCTGGCCGCCTTGGCAGGCGGCATGGTGCTGCCTCAGCGTCCGGACGAGCAGGTGGCGGCGACCAGCCCGCGACGCTCCTCCCTGACCGCCTGGCGCGAACCGCGAACCCTGATGATCGGCACCCTCACGTTCGCCACCGTGGTCGCCGAAGGCGCCGCCAACAACTGGTTGTCGGTCGCCCTGGTCGACGGCTTCGCTCAGAGCGAGTCAGTCGGCGGCGTCGTCTTGGCTGTGATGATCGGCTCGATGATGCTCGTCCGAGTCTTCGGCGCCACGATGATCGACCGGCTGGGCCGCGTCCTGACCATGCGGATTTCGCTGTCGGTGACGGCCGCCGGCCTGCTGCTGTTCGGACTCGCGCCGGGGCTGCCGCTCGCGGTCGTCGGCGCGTCCGCTTGGGGGCTGGGTACCGCGCTCATCTTCCCGATCGCAGTCGGAGCGGCTTCGGACCACCCGCTGTTGGCGCCCGGTCGGGTTGCCGTCCTGTCGGCCATCACCACCGTGGGTGCGCTGGTCGCGCCGCCACTGTTGGGGATCGCGGCCGGCTCCCTGGGGGTCAGGCACGCACTCCTGCTGGTGGCCGTGGTCGCGCTCCTAGGGCTGGTGACGGCCAGCAGCGTGGCGCCCCTGGCGGGACGGCGGGAGCCCAACGACGCCGCGGGGCTGGACGGCGTCCACCCCGTGCCGGCGCCTGGGTCCGCTTAACCGGGACGGCCCTCAGGCGTAGGCCGCGCGCAGGTTGCGAGCCGACTTCCCCCGCAGTTGGACGGCCACCCCGGCAACCGTGACGGCGACGAGCAGCAGGTTCCAGGCCAACCCCTGGGTGAACACGCTGCCGGCATTCCACCAGCGCAGGCCCGCCAAGTCGAGATCGCCGATCAACGACAGCGTGCCACTGACGATGGCACCGGCACCGACGATCGCTGTGACCACCACCATGAGCAGCTTGGGCAGCTTGGTCACCAGCGCCAGCATCACGAGGGTCGCGGCCACCACACCCGCCGCGGCGGTGACCTGCCAGCCGATCAGGCCGAGGCTCGGGGCTGTCGTGAGCCCCAGGTTGAAACCGAACCCGCCGACCGCGACCAGCACTCCCACGACGTAGAAGCCGTAGGCAACCGTGGCCACCAGCAGCGCGCCCAGAATGGCCGCCCCCCAGTCGATCCACCGATCCCACGCAGGGTTGAGCTGCACCTGCTTGCCCAGCAGACCGCCCAGCTGCCAGCCGACAAAACCGCCGGCCAGGGCGAAGACCCATCGCATCCACACGTAACCCCTGAAGCAGAGCGCCAGTCCGATCAGGACCACGACCGCAGGAACCCACATCTGCCGCACCAGCTCGATCATGGCGTCGATGCTACCCGCGGCCG
>CAYUWV010000401.1:0-1845 GCA_964448385.1 uncultured Propionibacteriaceae bacterium | reverse complement strand
GGCATGGGCGGCGAGGGCGGCAAGGGAAGCGGTGGTGACGAGCCCCGTCGCTGGTATGGGCGCGGCGGGGGTGGCTGGCGCGGGGGGAGTGGTGGGAGTCTCGGGTGTGAAGGGCGAGAGGGGCGTGTCCGGAGTGGCGGGTGCCGCGGGAGTGGTGGGAGTCGCGAGCGTGAAGGGCGAGACGGGCGTGGCCGGGGTGGCGGGCGCTGGCGTGTCCGCGTTGGTCGAGCCCTCCGGCGTCCAGACCGCCGCGCCGGACCAGCGCGCCAGGGCGGCCACGTCCTCGGCCAATGGGCCTGAGGCCCACAGCAGTTCGCCGGGCTCGGGGAGCAGTCGCGCGAAGGCGACGGCGGCCGCGGCGGACACCGAGGGGCGAGGGCCGCGCAGCGGGCCGGCGACAGCGCCCGGCCAGTCGCTGTCGGGGGCATCAACTCCCTGGTCGAGGATCAGCACCACGTTCGGCTCCACCGGCTCCACCGCCATCGCCTGAGCGCCGTCGAAGACCCGCACGCGCTCGTCGTCCTCGCCGAGGCGTTCGGCCAGCACGTACCGGCGCCCCAGGTCGGCCAGGCCAGCGGCGAGTTCGCGCAGTCCGTTCTCGGCGGACGTGAACACCGCCACTTTCGGGTGGGCCCGGGCGAGGTTCACCGCTGCCGCCAGCGGGCGGCCGTGGACGCTGACCACGGCGGCATCATCCCAGGGCACCCCGACCGCGGCGAACGCGGCGGCGATCGACGACGGCGCGGTCACGACTCGTGGGCGCAGTCCCGCTCGCCGCAGCGTCCGGACCACCCCGAAGTACAGCGGGTCGCCGCTGGCGATCACCACGATCTGGTCGGTCTCTGGCAGCGTCGCGATCGTCTCCACCGCCTGGCGCAACGCGC
Source organism: uncultured Propionibacteriaceae bacterium (assembly GCA_964448385.1). GTDB lineage: Bacteria > Actinomycetota > Actinomycetes > Propionibacteriales > Propionibacteriaceae > Propionicimonas. Next base: position 961 of record CAYUWV010000401.1, on the reverse strand, counting down.
CAAGGGTGATCCGCCGCTCGGCCTCGACCTCGAGGGCGTCGAGGTGCCGGCGTCCGCCGACCACCCAGTCCGCGGTCCCGGCTGCCTTCCGCAGCTGCGGGCTGGGCGCGCCGAGCACGCCGTGGACCGTGATCAACGCGTCACCATGCCGTCGGCGTCCCGGGATTCGTGGCGGACGCTGCGGGTGGTGACGGTTGTGGCCGTGGCGGGGCCGGGCAGGCCGTCGATGGTGGTCATCGGGTCACCAGCGGGGTGTTGTCGGTGTCACGGGATTCGTGGCGGAAGCCGGGGTGGTACAGGCGGCTGCGGGTGGTGGGGGTTGTGGCCGTGGCGGGGCCGGGCAGGCCGTCGATGGTGGTCATCGGGTCACCAGCGGGGTGTCGTCCGCGTCCCGGAACTCGTGCCGGAAGCCGGGGTGGTACAGGTGGCTGCGGGTGGTGGAGGTCTCGGCCATGGCCGGGCCTACCAGTACCACGGTGTGCTTCCACAGCTTGTGCTGCTTCATCGTGGCCGACAGTTCGTCCAGCCGGCAGCGCAGCATCAACTCATCGGGCCAGCTCACCCGGTAGCCGACGATGCACGGGGTCTCCGGCGGGTAGCCGCCCGCCAGCAGTTCGGCCTGCAACGCCTTGTTGCGCGCCGCCGACAAGTACAGCGCCATGGTCACGCCGTGGGCGGCGAATCCGCGGACGGTCTCGCGGTCGGGCATCGGGGTGCGACCGCCCTCCAGGCGGGTGAGGATCAGCGTCTGCGACACCTCGGGAATCGTGATCTCGACGCCCATCCGGGCGGCGGCGGCCGAGAACGCCGACACCCCTGGGATCGTCCGGTGCGGGATGCCGATCTCATCCAGGATGCGCCGCTGCTCGGCGGTCGCGCCGTAGATGGACGGGTCACCGGTGTGCACCCGGGCGACCAGCAGCCCCTCGTCGTGGGCCCGCTGGTAGAGCGGGGTGATGTC
>CAYUWV010000400.1:0-1847 GCA_964448385.1 uncultured Propionibacteriaceae bacterium | reverse complement strand
CGTGCATCACCGAGCCGGCGCCCAGGAACATGTTGGCCTTGAAGAAGCCGTGGGTCAGCAGGTGGAAGATCGCGAAGGCGTAGCCGGCCGGGCCGATGCCGGCTGCCAGCATCATGTAGCCGATCTGGCTCATCGTCGAACCAGCGAGGACCTTCTTGATGTCGTCTTTGGAGGTACCGATCCAGGCGCCCGCGAGCAGGGTGACCGTACCCACAATGACGACCGCGGTGCTGGCCACCGGGGTCTTCTCGAAGATCGCGTGCGAGCGCACCACGAGGTAGACGCCCGCCGTGACCATGGTGGCCGCGTGGATCAGCGCCGACACGGGGGTGGGGCCCTCCATGGCGTCCAGCAACCACGCCTGCAGCGGCACCTGCGCCGACTTGCCGCAGGCGCCCAGCAGGAGCAGCAAGCCGATCAGGGTGACCCAGAAGACGTCCGCCTGACCGATCCGCTCGTTCACGTCGACGAAGGCCGAGGAGCCGAACAGCGCCAGCATCGCCATCACGGCCATGGTCAGGCCGAGGTCACCGACCCGGTTCATCACGAAGGCCTTCTTGGCCGCCGCGGCTGCGGACGGCTTGTGCTGCCAGAAGCCGATCAGCAGGTAGGAAGCCAAGCCGACGCCCTCCCAGCCGACGAACATCACCAGGTAGTTGTCCGCCAGGACGAGGATCAGCATCGCCGCGATGAAGAGGTTCAGATAGGCGAAGAAGCGCCGACGCCGCTCGTCGTGGGCCATGTAGCCGACCGAGTACAGGTGGATCAGGCTGCCGACACCGGTGATCAGCAAGGCGAACAGGATGGAGAGGGGGTCGACCAGCAGCCCGACCTCGATCCGCCACGGTCCGACCGCAATCCACTCGTACAGCGGCGCCGCGACAACGCGGTGTTCAGGGGAAGCCAGCAGCAGTTCGGCGAACAGCCAGACCGCCACCGAGAAGGACAGCGTCACCGCGCCGACCGCGATCCAATGGCCGCTGCGATCCAAGGCCTTGCCCGTCAGCAGCAACAGCGCGGCGCCGATGGCGGGCAGCGCGATCATCAGCCAGGCGTAGCTGAACATCCCGGAGGCTGCGACCGGGACGATGGTCTCCAACAGAGTCATCAGTTGAGTTCCCCTCAGAGTTTCAGCAGGCTGGCAGTGTCGACCGAGGTCGACCGACGGGTCCGGAAGATGATCATGATGATCGAGAGCCCGACCACCACCTCCGCGGCGGCCACCACCATCACGAAGAAGGCCGCCACCTGACCGTCCAGGCCACCTCGGCCCATCGCGAAGGACACCATGACCAGGTTCGCGGCGTTCAGCATCATCTCGATCGACAAGAAGGCGACCAGGGCGTTACGCCGGGTCATCACGCCGATGGCACCGATCACGAAGACGATCGTGGCCAGGATGACCAGATTCTCGGGGGTCACAGCTCCTCCTCCTCGACCACTCGTTCGATCGCACGGAACGTCTGCGCCGTGGCCTCGGACATGGCCGGAGCGTCGACGATGACCCCACGCAGTGCCAGCACCTCCGAGACGGACGCTGTCGACACCGAGCCGTCCGGCAACAGGCCCGGGGTGGCGATCGAGTTGTGCCGGGCCAGCACGCCGGAGTTCGGCAACGACCCCGGGTGCGCTCCGGTTTCGGCGTAGGCCCGCATCCGTTCGGCGGCCAGTTCGGCCTGGCCCAGTCTCGGCGTCACCCGGCGCTGGTGGGCCAGCACCATGGCACCCAGCGCCGCTGTGATCAGCAACGCCGAGGTCAGCTCGAACGCGAACACGTACCGACCGAAGACCAGCGCGGCCAACGATTCGAGGTTGCCCCCGTTGGCGGCATTCGCCGCGTCCACGCC
>CAYUWV010000399.1:0-1850 GCA_964448385.1 uncultured Propionibacteriaceae bacterium | reverse complement strand
CGGTCGGCCAAGTGGTCGAACAGGGCGACATCCTGGGCCGGCTGAGCACGACGACGCTGGACAAGCAGATCCGTTCGAAGCTCGCCTCGATCGACCAGGCGTCGGGGGTCTCCGACGCAGCGATCACCACGGCCGAACACCGCTACGACGCGTCCAGGACGGCCCTGGCGAATGGCACGAACACCGCCGTCACCAGCGCCAACGCCGCGGTCACCAATGCCTACAGCGCGTGGCTGAAGGCCCGGAAGGCCTACGACGACTACGACGATTCCCTCGACGACGGACTGAACGCCCAGCGGCTGGCCCAGCGGGCGGCGCTCGACGCGGCCGCCAACGCCCGCGACAGCGCTCAGTACTCCTACGACAAGGCTGCCGCCGACCTGGCCTCGGCCGAAGCGGCGCTGGAGTCGGCCGAGCTGGCAGTGGCCGCCGCCCAGGCCGTCGTCGACGCCGCCGGGCCAGCCGTGACGCAGGCTCAGCTCGACGCGCTCGCGGCTGCGCAGGCCGCCGCGGCGACGGCCCAGAGCACTGTCGATACGTACGCCGACGTGGCCAGACGCGCGGAACTCGCCCTGGCGGCGGCCACCTCGGCTCATGACAATGCCGAAGACCAGTACCGGGCCACCCGCACCGCCACGAACAACACGCTGAGCGATCTCCGGTTGGCGGCGGACACGGCCCACGACGCCTACCTCCGCGCCCTGTCGTCCCGGGATGCGGCCAAGGCAGCGGCCTCGACCGAGGTCCAGTTGAACCTGGACGGGGTGCGCAGCAGCGAGGCGTCCGCTTCGAATCTGGTAGGGATGCAAGATCTCGCCAATCTCAACGAAGACCGTCAGGCCACGACCATCAAAGCCCCCATGGCGGGCACGGTGACCGCCGTGTACGCGGTCGTGGGGGCGAACCCGGCAGGCCCGGCCTTCATCATCGAGGACACCGACCAGTTGGTGATCGACTCATCCGTCAAGGAGTACGACGTCGTCACCGTGCAGCCCGGCATGGCGGTCACCATCGAATCCGACGCTACCCGCGATGCCGTCTATGAGGGCTTGATCACGTCGATCGCGCCGACCTCGAACAAGGACGCCGCCGGGGACAGCATCACCGGCAGCGACATCCAGTACGCGACCGAGGTCGAGGTGACGTCCCCCGACACCGACCTACGCATCGGCATGAACGTCCGCCTCAACTACGTGCTGGCGCAGCAGGACGGCGTCCTGGTCGTCCCCTTCGACGCCGTGTACACGAACTCCCGGGGGAACCAGGCTGTCCTGGCCGCCGTCAAGCGCGAGGGTGACACGTACGTCCTCACAGAGTTCCCGGTGACCACCGGGCTGGCCAACGACTTCAGCGTGGCGATCTCCGGCAACGGCATCACCGAAGGCCTCCGCGTGCTGAACACGCCTGAGAAGCACACCGCAGGCACCACCGTCACGATCACCGGGTAGGACGCGCGACTGGCATGGAAACAGGACAGTCAGGGGGTCACGGGTGAAGCTGCGCGCCAACCTTCGCATGGCTCTGACGAGTCTGCGGGTGAACAAGATGCGAGCACTGCTGACCATGCTCGGCATCGTCATCGGCATCGGGTCCGTCATCGCGATCCTCACCGTCGGCAACGCGCTCAGCAGTTCCGTGTCGTCCTCGATCAGCGTGCTGGGGTCGAACAACATCGCCGTTGTCCTCCAGCAACGCAACCAGAGCGCAGGATTCCAGCCGGGAAACCCGAACGCGCAACGGCGCCCGGCGCCGAAGGACCTGATCACCGACCAGATGATCCAGGCCATGCGGCAGCGCTTCCCAACCCAGGTCACCCACGTCTCACTGACCGAAGCGATGGGCAGCGGCAA
>CAYUWV010000398.1:0-1853 GCA_964448385.1 uncultured Propionibacteriaceae bacterium | reverse complement strand
GTGGATTCCCGCACCATGAGCGTGACCGGCACGGTCACCTGCTGCCACGGACGGGCGTAGTCCGCCGATCGCTCGAAGAGCAGGCGGACGGCCTCCTCGGCCAACAGCGCGGCGTGGTGGTCGACGGAGGTGACCCCCGGCTTCACCTCCGCGCTCAGCGGCGTGTTGTCGAAGCTGCCCATGGCCACGTCGCGCCCGGGTTCGAGGCCGGCGTCGCGGAGCAGGTGCATGACCGACAGCAGGTGGGTGTCGTTGTAAGTCACCACACACTCCGGTCGCTGTCGCCTCACGACCACAGCCAGCCCGGCCGCGCCCCCCAGCACCGGCACCACGTCCCCGGTGCCGATCCCCTCAGCCAGCCCTGCCAGCCGCTCGCTGAACTGCGCGGACGCCCGATCGCCCCCCACCAACAGGGCGCTGCGCATCCCGACGTCCTTGAGGTGCTCACCGAGCAGCCGTCCGGACGCAGCGTTGTCCACCCCGACGAAGTCCGAGGGCAGGTCGGGGACTTGACGCAGCAGCTGAACCAGGGCGATCGCCCGCGGGCCGGCCAGACAGCTCAGGCCCGCCGCCGTCGAGTCCGCGGTCGGGAGCAGGATGAGCCCCCCGATCAGGTGCTCCACCAGGGACAACGCGATTTGGGACTCGCGCTTCGCATTGCCGAAGGAGAAGCCGAGGATCGCGCTGGTGTCGAACGCTTCGACCTCCCGGTCGACCGCCATGGTCACTTCGGCGAAGAACGGATTTCGGATGTCGGTGAGCAGGAGTCCCATCAGGGTCGACTTGCCGGAGCGGACGGCGGTGGCGGCTCTGTTGTAGACGTAGCCAAGGTCCTGCATGGCCTTGCGCACCAGGTCCTTCGTCGGCCCGGTGATTCGCGGGTGGTCTGCCAAGACCAGCGACACCGTGGTTCTCGATACCCCGGCAGCCTCGGCCACATCACTGATCGTCGTCCGACGCGACGCTGCAAGACCCACCTTGGACGGCACGCTGTCACTGTACCGGCCGGCGGGTTTGCGGCTGGTCAGGAAGAACGCAGTCCGGTCGGTGTCGTCCCCCCGCCCACGACCCTGCGAGGGTACCGAACATCCGCGGCTGCCTGCGGGCGGTGTGGCTCGCTTCGTGGCTTCTTGTTGCGCGGTTAGGGGTGCTCGCGCTTCCACAGCGCACGGGGAGGGACTGGCTCCCAGGGCCACCGATCGGGCTCGTCGGGATCGACCACACCGTAGACGGCGGCGCCTCGAATGCACAGCCCCCAGAAGCGCGTTCGCCCGCACTCGAGGCATTCGAGGTAGCTCACGATCGTGTACTTCATGTCCGAGAGGGCGAGGTCGTACATGTCCTCAAGGGGCACGTCCCCGCGGAGATAGCGCATCCGTCCGCTGTTCACTCGATCGACAAGGCGGGCCGTGGTGTCGGTGAGGTCGATGGTGTCGCACACCTCGCAGGTCCTCTGCGGGAGGCCCTCTCCCTGGCCGGCTGGGTCGCCGTTGACGATCGTGGACGGATCGGGGGTAGTCCCCATGGCGCGGTCGGGGCCGCGGTCGGCCAGCGGCAGGACTGGAGCAGCTGGCGGTGCGGACACCGCAGGGCGCCGCGCCTTCCTCGCCATCACGGACAGGCCCAGCCAGGTGCCCACCAGGACAGCGAGCGCGCGCCACAGGGGGTTCTCCAGCCATCCGAACACCACGCCCGCCGCGACGAGTGTCAGGAAACCGACGACGTACAGTCCTGCGGTCACACGTCGCGTCCCAGTCACCAGGCCCCCTGCCGCCATCCCCGGCAACGCTACCGTCACCCCGGCGCCGCGAATCGGCGTGGACGCGAATGGCGGACGCTGGTCAGCGCGCCTG
>CAYUWV010000397.1:0-1868 GCA_964448385.1 uncultured Propionibacteriaceae bacterium | reverse complement strand
GTAGTGGGGTCAGGATGACTGAGCTGGCGAGGCGAGGACGTAGTGGGCTCCTCGGCGTTGGCCCCGCAGCTCGACGGTCCCCGCATCGATGAGTCGCCTCAGGATGCCCCTGGCCTGGCTGCTGTCGACCATGACAAGGCCCATGACCTGGCTGCGGGTGATCGAGCCGTACTCGGTGATGTAGGCCAGCACCATTTGTTCCTGGTGGATCGGGTCTGCTTGTCGGACGCGGATGTAGGCGCTTCGGTCCTCGGCAGCCTGGTAGAAGACGGGGCTGAGTTGATACCGGCGGGAGCGTCCTTGTCCGTGGGCCTCGATCAAGCCCAGCTCCACCAGCCGGGCGCATTGGGCTCGTGCCTGGGTGGTAGTCATCTCCAGATCAGCCTGGAGGTCCTTCGTGGTGGCCGGCCCGCCCGACTTCAATTCGTGCAGGATGCGCAGTGAGTCCAGGGTGAGTTGGTTTGCGTGCTCGGACTCCCAGCTGAGGACGAAGCGGACCATGTCCAGGTCCGCATCACTGGTCGGGATCCACACAGTGACCGACGCGTCGGTGGTGTGAGCGTAGTCCGGCTCGCCTCTGCCGCCGCGCAGCAGGGAACCGAACATTTGCCTGATGCCGCGACCGGCCCGGTCTACCAGTCCGGCGCGCTTGAACGCTTCGGCCAGGACGACGCTGCGCGGCCGTGACTGGTCGAGCAGGTTTCCCAGTGTCACCCCGGGCGGGAGCCCTCCCGGGCTGGAGACCGTGAAGTCGTCGGGTCCCAGTCTGACCTGGACCGGACCCGGCTCGGCGTAGCTGCGGTGGACGAGGGCGTTGGCGATTGCTTCACGGACCACGCTGGGCGGGACGCGGGGGATACCGATGCGGTTGATGCCCACCATGAGTTCTTGCTCCGGATTGCGGATCGCGATCCGATCCTGCAGCTCCTCCATGGCACGGAACAGGGGATGCCGCAGCGTGTCATTGGTGATGATCTGGCCGCTCGCGTTGGTCTCCTGGAACAACACCTCTGCGGTCGGTACACAGCGCGCCAAGGCCTCCGGGGTGCCGAAGAGCAGGACGGCACCGAGGGTGACGAACGACTCACCCGACGGGCGAGAACCTAGGAGGCGCAGTGCGCGGCACACCTCAACGTCGGACGCACCATACAGAACGGAATCGCCGCCCGGCCCTCCAGCAAGCCTCCGGAAGCGGTCGAACTCTCTCGGATCGAGATCCTCTAGGGTGGCGTTTTGGGCTTCAACCTCGGCATAGTCGCGTCCCATCGCGAGGAACGCCGCCGACTGCATCTCATTCGCCCGGTAAGGGACGCACTCTGGGGTGCCATCCGACCTTGTCGAGCGGCGCTTGAAGACGCCATCGGTAGTTCCCACAGGCACAGCCGAATCGGGCACCTCGATCACCGCTACGTCGTGCCCCTCTAGGGTGTGCATCCAGACCCTGCATGACAGTGGAGGATCGGTCTTGTTGAGGATCAGGGCACTGAGCAGGTGGGGCTTGGTGTCCCCACCGTGCCGCGCTCGCAGTCCCGTGACTCGACCGTCGTCCTCCACCCCTAGCAAGAGCCAGCCGCCGGGGCCGTTGGCCAGGCACACGACCGCCTCGACAATGTCCCGGTCGTTCATGTCCTGGGACCTGGCCGCACGCTTGAACTCGACCGTGAAGGTCTCGCCTCCCGCAACCAGAGCCCGCAACTCATCCGGTGTCACGACCACATCTAGCCATGACTATGGACTGGCGACTTATCTTGATACGCCGTGACCATATCTATGGGATTCCATGAACCGACCCACCTCCGCAGGCGCCGGAGAAAGGCACCCCGGCCTTAGTGCTCTCCAGCGCCCTCAACGAGTCGACAGCTCAGCCT
>CAYUWV010000396.1:0-1883 GCA_964448385.1 uncultured Propionibacteriaceae bacterium | reverse complement strand
GGGTTCGCGTTGCCGGGCTATCGCCCGCTGACCCCATCATCCCGCTTTCGCCGTGATCCGGGGAGTGGGTCAGGGGGCCCACTGAGAACCGAACCTCGGCCGGGCCCGCGGCGCAGGGCGGCGGCGCAGGGCGGCGGCGGAGAGCGGCCGACCGGTCGGGCAGGGGCGCTCGTCCGCGCGGGAGGCCGTTTCCCCCAGGCGCGCGTCAGTACCCGCTGGGCGCGGCCGTCGTGGCGCCCTCGGTCTGGATGCCGAGGACCACCGGGGTGGAGCGGTAGCCGACTCCCATCCGGTCGATGCCGGCGTCAATGAGTCGCAGGAAGTGCGCTCGGTCGCGGATCGAGCCGGAGCCCTTGACGTGGCAGCGGCCGGCTGCGGTTTCGATCATGAAGGCGATCATCTCGTCGGAGGCGCCGGTCTGGGCGTGCTGGTTCGTCCCGGTGTAGAAGCCGGTGGAGGTCTTGATGAAGTCCGCTCCGGCGGCGATCGAGGCCTCGATCGCCGCCCGGATCTGGGGGAAGGTCAAGGCGTCCGTTTCGAAGATGACCTTGACCGGGACGCCAGCCTCGTGGCACGGCTCGATCACGGCCCGCAGGTCGGCCGCCACCCGGTCGAGCTGTCCGCCGCGAATCCAGCCGTAGTTGGCCACGATGTCGAGCTCCTGGATGCCCGCCTCCAGCACGATCCGGGTCTGGGCGACCTTGGACGCCGTGCTGGAGGTGCCGAACGGGAAGTCGGCGACCACACAGATCCCGGTGCCGGTCCCGTCACACAGCGGCTTGGCGATCTCGATGGACGCCGGGTTGATGCAGACCGTCTTGCAGCCGTAGCGAACCCCGTTCTCGACCTCACGACGCACCTCGTCCGGTGTGAAGTCGGGTTTGAGGACGGAGTGGTCGATGTAGGCAGCCAACTCGGCGATCGACAGCTGGGCAGCGGGCTGTGCGGGTTTCATGCGGTCTCCTTCAGACTCTGGAGTGCCCCTGATCACTCGTGGCACTCAGCACCTCGCGGCATGAGGTTGCATATCAAATGTATATACAGATGCCACGAATGTCTAATGAGAACGGGGTGGGTGGCGCACACATCGGGGCCGCGGCGAGTGCTTGAACCGCTCCCGGTGTGATCGCGGGGCCGGGGTCACTCGGGCGACAGCACCGGAGGAATGTAGGAGCCGGTGTCGATCACCCAGCGCGACGCGACATAGGCGGTCTCAGTACTCTCCACCGGCCGCCCGTTGCTGTCCGTGATCAGCCGGCTCTCGACCAACAGCGCGGCGGGCGCCGTGAGGTCGAGGAGTTCGGCCTCTTCCGCGCTCGCCAGCCTGGCCGTGACGTAGCCGGTTGCCCGACCCATGACCCGACCCATTCCGGCCAGCGCCGCGTGGAGGGAACCGGTAGCCAGGTCGCGGGTGAGCACGTCGGCGAACTCGCCCGGCAGGACGGCCCGCTCCAGGGCGAGCGGAACCCCCGACGCCAACCGGACCCGATCGATGCGCACCACCCACGCGTCGGGTGGGAGTCCCAAACGGCCGGCGGCAACCGGGTCGGTCCCGACCTCGGCCCGCAGCACCGTCGACGACGGAACCAGGCCCCGCAACTCCATGTCCTGGCTGAACGACCGCAACGTCGACTCCCGACGGTGGAGCGGAGGCGCCGCGACGAAGCTTCCTGCCCCCCGCCGGCGGTCGACCAAGCCCTCCTGAACCAGCATCTGAACCGCATGCCGGGCAGTCATCCTGCTCACGTCGAACCGGGCCGCCAGCTCCAGCTCCGAGGGCAGCAAGGCACCGACCGGCAACTGCCCACACCGCTCACGCAGCCACGCCTCGATCTCCCGATAGCGGGGATCACGCTTGCCGTCCGACCCCTTGCTCACGCCGC
>CAYUWV010000395.1:0-1884 GCA_964448385.1 uncultured Propionibacteriaceae bacterium | reverse complement strand
AGGCGATGTGGCATCCGGCGGACTTGAACGGGCCCGTCCTTTTCCCGTTCCCACCGACTGTGTTGTCGTACAGCGTTGCGCAGCTCACGGTGGCGTTGAGCCCAGAGTGCTCGTTCACGGTGACGTGGACCTTCCCGATGGCCGCCCAGTCCTGGTAGCCGATGTCGAACTCGCGGGTCCAGTGGGCTCGGAACGTGTCCATGCCGCCGTCGGGGTCCGTCGGGTCACCTTCGTAGGCCACAGTCGCCTCGCCGTCGCCGGTCACGTTCGCTTCAAGCACGATGCGCATAGTCCGGGACGTGCCCGTCACGGTCGCGGCGGTGGTAGGGCGTGCTGGCTGGACCGGCACGGCGCACCCGCTGATCAGAATGACGCCGGTGAGGGCCGCGACGACGCGCCTTGTCATGACCGAGGTCGCGCCAAACATCCACGGCACAAGCCTGCCCGACTTGTTCCCTCACCGACAGGTGCACGGACCATCCGCACATCCGCATTGAGCTCGGTAGTAAGCCGGTAAGTGCCGCGCGTAGCCTGCCTGTTCCCTAGGCTTGCCCCGACAACGATGCATGCTTCGCCGAGCCCGACGCTTGACCTTCGCCAAACCGCTTGCCCTGTCTCGAGCACCCCTGGAGGTGGAAGATGCGTGCGCTGCGTTTGGCACTTGCGATTGTGATCATTGTTGGCTTGGCGGGTTGCGGCTCGACCCAGAAGGTCATGCCCAGTGTGGTCGGGCTGAGGCTTGACATTGCCTTGAGCGACATCGAGCGTGCCGGCGTCAAGGACACGGTTGAGGTGCTCGGGGGTGGGCTACTTGGCGTCCTCGATAAGTCGAACTGGCAGGTTTGCATTCAGACGCCAGCTGCGGGAGCGGTGGTGACGGCTGTTCCGCGAGTCACGGTCGATCGCACCTGCAACATTGTGTCCGCTGCGACCACGACACCGACACCGACTGCGACCGCGCCAAGCGCGGGCCCGATCGAGGAGCCCACGGAGGAACAGTCCGCCACCTCTGCACCCACGACGAAGCAGTCCGTCACCGCAGCACCTGAGAACCAGGTCCTGACGGTCGGCAACAACAAGGAGTTCGCAGCTCTTCGTAAGCTCGGGGACAACTGCAGCGACCAGATTGGGAAGTTTGCCGACAAGTACAGCGGCAGGACCATCAAGTTCGATGGAAGCATCGGCGCAATGAACCAACACGAAAGTTACAAGACGCGCTATGACATTCTGATCGGATTCGGGGATGGCGGTAGGGCCACCAGGGGTCCCTCCTTCCAGTTTCGGGACGTAAACACCACCAGCGACCTGCACTACAAAGGCTCGAATGTTCCAGACGCCATTGGGAGGGGAGACAACCTTCGCATCACCGCTCGAGTCGGCGAGTTCAATAGCAGCCAGTGCCTCTTTTTCCTCGAGCCGGTTTCCACTGAATTTAGATGAGTCGCGACTCAGAGGACGATCCCCCAGCGTCTAGCGTCGAGCGTCGAGCGGAGATCGATGAATGAAATCCTGCTGGGTCATGCCTTGTGATGACAAGGACAAGAGGGTCTGCCGGGCGGTCGCCCATCACAGGCACACCCCTTCGGTGGTGCGGTCTCTCCTGCGGTTGCGTTGCCTGTGAGGCGCACCGGCGCCTGGCGCCGCGTGACCTCGTAACCGATCCCGTTCCGACGCAGGAAGGAGGGTGACCGCCCGCTCCGGAGTCAGGGTCTTGGTGTAGATCAGTAACAACACGTCCTCTGCATCCCTTTCGCGCTCGCGTCGATAGCAGAGAACCCTTCGAGCCACGCCGAGATCAGGGCCTTCAGCGGGATCGACACTCGGCCCAACGTCCGCTACTGCCGCCGACACGGCGCCAGTTCTGCGGTCCAACGCGATCGCAGG
>CAYUWV010000394.1:0-1891 GCA_964448385.1 uncultured Propionibacteriaceae bacterium | reverse complement strand
ACCAGCCGCACCAGTCGATCGTGGGAGTCGGACGAGAAACCGAACTTGCGGGCTACGGGTTCCTGGGCGCACAGGTCCACCAGCCGCGAGGCCTCGATCCTGCTGTCGGGGAGCCGGAGCAGCTCCAGGAGCAGGGTGACCATTGGATTGACCTGGGCGAGCGTCCGATCCGCGACCTGAAGCCGGAAGCTGTGGCCGGGATGGCGTCCGAGGGTCGGGGCCAATCCGAAGGCCGCCGAAACCAGCGGAGCCACGTCATCGATCTGCGGGGTGATGACGACCACATCGCGGGGCTCGAGGCTGGGGTCGCCGTCGAACTGCCCCGCCAGGACCTCGCGCAGCACTTCCACTTGCCGGTCCAAGCCGTGCGACAGGTGCACTTGCACCGACCGATCGTCAGGCGCCAGTGCGCGACGCTGTGGGCGCACGTCGTCCGCCAAGTCCTGTTGCAGCCAGCCGAGCAGGGTGGCTGGGCGGGATGGTGCCGGGGCGGGGATCGCGGCCGGGAGCGGCAGCAGGGCGAGGAGTTCGTCGCTTGCGGTCGCCAGCGATTCGTTGAGTGGGTGTCCCGAGGCCACCGAGGCCGCCGAGCGAGGCAGCGATGCCCGCTGGCTCGGGCTGGGCACGCGGCCAGGGCTGTGGGCCGGGAGCAGCAGGTCGACCTGGTGCCAGGTGGCCAACGCGTGGAGCAGCGGGATCCAGCCACCGCTGAGTCGATGGGGTGCGAGTACGGCCACCCTGGGGGGGACGCCTGGCGCTGGCGCGGCACGCAGTTGCTCGAGCAGCCGATCCCGGCTCGCCACAGGGTGGTGGCCGATCCGGGCCGCCGCCGCTCGCCACAGGCACGCCTGCCAGGCTTCGTCGGTCAAGGCGGCCCCGGTCGGCCCCACGTCGTGGCCCGCCGCCCACGCGGCCAGCATTCCTGGGCGGTATTCGGCATAGTCGGCGAACTGCCGTGCGATGCGGTGACAGGCCGTCCACGGTTCCCTGGAGGCCGCGAGATGGCGTTGCAGCGGCGCGAGTCCTGGTTCGTCAACGGTGTCTGAGAGCTCCACCAGCAGCCAGGCGAGGCGGTCGGGAGACCACGACTCGGTTGGCCCCGCAAGCCGATGCTGCAATGCCTCACTGGACACGAACTCGATTCCCGCGCACACGCCGGAGCCGTCTCCCCCGGAGGCCAGTTGCTGGGAGATCCACCGCTGGAAACCCGGTCCGGGCACCACCGCCAGGTCGAAGGCGAACGGATCCGAAGGCTGGGCCGACCAACACGACAGCAACGCCGAGACGAGCTGCTCGGCGGTAGCGACGCGGTGGTAGCGCAGGCCGGTCAGCACAGCGTGGCGGTTCAGGGGTGCGTTCATGGTGGGTCCACCCTAGGACTGGGCGCTGACAGTTTCGTCGCAGCCGTTGCCTAGAGTGTCCCCGTGACGCCGATGGAAGCCGAGGCACTGCTGCGAGGGCTGGATCCCGAGCAGCGTGAGGTGGCCACCTGCTTCGGTCAGCCGGTAGGAGTGATCGCGGGCGCCGGTACCGGCAAGACCCGGGCGATCACCCACCGCATCGCCTACGGCGTGCGGGCGGGGGCCTACCAGGCACCCGCTGTCCTCGCCGTCACGTTCACCGCGAGGGCCGCCGGTGAACTCCGTACCCGACTCCGGTCGTTGGGCGCCGGTGGCGTCCAGGCTCGGACGTTCCATGCCGCCGCGCTGCGCCAGGCCCAGCACTTCTGGCCCCGCGCCTACGGGGCCGCGCTGCCGGCAGTTGCGGACCAACGCATGTCGCTGGTTGCCGAAGCCATGCGCAAGCTGCGCCTCGCTCCCGAGGCCACCACCCTGCGCGACCTGCTGACCGAGGTCTCCTGGGCGAAAGTGAGCAATGTCGCGCCGGGGGA
>CAYUWV010000393.1:0-1903 GCA_964448385.1 uncultured Propionibacteriaceae bacterium | reverse complement strand
GCAAGATCATCTTCATGGCCGACGCCGACTCCGACGGCGCCCACATCCGCTGCCTGCTGACCACCCTCTTCTTCAAGTACATGCGGCCGCTGGTCGAGGCCGGCCGGGTGTTCACCGCCGTCCCGCCGCTGCACCGCTTCGAGGTGAACAATCCCCGTAAGGGCCAGGAGAAGTACCTCTACACGTACTCAGAGGGCGAGTACCGCCGCAAGCTCGCCGAACTGACCAAGCGGCAAGTGTCGTTCAAGGAGCCGCAGCGCTACAAGGGCCTGGGCGAGATGGACGCCGACCAACTCGCCGACACCACCATGAACCCCCGCCACCGCACCCTGCGCCGCATCACCGTCGACGAGGCCGCGGCCGCCGAGGCCGTCTTCGAAAAGCTCATGGGCAACGACGTAGCCCCCCGCAAACAGTTCATCATCGAAGGCGCCTACGCCCTGGACTCCGAACGCATCGACGCCTAACTTCATCACCGTCATCCCGCCAAGACGGTGTCCGGTTTTCGGGGTCAACCTCAGGGGTAGGTGGCGCTGGAATGCTGCGTCAGTGGCTGGCGCTCGCTGGCAGAGGGCTACGTGCTCAAGTGCGTACTGGCCAGCCAATGGCGTTGTGGACTTGGGTGATCACGCCCGCTAGGACTGGGCTGTCGAGTGGCCGGTGAAGTTGCGGGGACGCTGGGAAGCTGTTCTGTGCGGGTTGGTAGAGGACAACCATGGGGGTTCCCGTCATGGTCGAGCCGACCCACAGCCCGTCGAGGTCAGGCCAGGTTTGGCGGATGGCTTGTGACCAATTGCGGCAGCGGTCCTTGCGGCCGGCGGGTAGGGAGGCTGATGCACGGTTGTGCAGTAGCCAGCTGCCAGTGAGGTCCAGCAGCCGCAGTGGTCGAACGGGCTGCCACCCAGCCAGGGCCTGGTCAGGAGAGAGCGTGATGGCTCGGCGGTTCTGGAAGGCTTCGGCGAAGGCGGTGACCACGTCGGTCGCTGCGTAGGAGACCGCCGATGCCGGGTGATGCCCTGAAGGCGCTGGGTGGGGATCCCACCGCATCGTGGGGATCGGGCCGAAGTCACGCAGATCATTCCAGTGTTGCCGGTGGCGCCCTGTCGTGCGATGGATGCGCCACAGCGCACCGGCGTGGATCTTGATCTCGGAGGGATCGAGGATGAGCGACCCTTCAGGCCGCATGGGGTTCTTCGCCCTCACTGATAGCCCAGTTCGTCGGCCAAGCCTGCCACTACTGCCGGAGCGCCGCCGCTCGACAGCCACTCAGCGGGTGTCCGTCCCCCGAGTTCGGTGTGTGCCGTGGTCATGAAGCTGGCAACGTCCAGGGGGTGATAATCCTCCGGAAGTTTTGCCAGTACCTCGCGCAATCCGGGTAGCGGGCCGGCGTCGCCGAACTGCCAGCGCGGGAAGACGTGTTCACGGTTGCGGGTTCGGCCAGCGACGTACAGGCTGCGACTGGCGACATCGCGGCGTACGTTCGCCGTCTTCAATCCGAACAAACGCGCGACCTCACTGGTGGTGTAGCCGTTGCCGAGCGCGTCGGCATCTGCCTGCGTCGCGGCGGCAACGATCGCCACTCGTGCCGTCGCAAGGCGGTCCGGGTCGACCGCCTCTGCCGAGACTCCACCCTGCGACACCAGGAAGTCCTGCTCGGCAGAGGTCAGTGCTTCGGTGGAGGCTACGACGTCGGCGAGAATGTCGAGGAACTCCCCAACCTCGATGTGCACACCCCGGCTATCCAGCTCGTGCCCCAAGCGGACAACATCAACCAAACTCATACGTCAATGATACGTCGTATCACAACAGCTCGGTAGTTCTTTCGGGCCGGGTCATCCGTCAGGTGAGCGGGGAGACCACGATTCTAGGTTTGGGCAGCAGCGGCTCGACGGCCTACTTTGCA
>CAYUWV010000392.1:0-1905 GCA_964448385.1 uncultured Propionibacteriaceae bacterium | reverse complement strand
AGCGGGTGCTCGAGAAGGCCGGCGTCGAGGTCAAACTGGGTGCCTTGGTCACCAACGTCGACGCGGGTGGCCTGGATATCAAGTACGCCGACGGAACCACGGAGCGGATCGCCGCCACCTGCAAGGTCTGGGCGGCCGGTGTCCAAGCCAGCCCACTGGGACGGACGCTGGCCGAGCAGTCGGGGGCCGAACTGGACCGAGCCGGGCGGATCGCTGTCCTGCCTGACCTCACCCTGCCGGGACACCCGGAAGTCTTCGTGGTGGGCGACATGATCAACCTGGACAAGCTTCCCGGGGTGGCGCAGGTCGCCATCCAGGGCGGCCGCTACGTCGCGAAGCGGATCGCCGGCGAGGTCTCCGGGCACCCGGTCACTGAGCCGTTCAAGTACTTCGACAAGGGCTCGATGGCCGTGATCAGCCGCTTCGGGGCGATCACCAAGATGGGCAAGATCGAACTCACCGGCTTCATCGCGTGGGCCGCCTGGCTGTTCGTCCACATCCTGTACGTGGTGGGGTTCAAGCACCGGGTCACCACCCTGATGCACTGGATCATCGCGTTCATCGGCCGGGCCCGGTCGGAACGGGTCACCACCGAGCAGCAGCTCGTCGGACGCTTGGCGGTGCAACAGTTGGGAACGGACTTCCAGCCCACCATCGGCGGCACGCTGCACCCGGACAAGATCACGGGTGCCTGACCTGGCGTGGCTTGGCGCCTTGGACGTGGCCGCGGCTGTCCGGTCACGACAGCTGAGTGCCACTGAGGTCACCGAGGCCGCCCTGCGGCGCGCCGAGGAACGCGGCCCGCACGTCGGGGCCTTCGCCTTCCTGGCCCCAGAACGTGCCCTGGCTGAGGCCGCCCGGTTGGACGCCCGACTGGCTCGCGGAGACGCCACCGACCTGCCCCTGCTGGGCGTGCCGTGTCCGATCAAGGACCTCAACCCGGTGGCCGGCGTGGGATTCGAAGCCGGCAGCGCCGTCCTGGCGGGCACCGTGGCTGAGCTGGACGACGGCATCGTCGGCTGGCTCGCCGCCGCGGGCACCGTGATGCTCGGCAAGACGACAGTGCCGGAGTTCGGTTTCCCCTGCTACACCGAGCCCGAAACCGCTGCTCCGGCCCGGACGCCCTGGGACCTGACCCGCTCCGCCGGCGGCTCCAGTGGCGGTGCGGCCGCGGCGGTTGCGGCCGGGATCGTGCCGATCGCGCACGGGTCTGACGCCGGAGGGTCCATCCGGATCCCTGCGTCGGCGTGCGGGCTGGTCGGGCTGAAGGCCAGCCGCGGCCGCATCAGCCCCGGCCCGCTCCGGGAACCTGGCGCCGGTCTGGGTACGGACGGGGTGCTCAGCCGTACCGTGCGCGACACGGCCGTGGCTCTCGACGTGCTCGCCGGCCCGCGGCGCGGCGACACCTACCATGCCCCGGCGCCGACCACCAGCTTCCTGGCTGCGTGCGATGCCCGCCTGAGCCGGCTCCGGGTCGGGGTGCTGACTACGCCGGTGATCGCGGCGGCAGAGGTCCACCCGGCCTGTCTGGCGGCCGTCCGGAACGCTGCGGACCTGCTCGGCCAGCTCGGCCATCACGTCGACGAAGCTCCGGTGCCGTTCGCGGCGTCGCGGTGGGAGGCCTTCGCCGTGTTGTGGAGTGTGGGCGCGCTGCTCCTGCCGTTGCCTGAGGGGGCCGAGCCGGGGCTGCGTCCCCTGACCCGCTGGCTCCGCGAGCAGGGACGGGGCGTGAGCGCCCTGGCGTACGCCACCGCGCTCGCCGAGGTGCAGCGGGTCACCCGCGAGGTCGCGCTGGCCTGGGACGACTACGACCTGATCCTGACCCCCACGCTGGCGCAGCCACCCGCACTGCTGGGAAGCCTGCGCAACGACGCCGACCCGGCCGCGGACTTCGCCGCCCAGACC
>CAYUWV010000391.1:0-1907 GCA_964448385.1 uncultured Propionibacteriaceae bacterium | reverse complement strand
TGCAGAACGCCATCATCGGCCCGGACAATTCCGTCCTGGGTGGGCTGGTGGGGGCCGTGGTCCTGATCGGCTTCGATCTCGGGTTGGATCTGCTGACGCAGCGCACCCGCGTCCTCCGGCATCTGGTGGTCGGCCGCCACACCGACGTCATCGAAGACGGGATCCCCAAGGAGGCCGAACTGCACCGGCTGGGGATCGACGATCGCGAGCTCGCGCTGGCGCTGCGCCGTCAGGGCGTGGACGATCCGAGCCAGATCGAGCTGGCCTCCCTCGAGCCGGCCGGCGACCTGCTGGTGAAGCTCAAGCCGGGGGATCGGACGGTGACCCGCGACGACCTGGCCGCAGCCGTGGCCGAGTTGAAGGACCTGTTGGCCGCCTCCCGGGCCTGAGTGCGCGTCCGGCTCGCTCGAGGACGGACGCGCACTGCTGCGGCAGGCTCAACCGGGGTAGGCGTCCAGCCGATCGGTCAGGGCGAGCGCCTCTGCTTTCAGCATGAGCGCCGCATCGACGCCGCCGGACTCGCGCAACACGGCCGAATCCTCGAGCCGACGGGTCACCTCAGCCCTCGCCAGCGCCATCATCTCGGCGTCGCTCAGGTCACGCCGAACGCGCTCGGCCTGGCCGAACCTGACCGCTCCGGCCACAAACTCACTGGCAGTCGCCACCGTGGCAGGCGTCGTGAGGTAGGTGACCTCGGCATTCTCGATGGCTGCGATCGCGTCCCGGACGGCGCGCAGTGCCACCTTCTCGCGGCGCTTCATCAGCGGTGCCAGGTCGTGGCGCAGGTAGGTCAACAGGGTCATGACGTCTCCTTTCGTCGTCGCGATCGACGCTAAAGGGTCACGTAACGTGAAGCTCAAGCAGCCTGCGGGCCACCGCGCCCAGTTCGGCGTCCGTGGCCACCGACTCGATCGCCGGACGGGCGGCTGAGCCGAGTTCCCCCAGGGCGATCAGGCTGTTCAGTCGTACCTGATGGTCAGCATCGGCCAGCGCGGAACGAAGAGCGGGGATGGCGGCAACCGACCCGACCGCGCCCAGCACCTCAGCCGCCCGCGCACGGGTGGCCGCAGCCTGGACCCGCAGCACGGAGCTGACCGGGGGCACTGCCGTTTCGCCGTAGCCGGCGATCGCCTCACGTAGGTCGGCTGAGTCGCCTACCTGAGTGCCCAGCAGGGCCACCAGTCCAGGCAGGGCCGACTGGGGGCGCCACGGCCCCAGGGCCGTCACCGCAGCGGCGACGACCCGAGGTTCCGGGTCGTCAAGCTTGGCCACTAGGGCCGAGGCCGTGATCGGGTCGCGGAGCTTGCCCAACAGGCGCACTAGCCACCAGCGCAGCTCAGGGTCTGGATCGTCGATTCTCGACAAGGCCGCCGCCGCGGCGTTCGGTTGCTGGGCCAACGCCCAGACCAAGACCTCCCGAACCGCCGGGTCGGTCTCTGCCTGCAGCCTGTCGAGGAGGTCCGACGTGCTCTGGACCGGCGGCCGTAGCGCCGCTCGCAGGCGGACGGTCGGGTCCGGGTGCGCGAGCTCCTGCGTCAGCGCAATGGCCTCGAGCACGTCCTGCCAGCTGCGCACCGCGGTATCGGCCAGGCCTGCCAGGCGCCGAGCCAGCACCTGCTCGGCGGCGATCCGCTCCTCGAGGTGGGCGAGGTGGCTCCGTAGCGTCGCTGCAGCGTCCAGGCTTCGGTCCTCCAGCGCCACGATGATCTCGGGCAGGCTCAAGCCGAGCGCCTTGAGGTTCTGGATCTGCAGCAGCCGGACGAGGTCGTCCTCGTCGTACAGTCGGTAATCGCCCCAGCTGCGGGCGGACGGGGTCAGCAGACCGAGGTCTTCGTAGTGGCGCAGGGTCCTCCGGGTCAGCCCGGTGCGCTGGGCTACCTCCCCGATTCGCCAGGTGCGGCTCACGC
>CAYUWV010000390.1:0-1912 GCA_964448385.1 uncultured Propionibacteriaceae bacterium | reverse complement strand
ACCACCTTGACACCGCGAGGGGTTTTGGGCCGCGCGCCGTGCCGGCCGGACCGGATTCGCCGCCTTCGCCTCGGATGGGTAGAGTGGGGACGCCGTCACGACGGCCGCGGACGCCCAAGAGCTTCCCGATCGATCGAATGATCATCCGATCCCCCTTCGAGCCACCTGGCAGGGGAGCGCCGCGCAACGGGAAACCGAGAGGAGAGCAGCCTCCATGGACGCTGACACCAAGAAGAAGACCATCGCAGAGTACGCAACCGCCCCGGGCGACACCGGATCGCCGGACGTCCAGATTGCGCTGCTCACCAAGCGGATCGCACACCTGACCGAGCACCTCAAGGAACACAAGGGCGACCACCACAGCCGCCGGGGCCTCATGCTCATGGTCGGCCAGCGCCGCCGCCTGCTCAATTACGTCGCTAAGCAGGACGTTGAGCACTACCGCTCACTGATCGCCCGCCTCGGCCTGCGTCGGTGACCTACGCACTCTAGGAAGGGAGTGGCCAGCTGTGGCCACTCCCTTCAGCCATACCCCGGGTGACCCCGGGGCATGTCAACACCAGCCAGCCCGGGCCGACGCCCTTCGCCTCGGTCCTCGGTAGTGGCTCTCGGGCGGAACCTCACCCGCGGGCCTCGATCGAAGACCGGGTCACCGACGCCCTGGGCATGGCGAAACCGAAAGGAATCCCCATGGAAGGTCCCGACCTTCGTTACACCGAAGCCGTGATTGACAACGGCTCCCACGGCAAGCACGTCGTCCGGTTCGAATCCGGACTGCTCGCCCGTCAGGCCAATGGCAGCGCCACCGTGTACCTCGATGGCGACACCATGCTGCTCAGCGCCACCACCGCCGCCAAGAACCCGCGTGACGCGATCGACTTCTTCCCGCTCACCGTCGATGTCGAAGAGCGCATGTATGCCGCCGGCCGGATCCCCGGCTCGTTCTTCCGCCGCGAGGGCCGTCCGTCCGAGGGCGCGATTCTGGCCTGTCGGCTGATCGACCGTCCGCTGCGTCCCTGCTTCGTCAAGGGACTGCGCAACGAGGTCCAGGTCGTCGTGACGGTGATGGCGCTGAACCCGAATGTGCTCTACGACGTGATCGCGATCAACGCCGGCTCCGCCTCGACCACGCTGGCGGGCCTGCCGTTCACCGGTCCGGTCGGCGGCGTGCGGGTCGCCCTGATCGGCGACACCTGGGTGGGCTTCCCCACCGTCGAGCAGGTGGAGGGTGCGACCTTCGACATGGTCGTCGCCGGACGGGTGCTGCCCGATGGTGACGTCGCGATCATGATGGTCGAGGCCGAGTCCACCGAAGCCACGTGGGACCTCGTCCGGTCTGGCCGGACCGCGCCCACCGAAGAGGTTGTGGCGGCCGGACTCGAAGCGTCCAAGCCGTTCATCAAGGCGCTCTGCGATGCGCAGGCCGAGCTGGCTGCCCAGTTCGTCAAGCCCGTCGCGGCGATGCCGGTCTTCCTCGAGTACACCGGCGACGTGTACGACGCCGTCGCGGAGGTCGCCACCGACCGGCTCAAGGTCGTCATGGCGATCGTCGGCAAGAGCGAACGCGAGACGTCCACCGAGACCCTGCTGGCCGAAGTGAAGGCCGAGCTCGCCGAGCGGCTTCCTGGTGCCGAGAAGGAAATCACCGGGGCCTACCGGGCGCTCACCAAGAAGGTCGTCCGGCACCGCACGCTCACCGAGCAGGTCAGGATCGACGGCCGCGGCGTGCGGGACATCCGGACGCTGTCAGCCGAGGTCGGCGTGCTGCCCCGGGTCCACGGCTCGGCGTTGTTCATGCGTGGCGAGACCCAGATCCTGGGCGTCAGCACGTTGAACATGCTCGACATGGAACAGAAGCTCGACACCCTGGCGCCCGAAACCACGAAGCGCTACATGCACAATTACAACTTCC
>CAYUWV010000389.1:0-1917 GCA_964448385.1 uncultured Propionibacteriaceae bacterium | reverse complement strand
CCGACGACAGCGACGAGGCGGAGGCTGAGGATTCCGAAGCCGACGAGGCGGATGAAGAAGGAGTCAGCAGCGAGATCCGTCGTCGTCGGCGCCGTCGCGGCGGTCGTCGCCGTCGCCGATCGACGGGCGTAGACGACCGGGTCGAAGCCGAAGATGTGACCGAGGACGCTGCCGCCACCCAGAGTGGCGAAGCGGTCGAGGACGAGGGCGAGGCTGCGGAGCCGGCCGAGGAGGTCGCATCCGAAGGCGCCTCGCGTCGTCGTCGGCGTCGGCGGCGCCGGGGCGAAGAGATCGGCGAGGCCGAGGACGACCCGACGGAGGTTGTCGTCCGCGTCCGTGAACCGCGGCGGACGCGTACCGCGTCAGATGAGGTCACCGGCATCGAAGGCTCCACCCGGATGGAGGCCAAGAAGCAACGACGGCGCGAGGGGCGCGCCGCCGGACGCCGCCGGACCCCCATCCTCTCCGAGAGTGAATTCCTGGCCCGCCGGGAGTCGGTCGATCGCGTGATGCTGATCCGACAGGCGGAGGAGTACTCCCAGATCGCGGTCCTCGAAGACGGCATTCTCGTCGAGCATTACGTCGACCGCGCCTCGGCAACGTCCATGATCGGCAACATCTACCTTGGCCGGGTGCAGAACGTGCTGCCATCGATGGAGGCGGCCTTCATCGACATCGGTCGGGGCCGCAATGCGGTGCTCTACGCGGGTGAGATCGACTGGGACGGCTACGGGGTCACCGGCCAGGACAAGAAGGTCGAGAGGGTGTTCAAGTCGGGGCAGTCCGTCCTCGTTCAGGTGAGCAAGGATCCGGTCGGCGCCAAGGGGGCACGCCTCACCGCGCACATCTCGCTGCCGGGCCGCTACGTCGTCTACTCGCCGGGTGGCCAGCTTTCCGGGATCTCCCGCAAGCTCCCCGAGAATGAGCGAAAGCGCCTCAAGGGGATCCTCGATGAGTTGGTCGGTCCGGCGGCGTCCGTGATCGTTCGGACGGCGGCCGAAGGTGCCACTGAGGACGAACTGGTGCGCGATGTGAACCGACTCAAGGCCCAGTGGGAAGTCATCGAGAAGAAGGTCAAGGCCGGGCAAGCGCCGCAGCAGCTGTACACCGAGCCAGAACTCACCGTCCGGATCGTTCGTGACCTGTTCACGGAGGACTTCGCGCGGCTCGTGGTGGACGGAAACGGCAAGGCCAATGACGCCTACGACAGCGTCGAGGGCTACGTCACCCACGTCGCCCCGCACTTGGCCGAACGCCTCGAACACTGGGACCGCGCCGGGCGGGGGGATCTCTTCGACAACCACCGGGTGCATGAGCAGGTCGCCAAGGCCTTGGAGCGCAAGGTCTTCCTGCCGTCAGGCGGTTCCCTGGTTATTGATCGCACCGAGGCCATGACCGTCGTCGACGTCAACACCGGACGGTTCACCGGCAGCTCGGGCAACCTGGAAGCGACCGTCACGTCGAACAACCTCGAGGCAGCAGAAGAGATCGTGCGTCAGCTCAGGTTGCGCGATATCGGCGGCATCATCGTGATCGACTTCATCGACATGGTGCTGCCCAGCAACCGCGAACTGCTGCTCCGGCGGTTGGTCGAGTGCCTCGGACGCGATCGCACCCGGCATCAGGTGGCCGAGGTCACCTCGCTTGGGCTCGTGCAGATGACCCGCAAGAAGATCGGGACGGGACTCGCCGAGGCGTTCACCGTGCCGTGCGAGACCTGCAAGGGCAGCGGCTATCACATCTACGACGCCCCGGTGGCCTCGCAGGCACCAGCCGACGGGGGCGACCGCGACAACACGCGGCGGAGTCCCCGCCCACCGGCCGCACCGCCGCAGGCCAGCAGGCGCACGACCCGAAGCCGCCAGCCAAGTCCGGCCCCTGAGTTGGCCGCAGTGGTGGCGGCGACGTTCGCGCACC
>CAYUWV010000388.1:0-1928 GCA_964448385.1 uncultured Propionibacteriaceae bacterium | reverse complement strand
CGCCTTCGCCGGCGAGGGCCAGCACCAGGACGCGGGCTCGAAGATGGTGCACGCCGCGCCCCACACCTCGAGCTCGATCATCTCCAAGTCGGTGGCGCGTGGTGGCGGCCGGGCGTCCTACCGCGGCCTGGTCCAGGTGCAGGAAGGTGCCCACCATTCGGCCTCCTCGGTGAAGTGCGACGCGCTGTTGGTCGACACGATCTCGCGCTCCGACACCTATCCGTACGTCGACGTCCGTGAGGACGACGTCTCGATGGCCCACGAGGCCACGGTCTCGAAGGTGAGCGACGACCAGCTGTTCTACCTGAGGAGTCGCGGTCTGGGCGAAGACGAGGCGATGGCGATGATCGTGCGCGGTTTCGTCGAGCCCATCGCTCGGGAACTGCCGATGGAGTACGCCCTCGAGCTCAACCGGCTGATCGAGCTGCAGATGGAAGGGGCCGTGGGCTGAAGCCTGCGGCGCGGAGCTGACGAAAGAGAACATGACTGTGACTGCTGTGCCCGCTGTGGCAGAGGCGATCGAGACCGTTGCGTCGCACCTGCATCCGGTGCCGTCCTTCGATCTGACCGACCATCCCGTACCGAACGGACGGGAGGAGGTCTGGCGGTTCACGCCGCTGCGGCGGCTGCGTGGACTCTTGGACGGGACCCCGAGCGCAGCACAGCTGACCTGGGACGTGGTGCTGCCCCATGGGGTCACGATGACCAGGATCTCCAGCGAGCAGGCCCGCGACCTCGACGTCCCGGCACCGGTCGACCGGATCTCGGCGCTGGCGGCGAACCTCGCCAGCGGCGCCGTCCTGGTCGAGGTGCCCGCCGGGCTGGCCCTGACCGAGCCGGTCGTCGTGAACCTGAGCGGCACCAGTGTCGACGACCTGGTCTATGGGCAGGTCGTGTTCGTGGTCGGCGCGAATTCGGCGGCCACCATCGTCGTCCACCACACCGGCAGCGCGCGCTACGCCTGCAGTGTGTCGGTGTTGGTCGGCGACGGGGCCACCGTGAACTTCGTCAGCCTGCAGGACTGGGCCGACGACGCCGTCCACGCTGGTCACGTGGGCTTGCGCATCGGTCGCGACGCCAAGGTGCGAACCGTGTCGGCCAGTCTGGGCGGCGACCTCGTCCGGCTGGTGGAGACCGCCGAATACGACGGTCCGGGGGGCGAACTGGAGCAGTTCGGCCTCTACTTCGTCGACGCCGGCCAGCATGTCGAGCACCGGCTGTTCGTCGACCACAACGCGCCGCATACCCGAAGCCGCGTCGACTATCGGGGTGCCCTGCAGGGCAAGGGGGCGCACTCGGTCTGGGTCGGCGACGTGCTGATCCGGAAGATCGCCGAGCACATCAACACCTACGAGAGCAACAAGAACCTCGTGCTCACCGACGGCTGCCGCGCCGACTCGGTGCCGAACCTCGAGATCGAGACCGGCCAGATCGAGGGGGCAGGGCATTCCTCGACCACCGGACGCTTCGACGACGAGCAACTGTTCTACTTGCGCTCCCGCGGAATCTCCGAGGACGAGGCTCGCCGACTCGTGGTGCATGGCTTTTTCGCCGACATCATCCGGCGGATCGGGGTGCCGGAGATCGAGCGTGGCCTGATGACCACGATCGAACATGAACTCGAAGCCACCATCGGCGTTTCGGCCAGTAGCGGCGATCCGTCCGCCGAACCGTCCCTTGGCGACCAGGTCGAGGTGTTGGCATGAGCTTCGTCCGCGCGTGTTCGGTCGCCGACATCCCGGTCGGCGGCACGCTCGCGGTCGACTTGGGCGGCGAGGCCGGCATCGCGGTCGTGAACACGGTCGAAGGCTTCTTCGCCATCCGCGATGAGTGCTCCCACGCCGAGGTACCGCTCAGCGAGGGGGAGGTCGACGGCTGCACCCTGGAGTGCTACCTGCACGGGTCGCGGTTCGACCTCCGCACCGGCC
>CAYUWV010000387.1:0-1934 GCA_964448385.1 uncultured Propionibacteriaceae bacterium | reverse complement strand
GCGTTGCGCGCCAGCCACAGGAACAGCGAGCGCCGCCAGCGCGGCAACGTGGGCACGTCCCGTCGGGTGAGGTGCAGCGACGAGATGAAGTAGTGGGCCCGGTCGGGATCCAGTTCCATCAAGTCGGGGTTCTTGTCGCGGGCCCAGTCCAGGGCGCGGGGGACGTGCTGGCTGTCGTTGAATCCCACGTGATAGCTGATGTGGATGATGCCGTCGTCGGCGTAGCCCAGGTCGTCCACCACCGCCCGGTCGACGTGCCGGATGTGGGGCACGTTCTCGTTCACGATGCTGACGATGGCCACGTTCTCGTGCAGGACGTGGTTGAACTCGACGTTCTGCCGCAGCGCCAGCGGCGTGGTGTCCTTGTTCGGGTGCGGGAACACAGCCAAACCGGGGACCCGCGGGATGTCCTTCGCGTGCACCATGTCGATGAACTCCGAGAGGGGACCCTCAATCCCGCGCCGCCGCACGTCGATGGTCGCGCCTCCGTCTCGCCAGGTCATCATCACCAGCACCACGGCGGACGCGATGAGCAGCGGCAGCCAGCCACCATGGAACAGTTTCGCGACGTTGCCTAGGAAGAACAGGAGTTCGACGCCGAGGACGAGGACGACGGCGACGGTGATCTTCCAGACGGACGCCCGCCACACGAACCGGGCCAGAATCAGGAAGATCGACATCTCCAGCAGCAACGTGCCGGTGACGGCCAGCCCGTACGCGCTCGCCAGCGCCTCGGAACTCTGGAAGACCGTGATCAGCACCACGACGCCCACGAACAGGATCCAGTTGATGGAGCTGACGTAGATCTGGCCGCCCTCGTCCTTGGAGGTGTGCTTGATCTTCAGACGCGGCAGCAACCCCGCTCGCACCGCCTGCCGCGACACCGAGAACGCACCCGAGATCACCGCCTGGGACGCAATGATCGTCGCCATCGTGGCGAGGATCACGAGCGGGATCCGTCCCCACTCCGGCGCCATGCGGAAGAACGGGTTGCTGACAATGGCCGGGTCGCGCAGGATCTCGGCCCCCTGACCCATGTAGTTCACCGTCAGAGCTGGGAACACGAGCAGGAACCACGCGAGCCGGATCGGCTTGGGCCCGAAGTGGCCCATGTCGGCGTACAGCGCCTCGACGCCGGTCACGGTCAGCACGACCGCGCCGGCCGCGATGAACGCGATGCCGGGGTGCGCGATCCCGAACTCGAGGGCGTACAGCGGGGAGATCGCCCCGAGGATCTCCGGATTCGCCATGACGTGAGGGATGCCTAGCGCGGCGAGGGTCACGAACCAGAGCGCCATGATCGGCCCGAAGAACCGGCCCACCATCGCGGTCCCGAATCGCTGGACCGCGAACAGGCCAGAGAGGACGAGCACCGACAACGGCAACACCAGACGTTCGAAGCCCTCGTCCACCACCGACAATCCCTCGATCGCCGACATCACCGAGATCGCCGGGGTGATCACGCTGTCGCCGTAGAACAGCCCGGCACCGATGATGCCCATCACCAGGGTGGCGGCGATCAGCCGGGGGCGTCCCGCCAGCCTGCCGCGCAGCAGCGCCACGAGCGAGAGGATGCCGCCCTCTCCGTCGTTGTCGGCCCGCATCATCAGGAAGGCGTACCCGTAGCACACCACGATCGTGATGGCCCAGAACACCATCGAGATCACACCGAACACGTCCTCACGCGTCGGAGCGACCGCGTTGTGCTCGGCGCTGAAGACCGTCTGCAGGGCATACAACGGGCTGGTCCCGATGTCGCCGAACACGACGCCGAGGGCGGCGAACGCCAGCGCGCCCAGCGCGCCGTGCCCTCCGGCGAGGATTTCGGCGGGAGACGGGGGCGTCAGCGCGTCGGCCTGGGCCGGAGTCGTCGGGTTGCCTTCCAGAACCTCGTCCAGTTCGGGGGTGCTGGTCATGGAGCCTCCTTGGCACCG
>CAYUWV010000386.1:0-1942 GCA_964448385.1 uncultured Propionibacteriaceae bacterium | reverse complement strand
GCCCGGTGCCCACCCAGTCCGCGAGCGCGAGCACCTTCTGGACGAAGGGGGAGCGCCGCACCTGCGGGGCGCTCACCTTCGGATCGTTCGGGTAGACGTGGTCGTCCTCGTCGGGCTCGTCGTTCAGCCGTGGGGGCTCCGGCAACTGCCATCCCGCGGCCAGCCCGCCGGTCTGTTGCCATGTGGCCGCGGCGTCGGTCAGCGCCCGGCCCATCCGGCTGCCCGCATTCCCCGCCGACGGGCTCCGTCGCCAGCGTTCCTCTTGGGGCAGGGCGTTCCAAGCCTCCATGATTCGCTGCATCCGGGCGTTGGCCTCGTCGATGTCGGCCACATCGTCCATCGAGATGCCGATCTCTGCGCCGAAGCTCAACAGCTGCTTCGACTCCGACCAGTTCGTGGGGTCGGCGCACGCCGCCGGCATCTTCCGTGCGGCCGCTTTCGCTTCCCGGAGCAGGTCGTTCGGCTGGGACGATGCCGCGGCCATCCGCCCCGTTGATCTCAGGAACCGCCAGAACGTGTCCAACGTTGTCACCAACACGGGAACGTCGGGGCAACCCTGGGGGCCGTGCGACGGCCAGCGAACCAGCATCAGGTGTTCCACGCTCTTGGCCGGCCACCGGTTCGCCGCCAGGCCGTCATGCATCGAGCGGAGCTGCAGCGCCGATTGCAGCAGCTCAGTATCCAACGCCTTACTGCGCTCGCCGGCCCACCGCGCAGCGTGACGGATCAACAGCTCGTTCTCATCCATGCCGCAGATCTTGACATGTCCGGACCCATCGTTCGATTCGTCCCGCCGAGCACACCGCCCCAGCCTCCCTGCGTCTGGACTCCGTGGGCGGGTGGCGTGATGCGCCGGATGCGTTCGGTGTTGGCCGGGCCAATACGGCGCGCTGAGCACCTGGAAGATGAATCGAACACCTATTCTATTTATTCAGGTGATTCTCATGTTCACAAGGGGTTTCGTGGGGGGTTGTGTGGTTGGATAGAGGCATGGAACACCAGCCGGCAGCTCAGGTGCTGCACTCGATCGAGGGTCTCCTCGACGGGTTCGACGCTGCCGCGGTGGCTGTCGGGGAGCGGCTCGAGTGCTCCCTGGTGGCGCGGCGGTTGGCGTCCCGGTTGACAGCTGTGGCCGGGTTGCTGCTGGCGCGGGCCAATGCCGCGCAGGAGTCGTTGCGGACGTCGGGGACGCCCACCACGAGCTGGTTGACGGTGCAGGGTGGCCTGTCGAAGCGGGAAGCGGCCGGGGCGTTGGCCCAGGCCGAGGAGTTGGGTGAGCACGCTGTCGTGGGTGAGGCTGCGGCGACGGGCCGGATCAGCACGGGGCAGGCGCGGGCCATCCACTCGGTCCTCGGCGGCTTGGACGGGTTGGATGAGGCCCAGCAGGCCCGGGCCGAGCAGGTCATGCTCACGATGGCGTCGTCGATGGACACCGACCGGCTCGCGAAGGCGGCACCGCAGGTGCTCGCCGAGGTCGCCGCCGCCGAGCAGGCCGCCGAGATCCAGGAACGCCGGCTGCAGCGCCAGGCGGAAGCGGCCAGGCGGAACCGGTCGCTGATCTTCGGTCGGGATCGGAACGGGTCGGTCACCTTCGCCGGCAGCCTGCCGCTGACCGATGGTGAGGCGTTGATCGCGATCCTGGACGCCTACGCCGAATCGCGGCGGCGCAACGCGGTCGAGGAACGCGACCCGCTCGCCCCCATCCTCACCCCCGCGCAACGCAAAGCCGATGCGCTGCTCGCCATGATCGCCGACCACCAACTCGAACGCAGGGCCCCCCGCGCCGGCGGTGACCGGCCCCGGATCGTGGTCACCTTGAACTACGACCAGCTGCGGGCCGGCGCGGCCGGCGCCGGCCTGATCGGTGACGAGCCGATCAGCGCCGGCGACCTGCGCCGGTTGTGCTGCGACGCCGACCTGATCCCCGCCGTGCTGGGTGCCG
>CAYUWV010000385.1:0-1949 GCA_964448385.1 uncultured Propionibacteriaceae bacterium | reverse complement strand
CGACGAGACTCACGTGAAGTCCCCGCGTGGGAGGGGCCGTGCCTCAGATGACTGTCCCCGCGAGAGGGCCGGGTCTGAGTCGGCCACGATCAGGGGTGTGGATGGGGAGGGGTTGTCGTTGCCGGCTCGGGTTGAGGTCACGAAGAAGTACGCGCTCGCGTATGGACGGGCCTCGCGCAAGGACAAGAGCCGGATCCTGGACCAGGTGGTCGAGGTGACGGGCTGGAACCGTGACCACGCTCGTCAGCAGCTGCGCCGCCGGCTGGCCCAGCCCAAGGGACGCGCGAGTGCGACGGTCGCCGTGATCGACCGGCGCCGGACCAAACCGCGTAAGTACTCCTACGACGCGCTGCGCGTGCTGCAACGGGTGTGGGCAACCGCGGGCGGTATCTGCGGCAAGTACCTGGCTGTGTCGATGACCGACTGGCTCGATCAGATGGAGGCCGAAGGATCGCTCGTCGCCGGCCAGGACCATTACAGCGTGCAGGTTCGTGCCGAGCTGGTCGCGATGTCACCGGCCACGATCGACCGCTACCTGGCCACGGCACGGGCCAAGGACCCACTGCGCGGCAAGAGCACGACCCGGCCCGGCACCCTGTTACGGAACTCGATCACCATCCGCAAAGCCGGCGACGAGGTCGAGACCGAGCCAGGCTTCTTCGAGGTCGACACCGTCGCCCACTGCGGACCGACCCTGGTCGGCGAGTTCGCCCGGAGCGTGAACTACACCGACATGATGACCGGCTGGGTGTTCACCCGCGCGATCCGCAACAACGCCCGGATCCACATCCTGTCCGCGTTCGACACGTTCGTCGACCAGGTGCCGTTCGCCGTCACCGGCATCGACTGCGACAACGGCTCCGAGTTCATCAACCACGACCTGATCGGCTGGGCCACCGATCGGCAGGTGTTCTTCACCCGATCACGGCCCTACAAGAAGAACGACCAGGCCACCATCGAGTCCAAGAACAACCACCTGGTCCGCCGCTACGGCTTCTACTACCGCTACGACACACCCCGCGAACTCGAGCTCCTCAACCAGCTATGGCCCCTAGTCAACGACCGATTGAACTACCTCACGCCGACCAAGAAGCCCACCGGTTACAGCACCGATCGCGTCGGCCGCCGCAAGCGTGTCTACGACACTCCCGCGACCCCTTACCAGCGACTCCTCGCCGCCGGCGTCCTCAACCCCGCCCAGCAGGCCGAGCTCGCCGCACGCAAAGCAGCACTGAAGCCCACCGCGATCGCTGCCCAGATCAACGCGATCCAGCAAGAACTCACCCGGGCCGCCGGCCTCAAGACCCGCCACCTCGAAGAACAAGCCCGCCCCCAACTCCCCAACACCGCAGGCATCCGAGTCCGCGCCAGCTAACCCAGCCGGGGACAAACACATGAGGCACGGCCCCCACTACCCGGGGACTTGACAATGAGGCACCACGACCGGGGGGTCTCCGTGGCGTCAGGCGCGGACGGCCGCGATGGCCGCGCAGACGTGGTCGACGTTGACGTCGTTGAGCGCGGCGACGCAGATCCGGCCCTTGTCGGTGCCGTAGACGCCGTGCTGTTCGCGCAGGGAGATCATCTGCTCGCGGGTCAGGCCGGAGTAGCTGAACATGCCGACCTGGGTGGCGATGAAGCCCATGTCGTCGATGCCGGCCGCCTCCAGGCCACTAACCAGCCGCAGCCGCATCGCCTTGATCCGGTCGCGCATGCCGCCCAGCTCGTCCACCCACAGGGCGTGGAGCTCCGGGTCGGTGAGCACGCCCGCGGCCAGCTTCGCGCCGTGCGTGGACGGGTTGGAGTAGTTGGTGCGGATGACGATCTTCACCTGGGACAGGACGCGGGCCGCCTCTTCGGCGCTCGCGCAGACCAGGGAGAGCGCGCCGACGCGCTCGCCGTAGAGGCTGAGGCTCTTGGAGAACGAGGTCGACACCAGCACCGGCAGG
>CAYUWV010000384.1:0-1964 GCA_964448385.1 uncultured Propionibacteriaceae bacterium | reverse complement strand
AAGGCGGACTGGGAGGTCACCGTCCTCGAGCAGGCCGCCGTGTTCTGGGAAGCCGGCGCCGGACTCACGATCACCCCCAACGGCGAACGCGCGCTGGCCAGCCTCGGTGTCGCGGACGCGGTGCGCCAGGCCGGCCACCCGCTCCGGTTCACCGGGATTCGCGCCGACGACGGCCGCTGGCTGGTGGAGCTCCCCTCGACCGCCGAGTCGGGTCGGGCGCTCGGGATCCATCGCCGGTCGCTGCACGCCGCCCTGGTCGACGCCGCCACCGACATGACCCACCTGCGACCCGGCGCGCGCGTGCTGGGCCTGGACGTGGGCGCCGCCCCCGGCCGGCAGGCACGCGTGCGGTGGCTGGAGGGCGCTGCCGAGCATGTGCTCGCGGCCGACCTGCTGGTGGGGGCCGACGGCGTCAACAGCATCGTTCGGCAAGGGGTCGCGCCCCACGCCGACGTCCGGCACAGCGGATTCGCCGCCTGGCGGGCGGTCCTCCCCGACGACCGGCTGCTGGAGTCCGACTGGACCCTCTGGTGGGGCAACGGTGTGGAATTCAGCGCCCAACGCATCGGCCCCGACCGCCTCTCCTGGCACTGCCTGCTCCCCCATGACGGCCGAGCCTCACTGGCCGACGGGCTGACCAGCGTCCACGGACTGCTGGCCGGTTTCCCCGCGGACGTCCTCGACGTGGTCGCGCGCACCAACCCGGAGGCCATCTTTCGCCACGACATCTCGGTGACCCACGGCGAGCTGCGATCATTCTCCGCCGGGCGCACCGTCCTGGTCGGCGACGCCGCGCACCCCATGCTGCCCACGCTCAACCAAGGCGCCAACCTCGGCCTCGAGGACGGGGTGACCCTTGGCGGCCTGCTGCACCCGGGAGCTGACCTGGGTCGCGCCCTGCAGCGGTTCGACGCGGCGCGCCTCCCCCGCTGCCGACGCATCGCGAAGCGATCCCGGCTGGTGGCCAGGATCGGCGCCGGGTGCCCGCTGGGGCTGGAGCAGGTCGTCAGAGACCGGGTACTCCAGCGGCTCCCGGCGAGTTTCCCGGGACGATTCGTGAGTGGAATCACCGCCTGGCAGCCGTCGCCGCGGTCCCCCCTCGCCGCAGCCAGGTGACACAATGCCCGGGTGACAGGGCTCTTGGTGGCTGGGACGTCGTCGGACGCGGGCAAGTCGCTGATCGCGGCCGGGCTGTGCCGGGCGTGGGCCCGACAGGGAATCCGCGTGGCTCCGTTCAAGGCCCAGAACATGTCGAACAACTCGATGGTCTGCCCTGACGGCTCAGAGATCGGACGGGCCCAGTACCTGCAGGCCATCGCCGCGGGGGTGGAACCCGCCGCGGTGCACAACCCGGTGCTGCTGAAGCCGGCCACCGACCGGCGAGCGTTCATCGTGCTGCGAGGGCAGCCCGCCGGGACGCTGGAAGCCGGCGAGTACACCAGCGGACGCACCCGGCTGGCCGAGGCGGCGTTCGAGGCCTATCGCGAACTCGAAGCCGACTACGACCTGGTGGTCGCCGAGGGCGCCGGCTCCCCGGCCGAGATCAACCTGCGCTCCGGTGACTACGTGAACTTCGGGCTGGCCAGGGAGTTCGGGCTGCCGGTGGTGTTGGTGGGCGACATCGACCGGGGCGGCGTGCTGGCGTCCATCTTCGGTCATTGGGGCGTCGTCGACGACGCCGATCGCGCGCTGCTGGCCGGGTACCTGATCAACAAGTTCCGGGGCGACCAGTCCGTGCTCGACCCCGGGCTGGCCGAACTCACCGCCCGAACGGGGCTGCGCTGTTTCGGGGTGATGCCCTGGCTGAACCAGGTGTGGCTGGACAGTGAGGACGCCTTGGCGTTCGCCAAGTGGCCCCGGCTACCGGGACGTGCGGGCAGCCTGCGGGTGGCCGCCGTCCGGTTCCCGCGGATCTCGAACGCCACCGACCTGGACGCGCTGGCCGCCGAACCTGGGCTGGACGT
>CAYUWV010000383.1:0-1970 GCA_964448385.1 uncultured Propionibacteriaceae bacterium | reverse complement strand
GGCACCGCGCCGCCACCGGCCTGACCCAGCCCCACGATCTCCCCGTGCGCCCGTCGGCGCCGAGGGCGATCCTCGGCGTTCGGGCTCCCCTCCGCTGTTGGACGTGATCAAGTCCCCTGGCGAGGCCCGCCCGCCTCACTCAACCGCCGAATCCGGACTGACTGACCCACCCCCGGCCCGCCCGGGCGCGGTTGGGCTGGGCTGCCCTGCGGTCTGGCAGGGGTCAAGGTGCCCGATGCGGCGCGGCCAGCGGCCTGAGCTACCTTCCGCGCGCCCCGGAGGAGGTTTGGTGCCCGGGCGGTGTAACGGCGGGGGTGTCGCTGCGATGCGGCTCCCGGCTTCCTGCTGCCTGGTTTGGCGCAGTCTGACTGGGCTGTCTGTCCGACTGGGCTGGCTGGCTGGGGTGTCTGGCGGGCTGGCGGGCTGGGGTGTCTGGCGGGCTGGCTGGGCTGTCTGGCGCCGCTGTCTGGTTGAACTGCCTGTTGGGCGTTGTGCGGATTTGCGGGCCAATCGCACGTTCGAACTCAGGCGCGCGGTCCTACACGGCGGGGCGCCACGCGTCCACCAGCGACTGCAAGTGGCGTTCCAGCAGGGCCCTGGCCCCCGAAGACCAGGACGCTGCGTCCCACCGAGTGAGCGGGATCCAGGCGGCGGCCGAGGTTGTCCCGCCGATGTCGTTGACGATCGGCTCGGACGGGGCGGGACACCGGCCGGCGAAGATGATGCGCACCGCGTGGAAGTCCTCGACGAACCCCGACGGGGAGCGTCCGATCCAATGATCGGTCTGCACGTCGAGGAGGTGCGAGATCTCGAGGGCCTGACCCGATTCCTCCTGCACCTCGCGAACGACCGCCTCGGCCGGGTTTTCGCCGAGATCGATGCCGCCGCCCGGTAGCCCCCAAAGGCCGGGGACGGCCGTCTTGTCCGAGAATTGGGTCCCGAGGATCCCGCGCGGCGACAGGGCGATCGCATAGGCAGCCAGCCGCTGTCGGGCGGCCGGGACTCCGTCGGAGAGGTCCAGTCCGGGATCCATCGAGCGGGTGCGTTGCAGGGCCCGGTAGTTCACCCGGCGGCCGTGTCTGGCGATCTGCAGGGTGAGGGTGAGGTCGGGTGCTCGTCCGGTGACAGAGAGCGGCCGGATGATTCGGAAGCCCTTCTCCCAGGCTAAGCGGTGGGGGTCTGCCCCGTGCGGCAGGACGCGGGTGAAGACCGGTCTTCCCCCGGCGACCTCTACCCCAATGATCCGCATCAATTCATGATGGCCGAGGCCACGCACGAAACCAAGCAGGCTCGGCGCATATGATGGCCCCCAGCGAGAAGGAGTCATCGATGCAGTACAACAAGGACGCCCGACTGGACACGTCGCAGATGGGTTCCGGGGGCGGCCGCGGGGGAGCCATCGCCATCGGCGGGGGCGCCGGGATCCTCGTGATGATTCTGGCTCTCGTGTTCGGTTTCGACCCCGGTGTGCTGACCGGGGGTGCCACCTCGCCGTCGGAGTCGAACGACAACGCTTACGCACAGTGCCAGACCGGGGCCGACATCGAGAAGAACCGCGATTGCCGGTTCGTTGCCTACACCAACTCGATCCAGTCCTTCTGGGCAACCCAGCTGAACGGCTACACCGGGGCCAAGACGGTGACCTTCTCCGGTCAGGTCGCCACCGCGTGCGGGACGGCAACGTCCGCCGTCGGTCCGTTCTACTGTCCGACGGACAAGACCGTCTACCTCGACACCGGCTTCTTCGACCAGATGCTTGAGGGCCAGCTGGGGGCCAAGGGTGGCGACGCTGCCGAGGCTTATGTGATCGCCCACGAGTACGGTCACCACATCTCGAACCTGACCGGGACGATGGCCCAGGCGCAGGCTTCAAGCGCGACCGGACCCACATCAGGATCGGTGCGCCTGGAGCTTCAGGCCGACTGCTACGCCGGCGCCTGGATGGCGAACGCCACGAACGACCCGAACTC
>CAYUWV010000382.1:0-1975 GCA_964448385.1 uncultured Propionibacteriaceae bacterium | reverse complement strand
GCGTTGAGCACCTTCATCGCGAGGCGGCGTCCGACCTTCATCTGGGTCTCGTCGAACGGCGAGTCCATTCCGGGACGGGCCATCGCCGCCCGCCAGCGGACCGCGTCGGCGCCGAACCGCTCGAGGATGTCGGTGGGGACCACGACGTTGCCCTTGGACTTCGACATCTTCTTGCGGTCCGGGTCGGTCACGAAGCCCGAGATCGCGGCGCGCTGCCACGGCAGGGTGTGGTGTTCCAGATGCGAACGAAGCACTCGGGAGAACAGCCACGTCCGGATGATGTCGTGCGCTTGCGGAGCCAGGTCCATCGGGAAGGTGAGGTCGAACAGCTCAGGGTCCGACTCCCAGCCGCAGGCGATTTGCGGGCTCAGCGACGACGTCGCCCACGTGTCCATGACGTCCGGGTCGCCCACGAACCCGCCCGGCACGCCCCGCTGGTCAGGGTGGAAGCCGAGGGGGCACTCGTTGGCCGGGTCGACCGGCAGCGCTGCCGCGTCAGGAAGGATCGGGTTGGCGTAATCGGGGTCACCCTCGGCGTCGAGCGGGTACCACACCGGGAAGGGCACCCCGAAGAAGCGCTGCCGGCTGATCAGCCAGTCGCCGTTCAGACCGTTCACCCAGTTGCTGAAGCGGTGACGCATGTGCTCGGGCACCCAGGCGAGTTCCTCGCCGCGCGCCAGCAGGGCGTCCTTGAGATCGGCATCGCGTCCGCCGTTGCGGATGTACCACTGGCGGGTCGAGACGATTTCGAGCGGCTTGTCGCCCTTCTCATAGAAGTTCGCCATGCGCATGGTCGGCTTCGGTTCGCCGTCCAACGCGCCGGCGTCGCGGAGCAGTGCGACCATGGCTTCCCGGGCGCCGTAGGCGGTCTTGCCGGCCAGTTCGCCGAACGGCTCAGTGTTGACCAGCCAGTCGGGGGTCTCGGTTTGCATCCGGCCTTCCCGGGTCAGCAGGGTGCGGGTCGGCAACCGAAGCTCGCGCCACCACTGCACGTCGGTGAGGTCACCGAACGTGCAGCACATCGCAATCCCGGCCCCCTTGTCGGGCTCCGCGGCGTGGTGCGCCAGCACCGGGATCTCGACCCCGAACACCGGAGAGCTGACGGTCGTCCCGAACAGGTGGGCGTACCGCTTGTCGTCCGGGTGGGCGATCAGGGCGCACACCGAAGGAATGAGTTCTGGACGGGTCGTCTCGATGTGGATCGGACCGCCGGGAGAACTGAAGGCCACCCGGTAGTAATGCCCGGGGTATTCCCGAGCTTCCAGTTCGGCTTGGGCGACAGCCGTGCCGAACGTGACATCCCAGAGCGTCGGCGCCTCGGAGAGGTACGCCTCGCCGCGGGCATGATTGCGCAGGAAGGCCAGCTGGGCGATCCGCTGCGACTCGGTCGAGATGGTCGTGTAGAGGGTGTCCCAATCGACACTGAGGCCCAGCGCTCGCCACAGCGACTCGAAGACCTGCTCGTCGACGGCGGTCAACTCGTGGCACAGTTCAACGAAATTCTTGCGGCTGATCGGCACCTGGCGCTTGGGCTCCGGCTTGGCCGGCGGGAGGAAATCCGGATCGTAGGGCACGGACGGGTCGCAGCGCACCCCGTAGTAGTTCTGGACGCGGCGCTCTGTCGGCAGGCCGTTGTCGTCCCACCCCATCGGGTAGAAGACGTGCTTGCCCCGCATCCGCTGGTAGCGCGCGATCAGGTCGGTGTGGGTATAGCTGAACACGTGGCCTACGTGCAGCGAACCGGAAACCGTCGGGGGAGGGGTGTCGATGCTGAACACCTGGGCCCGGGACTGCGGACGGACGAAGGCGTAGGTGCCGGCTTCGCGCCAGCGCTGCGACCAGGTGTCTTCCAGCCCCTCCAACACCGGGCGCTCGGGTACGCCCGCGCCGGCAGCGGTAGCGGCGTGCAGGTTCCGGGCAGGTGTTTGCGTCATGGGGTGAATGGTAGTGAGGCGTCGCGGGGGCGTCACATCGC
>CAYUWV010000381.1:0-1986 GCA_964448385.1 uncultured Propionibacteriaceae bacterium | reverse complement strand
CCGCCAACTGCAAGGGATGCTGAAACCGTGAACCGTCGAGCAGAGATCCTCCTCCATCTGGAGCGGCGTCTGTCGGCCCACCCAGAGACCCTCATGGAGCGTCTGGGGGTGGGCGCCAAGACGCTCGACAACGATGTGCAGGACCTGAACATGGTCTTGGCCGGAGCCGCGTCCGTCCGCCTTGACAAGGGGCGCTACCGCCTCTGGGTCGTCGACAGGGATCGCTACGCCCAACTCCGTGCCGAGCTGGTCGATGCGTCCCGGTCCTTCAACGACCCGATGACCCGCGTGGGCTATGCGCTCGCCCGGCTCAGCCGGGCCGAGGGGCCGGTGCTCACCGAGGAGTTGTCCCGGGAGATGTCCATCGGTCGCTCGACCGCCATTGTGGATCTGGCCAGGCTGCGGGAACAGGCCGCGCCCTACGGCATCACGGTGGTCGGTCGTCCGCATGCGGGACTGGAGTTGCACGCCGACGAGTTCGCGCTGCGGCTGTTCGTCCTCGATCTTCACTACGAGACCGTGTACTCCGGCTACCCGCTCGATGACGATCTGACCCAGCCCCTCGAGGTGGCCGTCGCCGACTTCCAGCTCGGGGCGAGTGCTGCCGAGGAGTCGCGTCGCTGGTACACCGTCCTGCTCGATCGGGTTCTCACCGGTCATGCCCTGACCAGCTTGCCGGCGGAGTACGACCGCGTGAAGAACCTGCCGGCGCACGAGTTTGGGCAACAGGTAGCCGACGGGGTCGCCGACCTGATCCAGGTTCCCCTGCACCCGGCTGAGGCGGTCTTCCTCGCGTTGCCGGTGGCGGGAATGCACACCCCACACGACGATCGGCGCCTAGCCCGGTTCCCCGCATCCGAGGAGATCAGCGAGCTGGTGCAACTGATCCTGGACGAGATCTCGGCCGAGATGGACGTGCGCATCCCGCCCACGGCCATGCTCAAGGAGTTCGTCCACCACCTCACCTTCATGGTCAACCGGCTGCGCTACCGGGTGAGGGCGCCAGACCGGGCGCCGGCCGACCTGCGCTCGGCGTACCCGGTGGCCTACCGAATGGCGACGATCGCCTCCCGGCTCATCGAGCGAGAGTTTGGCCTCAAGATGAACGAGGACGAGCTCGGCTTCATCGCCAGCTACTTCCAGGTCTTCCTGGAGGAGCGGCGAACCTCCAGCACCCCGGCGTACCGGGTGGCTGTCGTCACCCCGGTCGGACGCGTCTCGGCGCGCCTGGTCCAACTCCAACTCGCCAAGATCATGGCCGAGTCGACCCAGTACACGCTGCTCTCGCTCGACGAGGCCTTCCCGGAGACCCTGGACACGTTCGACCTTGTCGTCACCACGACAATCGAGCCGCTGACCACGACGTCGGCCGTGATCCGACTCGCTGAGGTGTTCGACCGGGACGAACTGCTCGGACACATCAACCGGCTCCGCTTCGACCGCCAGGCCAGCATCCCGCTGGGGGCCGGCTCGCGCTCGCTGCTGGCGTCGCTGATTGACCGGGAGCGGTTCATCACCCTCGATCCCGACCGGGAATACCGGCAGAACCTAGACACGATGATCGACCGCCTCATCTTCCTCGGCTTGGTGGACGAGGAGTTCCGGGCTCGGCTGGTCGAACGCGAACAGCGCGCCACGATGGCGCTGGATCCCCAGATCGCCTTCCCTCACACCACGCTGTCCGGCGGTGCCACCCGCGTCATCCTCGCGGTCGGCGTGATCCCCCGGGCGGCCGGCGACGAGGGGCTGCGGATGATCGTCCTCATGGGCGTCCCCGAAAAGGCCGACTACGACGACACCATCCTGGTGGACGTCTACGACGAAATCATCAGGTTGGCCGCCGACCGCAATGGCTTGGACCGGATCTCTCGACTCACCTCCTACGAACAGTTCTTTCTGTACATGGCCAACAACCCCGACTATTTCAAGAAGGGCTGACGATGAGTTATTGGTTTCTGATCGTCATTTTGGGTGTTTCGTATTTGG
>CAYUWV010000380.1:0-1997 GCA_964448385.1 uncultured Propionibacteriaceae bacterium | reverse complement strand
TCGCCGGTGGGGCCGGCGATCGTGAAGGTGCCGTAGCCCTCGCCGCCGATCCCGATGCCGGCATAGGACGGTCCGTTCTTGACGAAGATCGTGGTCTGGATCCGCTTGGCCATCCGGGTCAGGGCGTTCACGTCCGCGGAGTGCATGATCGCGGTGTGCCGGTTCCCGTGTTCGGCGATCACGGCCAGGTCCATGCCCTCGTCGACATCCTTCACCCGGACGATCGGCAGGATCGGCATCATCAGCTCCACCCGCACGAACGGGTGGTCGAACGGCACTTCGGCGATGATCAGCCGGGTGCCGACGGGAGCCGCGACGCCGATGGCCTCGAGCAGCAGGGGGGCGTCCTTGCCGATCCAGTCGGTGGTGGCGTGGCGGCCGTTGACCACCAGCGCCTCGAGCTTGGCGACCAGTGCCGGGTCGCGGAGTTCGTAGGCCCCGTTCT
This sequence comes from uncultured Propionibacteriaceae bacterium, assembly GCA_964448385.1. Lineage (GTDB taxonomy): Bacteria > Actinomycetota > Actinomycetes > Propionibacteriales > Propionibacteriaceae > Propionicimonas. Next base: position 1,552 of record CAYUWV010000380.1, on the reverse strand, counting down.
TGACCATCTCGAACTTCAGCAGGTCAGCGATGCTCGCGACGGCGAGCACCTCCTTCTCCGACGTGCACGGCAGGTTGTTGTCGAAGCTCGCGCCGTCGACGATGTCTTTCGCCGCCTTCTCGATGTTCGCGGTCGAATCGACCAGCGCCGGCGGGTTGCCCGCACCCGCGCCGATCGCCTTCTTGCCGCTGGACAGCACGGCCTTGACGATCGCAGGGCCGCCGGTGGCGACCAACAGCCGCACCAGCTTGTGGGACATCATCGCGTTGGTGTTCTCGATCGAGGGCTCAGCCACCGTCACCACCAGGTTCGGCGGCGCGCCGACCTCGGCCAGCGCCCGGTTGATCTCACGGATCAGCCAATGGGTGATCTTCGTGGCCCGCGGGTGCGGGCTGAACACGACGGAGTTGCCCGCGGCCAGCATCCCGATGCCGTTGTTGATGACCGTCTCCGTCGGGTTGGTGGTGGGGGTGATCGCGCCGATCACCCCGAACGGGGAGATCTCGATGGTGGTGAGGCCGTCATCGCCCGACCACGCCTCGGTGATCAGGTCCTCGGTGCCGGGGGTGAGTTCGGCCGCGGCCCGATTCTTGGCGATCTTGTCGGGCACGTTGCCCATTCCGGTCTCTTCGACCGCGCTGCGTGCCATGTACTCGAGGTGCTCGGGAACCAGCGCCACATCACGGATCGCCTTGACGAAGCGGGCACGGTCTTTCATGGAGCAATTGAGGTACGCCCGCCAGGCGGCGTCCGCCGCGGTGATGGCTGAGTCCATGTCGGGGAAGACGCCGTCGCTCGCCGGGATACCGCCGCTGCGTCCGATGACCTCGCGGAATACTTCAGCGACGACCTTGCGGACCGTCTCCGGGCTGATGGTGCTCATGGCTATCTCGCCTCCTGGGCTGTGGAAAGTGCGTACGTGACGATGCGGACGTCCTCGTCCACGGTTCCGCCGGAGACCCCGACGCCGCCGACGATCCGACCATCGATGAAAACCGGCAGGCCGCCCCCAAAGACGACCACCCGGCCGTGGTTGGAGTTCTGGATGCCGTGCAGTGCGCCGGTCGGGGTGGACAGGTCCTTCAGGGCGGCGGTGGGCAGCTTGAAGGCCGCCGCTGTGAAAGCTTTGTCGATCGCGATGTCGATGCTGCCCAACAACGAATCGGCCATCCGGTGCAGCAACATCAAGTGGCCGCCGGCGTCCACCCCGGCAAAGACGATCGGGACGCCGAGCTCGGCAGCCTTCGCCTCGGCGGCCTCGGCCATCACCTTCACAGCGGCCAGGTCATAGGCCTGCAGCGAACCGGACGCCGCTACGCCGCCGAGCGCCCGGCCGACGGCCTGGCGCACCACGTGCTCGATCGTGGCGAGATCATGGTGGTGTTCGGCGAGGCGGGCCAGCGCGTACAGGGTGTCGGAGAGCCGGTTCAGGTACTTGATCAGCTCCGGGCGGACGGGGTGGGTCTCGGCCATGGTCAGCACCCGGCGTTCGGCGCGCCGGGTCACTGTCCGCGCCCGGTGGAGGGCCGCCGAGGGGAGGTCGCGGCCGGGG
>CAYUWV010000379.1:0-2007 GCA_964448385.1 uncultured Propionibacteriaceae bacterium | reverse complement strand
CGCTCAGACTGGCCGAATGCCCGCGGCACAAGTCGTAACAGCCCGGTTCTGCGCGTAGCGCGAGAGGCCCCAAGACCGCCGTGGAGTCCGCGTAGACGTAGGTCAACGTCGCCACTGCGGCCTCCGAGCAGGTCGCGCGGGAGCAGCGGCGGTTGATCACCCCCTCACGCTACCCGCGGGACACCTTGCCACCGTGGACGTCCCCGCCCCCACCCCGGACGTGTCTCTCCCCCAGGCCGCGGCCACTCCCCACCGACTCTGCCCCCTCAGTGTGGGTGACTCTGCGCCCCTTGGGTTACTCTGCGCCCCTCCCAACCGACTCTGAGTTCCTAAGGAAAGTCAAGCTGCTTTGGGGCTCGTAGGCTTGGTGGTGGCGGGTTGGGATGTTGGAGCGCGTGGCGACTCCTGAGGCTCCTGACCCGCCGCTTTCTTGGTGGCTCGGTAGTAGGTCCGGTTGGTGGCTTTCTTGCCGGGTTTGCGGGCGATCTGGTGGTGTTCCTGGATGGTCTTCTTGCCCTGGGCGGGGGTGAGTGGGGTGCCGTCGATGTCGCGGATCTGGTAGGGCTGGCCGGTGCGCCAGCAGGTCGCGATCCGGGTGAGCAGGATGGTGGCGATGTGACAGATCGCCGAGTCGTGGTGCCGTTCGGCGTTCCTTAACCGGACGTATTTGGCGGCCAGTTGGGGGTCGAACTTGCGGGCCTGTTCGGCGGCCAGCCACAGCGACTCCCGTAGCAGGTGGTCCCCGGCCTTGGTCAGCCCGGCGGTGTGGTCGCTCTTGCCGGACTGGCTGACCTTCGGCACGAGCCCGGAGTAGGCACGGATCGCGGCGAGGCTGCTGAACCGGTGTGGGTCGCCGAGCCGTCCGGCGATGACCCCGGCGATGACTGGTCCGACGCCGGGTGCGGAACGGATGATCCCGGCCGGGTCGGCTTCGGCGTACAGGTGCGCGATCCGCTCGTCGAGGTCGGCCAGTTGTGCGGTGAGTACTTGGGCCTGTTCGGCCTCGACGGCGATGTCGGCGGCCAGGGCGGCGAAGTCCATGCCGTCGCCGTCCCACAGCTGGAGGGTCTGTTTGGCCGCGGCGATGAGCTCGCCGGCTTTGGCGTCGTGCCAGTGGCCGCGGGAGTAGCGGTGCAGGAAGCGTGCCAACCGTGCTTGTCCGAGCCGGATCACCGCGTTCGGGTCGGCGTAGCGGGCCAGGAGGTGCAGCGCCGTTTTGCCGTAGTCGGTGCCGAGCGCGTCGTACCAGGCGGGGCCGAGGAGTTCGAGCTGGGCATCGAGCCGGTTGAAGACGGCCGCACGCCGTTTCGCGGTCGAGGAGCGTTGCTTCACCGCCCGGCGCAGCGGGTCGGCCGGCCCGTCCCCGACATACTCACGCAGCCCCTCGGGGTGCAGCAACGGCAGCCTCGCCAGGATCGCCGAGTCGAGCCGGTCGTTCTTGGTGTGCTTGGAGTAGTAGGCCCGCAGGTCCGCCGACTGGGTCGTCGGCACCAGCACCACCTTCACGCCGCGACGGCGGAACCAGGCGGCTAAGGGCACCCACGCGTTCCGGGTGGGCTCCATCACCACCGTCAACTCGGCCGGGTCGCAGTCGACATCCCGCCACAACTTCGCCAAGTCGGCCGGGCGGGTGAAGAACCTCCGCCCCTGCCACACCAGCGTCCCGTCCGGCCCGGCCAGCGACGCCACATGCGCCGCCCGGCAGGCCAAATCAATCCCCAACGTCCATCCCATACCCAGCAACCCTTCCTCAAGTCCGAATCGGTTGCCTCGAATCGGCGCCGGCATAGCCCAGACATTCTCAAAGCAGGAGTCCCATCACGAGCTCCAAGTTCCCAAACAGGGACACCGCCCTCATCGAAGCGCCCCCGCCAGCGGCCTCTCAGAGTCCAGAGATCACACCGTGTCCCAGCGCCCATCAGACCAACCAGCAGGGGCGTAACAAACCTAAATGCGCCTCGTGGGTGACCTTGCGCCCGCTGTAGCACGCGCAGAGTCGGGTAGGGG
>CAYUWV010000378.1:0-2008 GCA_964448385.1 uncultured Propionibacteriaceae bacterium | reverse complement strand
GGGAATTACGACCTGATCCTGGCCGCCTTCTGCGGGCTGTTGCTGATCTCGAACATCGGAGCCACCAAGCTCATCGCCTTCGGGCCGCCTGTGGAGATCGGCGGCTTCCCGGTGTTGCCGATCATCACCGACGGTGGGGCTTTCCTGTTCCCGCTGACCTACATCCTGGGTGACATCCTGGCTGAGGTGTACGGGTTGGCGATGGCCAACCGCGCCATCATCACCGGCTTCGTGCTGGCCGCTCTGATGTCGCTGACGTTCCTGGTCGTCGACCTCGCGCCCGCCTCGACGGACTGGCCGCTGCAGGACGCCTGGCACGCCGTCCTCGGCTTTGTTCCCCGGATCGTGGTCGCCAGCCTGCTGGGCTACCTCGCCGGGCAGTTGCTGAACGCTTACGTGCTCGTGGCGATCAAGCGGCGCTGGGGAACCGGACGGCTGTGGGTCCGGCTGATCACCTCGACCCTGGTCGGCGAGTTCGCCGACACCCTGGTCTTCTGCATGATCGCGTTCGGGCCCTGGGGGACGGTCTTCGGCGGCGAATCGATCCCGTGGGGGACCCTGCTGAACTACACCGCGGTCGGGTGGATCTACAAGGTGAGCGTCGAGGTTGTGCTGCTGCCGGTGACGTACCTGGTGATCAGGGCGGTCAAGAAGCGGGAGCCGGACTACCGGTAGGCAGCGGGCAGCCGGACGACCCGCGAGTTGACGGCGGTGTCGTGCCAGCCCCGACGCTCTTCGGAGAGCAGACTCAGGAAACCCAGGTAGAGCGGCAGCGCCATGACGCTCAGCATGAGGACCCTGGCGAAGGCCCGGCCGGGGCCGATGGGCCCCCCGGTGTTGACATCAATCACGGCTAGCCCCATGGCACGCTTCCCTATGGTCTGACCGTTGCCCCAGCCCCACACGTAGTAGAGCGTCGGAAGCACCAAGTAGGCGGCATAGATGATGAACAGCAGCACCATGTAGGCGACTCCGGAGGTGATCGTCGCGACCAGCCAGCCGACGAGGAATCCCCCGACCAGCACCCCTACCATCACACCCGAGACCACGAGGACGTCCAGCAGGTGTGCCCCGAAGCGGACGCCGAGGGTAGCCGTCGGAAGGTACCGGGGATCACCACCAGCCTGATCCAGCCATCGCTGGGTGGCCGGTGCGACAGCGGTGCCAAGCGTCGCAGGCACCTGCGCCGGGAGCGGCACGTCGACGGGTGCGAACGCGGGCCACGGGTCAGCGTCCGCCCCAGAGTGGGACGGAGCGTAATAGTGCAGATTCTGCTCCGCGGGGTAGGGATCGGGCGCGAGTTCGGCGACGACTGGCTGCGGACTCGCCACGTTGGGACGGACGATCGTCCGGTCGTCCAGCGGCTCGGCGGCCGGCATCGCGCCCGCGGCTGACCAGCCACCGGCGTCACTGTTCATCGCCGGCAACGGAGGGGCCGAAACGAGAGCGGCGCCGCACCGCGGGCAACTCAACGCCGCCGGCTTGGGCGTGTACCCGCACTTCTCACATGGCATCGCTACTCCCTCCGACCACGGTCACTTTCATATCACTGCCCAGCCACGGGATCGGCCATGACGCCAGCCGCGGACTCGCATCATGCGAAGCCGAACCAACTGGACCAACGAATCGGCCACCCTTCTGGCCGGCACCGGATTGGCGGCACAGGCGGCGAGAACCTGCGATGCCTGAGTCCGAGACCGACACCGCAGGTTCTCACGTCAACAGAAGCTCAACGCGCCAGTTGCTGATCGGTCTCCTGCAGGACGCGCGCCGTGTTGTCGAGGTTCGCAGCGATGTCCTCGAGCGCCGCGACGGCGTTCGTCGTGGCCTGGGTGAACTGTCGGTAGTTCTCGTCGAACTTCACCGAGGCGCTGTCGGTGACGAATCCGGTTGAGACCAGGTTGGAGATCCGCTGAGCCAGCTGATTCAGCTGGTTGTGGATATCGTCCTTCGCGCGGCGGAGGTTGACGGATTCGGACCGCATGTCGTCGTACGAGACGTGAAGATT
>CAYUWV010000377.1:0-2009 GCA_964448385.1 uncultured Propionibacteriaceae bacterium | reverse complement strand
GAGCGGTCGGAGGAGAAGTAGCCACTGCGAGCCACGTTCAGGACCGCCGAGCGCGCCCAGGCGTCCTGGTCGGCGTAGTACGCCTCGACCCGTCCCTGGGCCTCCAAGTAGGACTCGTAGTCGGCCAGCGCCATGAACCGGTCGTCGTAGAGCAGGTTCGAGACCAGTGGTTCGAAGACGCCGCGGTCCCCGCCGGAGAAGTGCCCCGACGCGATCAGGTCCAACGTGGCCTTGAGTTGCGGGTTCGACTCGTAGTACTCGTGCGGACGGTAACCCTGGGACTGCAGTTCAGCGACTTCTGGCTCGAGCATCCCGAACAGGAAGAAGTGGTCGTTGCCCACCAGTCGCCGGATTTCGACGTTGGCCCCGTCTTCGGTCCCGATGGTGAGGGCGCCGTTGAGGGCGAACTTCATGTTGCCCGTCCCGGAGGCTTCCTTGCCGGCCAGCGAAATCTGTTCGGACAAGTCGGCGGCCGGGATCAGCTTCTCGGCCAGCGTGACGTTGTAGTTCGCGGGGAACGCGACCGTGAGTGCTCCCTTGACGAGCGGGTCGGAGTTGATGACCTGGGCCACCGAGTTGATCAGGAAGATCGTTTCCTTCGCCATCCGGTAGCCGGGGGCAGCCTTGGCGCCGAAGATGACCGTGCGAGGCACGATGTCTTCGGGCGCCAGCTTCCCCGACAGGATCTGCTCGTAGAGCGTCACGATGTGCAGGATCTTGAGGCTCTGCCGCTTGTACTCGTGCAGCCGCTTCACCATCACGTCGAGCAGGTGGTTGTCGGGCAGTTCGATCCCGTCGCGAGCCCGCAGCAGGTTGGCCAAGCGGGTCTTGTTGCGCTGCTTCACCTGGACGAAGGCCTCGCGGAAGTCGGCGTCCTCGGCGTACGGTTCCAACTCCTCGAGCCGCTCCAACTCGGTGACCCACCCGCTGCCCAGCGCGTCGGTGATGAGCTCGGACAGCGCAGGGTTGGCCATCCGGACGAACCGTCGCGGCGTGACCCCGTTCGTGACGTTGGTGAACTTCTCCGGCCAGTGCTCGGAGAAGTCCGGCAGCACCTTGTCCCGCAGCAGCTGGGAGTGCAGCTCGGCGACGCCGTTGACCTTCCACCCGGCGACGGTGGCCAGGTAGGCCATCCGCACTGCCCGATCGGGGTAGTCGGCGATGATGGACATGCGCCGCGCCCGCATCTCATCATTCGGGTAGGCGGCGCGGACCTCCTCGAGGAAGTCGTCGTTGATGCGGTAGATGATCTCCAGGTGACGCGGCAACAACCGTCCCAGCAGATCGACCGACCACACCTCCAGCGCCTCGGGCAGCAGGGTGTGGCAGGTGTAGGCGAAGCACTTCTTGGTGATCTCCCAGGCTTCGTCCCACTCGAAATCGCGCTCGTCCACCAGCAGGCGCATCAGTTCGGGAACGGCAATCACCGGGTGGGTGTCGTTGAGCTGGAAGATGATGCGTTGCGGCAAGTCGTGCAGGTCGACGTCTGGTTCCAGCACCTGCTCGATGAAGTCGCGCAGCGAACAGGCCACGAAGAAGTACTGCTGCTGCAGGCGGAGTTCCTTGCCCTGGGGCGTGGAGTCCTCGGGGTACAACACCTTGGTGATGTTCTCGGCGAAGGTCTGCGCGCGGACTGCCTCGGCGTAGTCGCCGGCGTTGAAGATGCTGAGGTCAAAGGCCTTGGTCGCTTGGGCGCTCCACAGCCGCAGGGTGTTCACCCGCCCGTTCCGGAAGCCGGGGACCATGTAGTTGTACGGAATCCCCAGGACGTTCCAGCCCGGCACCCAGCGGGTGCGTTCCCGGCCGTCGGCCCCGGTGTAGTTTTCGGTCGAACCACCGAAGTCCACCTGGACGGCGGCCTCCGGGTGCGGGAACTCCCAGGGCCCGCCGAGGGCGAGCCAGGTGTCGGGCTGTTCGACCTGGCGTCCGTCGACGAAGGTCTGCCGGAAGATTCCGTACTCGTAGCGGATCCCGTAGCCGATGCACGGCACGCTCATGGTGGCCAGCGA
>CAYUWV010000376.1:0-2019 GCA_964448385.1 uncultured Propionibacteriaceae bacterium | reverse complement strand
GACCACCTGGTCGGCCGTGGCTTGCAGGGGCTGCGAGACGCTTGACATGCCCAGCGCTTGGGCGACCGGGGTGTTGTCGAAACCGATCACCGGGACTTCCTGCCCGGTCAGGTCGCCCCTGGATCGCAGCACGTGGAAGGCTCCCAGGGCCAGGGAGTCGGTGTTGCAGACGAACGCGCTAACGCCTCGTCGCAGCAGCTCCTCAGCGGCGAGAGCCCCGTCCCTGGCCCCTTCGTCCGCGATCAGTTGCCAGTGCTGGTGGTCGCCCGGCAGACCCACCATGCCCCGTCGCCAGCCTTCCCGCCGGTCGTCGCTGACACACCGGTCGGAGGTCTCGCCGATGAACCCGATTCGGGTGTGGCCCTGCTCGCGGAAGTGCCGCGTCGCTGCCTCCGTCCCCGCGGCGCCGTCCACGTCCACCCACGGATGCAGCGGTTCGGCGATCCCCCACGGCCGCCCGAACGAGACCAGGTGGAGCCCGGGCGGAGCCGGACGGCACAGGCGCGGGTCTTTGTGCACGACGTTGACGAGGACGGCCGCGTCGATCGTCGAGGACTGCCGCAGTTGGTCAAGGTTCGCCAACTGGTCGCCATGGGCACCTTCGGCGGTGGGGAGCAGCGTGATGCGGTAGCCGTGATCCTGGGCCGAGACGGTGAGGTGGTGCAGGAACTGATCCATGACGGACTCGCGGATTCCGTCGTGCAGCGGGTACATGTGGTAGCCGATGTTCATGGTGCGGCGGGTGCGCAGGGCGCGTCCGACCGCTGAGGGACGGTAGCCCGTGCGCTCAATCGCCGCCTGCACCCGCGCGCGCGTCGCGGGGTGCACCACGTGCGGCTTGTTGACCACGTTGGAGACCGTCTGCCGGGAGACGCCCAGCTCCTGGGCGAGGCTCACCAGCGTTGGCTTGCCGGTCGGCAGCGACGGGGACGAGGTCGACGGGGGTGAGGTCATCGTGGGCTCCTGACCCATTTGATGGTTCAAATCCTGACCATGGTCTGACCGGGAGTTGACGATGTCAAGCGCCCGCGTTTCGGCGGTAGGGTCGGGGGATCGAAGCATCGTCAGGAGGAAAGTCCATGAAGTTCCGCTATCTCGGCAATTCCGGGCTCAAGGTGTCCGAGATCTGCTACGGCAACTGGCTGACCCACGGCTCACAGGTCGAGAACGAGGTCGCGACGCGCTGCGTCGAGACCGCCCTGGAGGTAGGGATCACGAGCTTCGACACCGCGGACGTCTACGCCAACACCGTCGCCGAGAAGGTCCTCGGCAAGGCCCTGGCCGGCGAGCGCCGCGAATCCATCGAGATCTTCACGAAGGTCTACTGGCCGACCGGCCCGCTGGGCCACAACGACTGCGGACTCTCCCGCAAGCACATCATGGAGTCGATCAACGGCTCGTTGAAGCGGCTGAGGACGGACTACGTCGACCTGTACCAGGCTCACCGCTACGACCACGAGACCCCGCTCGAAGAGACCATGCAGGCCTTCGCCGACGTGGTTCGGCAGGGCAAGGCGCTCTACATCGGCGTCAGCGAGTGGGACGCGAACCAGATCCGCACCGCCCACGGCATGGCGAAGGACCTGGGGTTCCAGCTGATCTCGAACCAGCCGCAGTATTCGATGCTGTGGCGGGTCATCGAGGAGTGGGTGGTGCCCACCTGCGTCGAGCTCGGGGTTTCGCAGATCGTCTGGTCGCCGGTCGCCCAGGGCGTGTTGACCGGCAAGTACCTGCCCGGGCAGCCGCTGCCGAAGAACACGCGCGCCACGGACAACAAGGGTGGGGCGGCCATGATCCAGCGGTTGATGAACGACGACGTGATCGAGCGGGTGCAGCGGCTGCGTCCGATCGCCGAGGAGCTGGATCTCACCATGGCCCAGTTGGCGGTGGCGTGGGTGCTGCAGAACCCGAACCTCGGCTGCGCGATCATCGGCGCGTCCCGTCCCAAGCAGGTCGTCGAGAACGTCGCGGCGACGGGCGTGGTGATCCCGCCGGAATACCTGGCCAGGATCGACGACG
>CAYUWV010000375.1:0-2021 GCA_964448385.1 uncultured Propionibacteriaceae bacterium | reverse complement strand
CCTGCGGCCAGTAGGTGCCGGCCACCACGGGCGCCAGGTTGAAGCCGATCAGCATCACGACCGCACCGGTGACGACCGGCGGCAGCACCCGGTGGATCACGCGGGAACCGGCGAAGTGGATGATCAGGCCCACCATGAACAGCAGCACGCCGACCCACAGCATCGCGCCGGTGACGTCGGCCGGGTTGCCGCCGGCCCCGTAGATCGCGGTGGCCACCCCGACGAACGAGGCCGAGGAACCCAGGTAGGACGGCACCCGCCCCTTCACCACCAGCAGGAACACCAGCGTCGCGATCCCCGACATCATGACGGCGAGTTGCGGGTTCAGGCCCATCAGCAGCGGGAAGACGAACGTGGCCCCGAACATCGCCACGACGTGCTGGGCGCCGAGCCCGATGGTCTTGCCCCAGGTCAATCGCTCGTCAGGAGCGACGACGGCACCCTCCTGGAGTGTGCCGTTCCCATGCAGCGTCCACAGTGCCATTTCAGTCCCCTTCGCCGACAGCCCTGCACTCTAGGGCTCACCGCAGCGCACGGTCCCTGGCCACGTCGTGATGAGATGCCCGCGACGAGCCCTCAGATCCAGCTACGCAGCCACATCCGCGAGAGCCAGTCCTGGTAGTAGAGGATCCCGCCGGTCAGCAGCGGATAGATGTAGGCGAAGTTCATGACCACCAACGCCACGGCCACGCCGGCGATGATCCCGCCGCGTCTGCGGTGACGCCCCTTGGCTGGGCCAAGGATCAGGCCGAGCACCATGGCCAGGGCGATCGCGGTGAAGGGCACGATCGTGATCGCATAGAAGAAGAAGACCGGACGGTCGGCCGAGGCGAACCACGGCAGGTAGGTCGCCAGGGCCGCCACGACCGGCACTCCGAAGCGCCAGTCCCGTCCACCGATCCACCAGATCACGGCGACCACGAGGGCCACGACCGCCATCCACCACAGGATCGGCGTGCCCATGGCGATCATCACCCGGGTGCAGTACTCCGGGTCGACGGCGGTACAGCCGTCCACCCCGGGCAGGATCTTGTTGACCGAATCCAGGGCGATCGGACGGGCCATGACCAGCCACCCGATCGGATGGGCGTCGTAAGGGTGGGTGGCGTTGCGAATGTAGTCACCGGTGTGGAAGGCGAGGATGTCCTGGTGAAGCTTGAGCAGTGAGGCCCAACCCTCGCCCAGGAAGCGGGTCCAGCTGCTGTCGGGGTTCTCCGCGCCCCATTGCCGGTCGTAGCCCCCGGAGCTGAGCAGCCAGCCCGTCCACGTGGAGAGGTAAACCAGCCCCGCCACCACCACCATGCGGACGAACGCGGGAATGCCGTCCACCACCAGCGCCAGCCAACTGCGCCAGCCGGCGCCAGCCAGACGGCGGGCGCCGACGTCCCACAGCACGCTGAGGATCCCCAGCGCAGCGAGCACGAACACCGAATTCCACTTCGTGCCCAGCGCGAGGCCGAACGCCACGCCAGCCAGGAGGCGCCACGGACGCCACCAGATGACCGGGCCGAAGCGGCCGTCGAAGTCGCGTTCGCCGCTGGCCTCGAGGCGATCGGCCAGTCGGTGGCGGTAGAAGTCGCGGTCGGCCACGGCGGCTGAGACGGCCAACACCAGGAAGAAGGCCTGGAAGATGTCCAACAAGGCAATCCGCGACATCGAGAACGCGAGGCCGTCGAAGGTGAGCAGCAGCCCGGCGGTGGCCCCGATCAGGGTCGAGCGGGACAGCCGCCTGGCCAGCCGGATGGTGATGAAGACCAGCAAGGTGCCGAACACCAGCGGCATGAACCGCCAGCCGAACGAGTTCATGCCGAACAGGTGCTCGCCCCACCCGATGAGCCACTTGCCGACCGGCGGATGCACGGCGAACTCGGCTCCCTGGAGAAACACGTCGGGCAGGCCGGCGACGATGGAGGGATCCGCGGTGTCCTTGGGCCACTCCCGCTCGTACCCGAACTTCCACAGGGTGTAGGCGTCCTTGGCGTAGTAGGTCTCGTCGAAGATCAGCTTGTTCGGGTAGCCCA
>CAYUWV010000374.1:0-2024 GCA_964448385.1 uncultured Propionibacteriaceae bacterium | reverse complement strand
GTCAACGACACCCAGATCGGGATCTCGCCGTCGAAGCCGAGCATCTCGTCGAGGTGGTACTCGTGCATCGCGTGCAGCACCAGCTTGACCCCGATGAAGGCGAGGATGATCGACAGCCCGACCGAGAGGTAGACGAGCCGTTGCAGCAGCCCGCCGATCAGGAAGTAGAGCTGTCGAAGCCCCATCAGCGCGAAGACGTTGGCGGTGAAGACGAGGTAGGGCTCCTGGGTGAGACCGTAGATGGCAGGGATCGAGTCCAGCGCGAACAGCAGGTCGGTGCTCCCCAGCGCCACGATCACGAAGAACATCGGTGTGACGAGTCGCTGGCCGTCCTCGACGATGGTGAGCCGGGTGCCGTGGAACTCCGGCGTTGAGGGCAACACGCGCTTGATCCAGCGCATGACCGCGTTCTCGACCTTTTCCGCTTCGTCGTGCTCGGGGCGCCGGTAGTCGATGTACAGCTTCGCTGCCGTCCAGATGAGGAAGGCGCCGAAAACGAAGAAGATCCAGCTGAACCGTTCAATGGCCGCAGCGCCCAGCGCGATGAAAACGCCACGGAAGATCAGGGCGAGCACGATGCCCACCATCAGGGCGAACTGCTGCAGCTTCCGCGGCACCCTGAGGTTCGCCATGATGATGACGAAGATGAAGAGGTTGTCGATCGACAGGCTGTATTCGGTCAACCACCCGGCGAAGAACTCCGCCGCATAGCGAGGACCGGAGATGTACCAGACGCCCAGGCCGAACAGCACTGCCAGGCTGGAGAACACCCCGATCGCAATGCCGGCCTCCTTCATCGACGGCTCGTGCGGCCTGCGTCCGATGACGAAGATGTCGACGGCGAGGACGGCGGTCATCACAGCAATCGTGATCAGCCACACTTCGGTTGTCACGTGCATCGAGGGGGCCTCCTGAAGGCATCAGCTGGTCGACGAAGTCTTGCGGCGACCATAGTGTCCCCCCGATTGTGACAGCCACGGCCAACTGGGAGCCAGTTTGCTACTTGGTCGCTTCGAGCAGTTGGCGCAGGGTCTTCTTGATGTCGACCACTTCGTCGCGGAGCCTCGCCGCCAATTCGAACTGCAATTCCGCCGCCGCAGTGTGCATCTGGTCGGTCAATTCGTGCACCAGGCCGGCGAGTTCGCTGGCCGGAAGTGCTGCCAGGTTCCTGGCCGGCTCCGCCCCGATCGGCATCGGACTCGTTGGCCGCCGTCCGCCGACGCGCCGCACCAGGTCAGCCGAATCGGCCTCTTCCCGTGCCAGCAGATCGGTCAGGTCGGCGATCTTCTTGCGGAGCGGTTGTGGGTCCACCCCGCGCTCGGCGTTGTAGGCCACTTGCTTGGCGCGGCGCCGGTTCGTCTCGTCGATCGCTGACGCCATCGACGGCGTGATCTTGTCGGCGTACATGTGCACCTGGCCTGCCACGTTGCGGGCCGCGCGGCCGATCGTCTGGATCAGCGAGCGAGCGCTCCTGAGAAAACCCTCCTTGTCGGCATCGAGGATCGCGACCAGGCTCACCTCCGGGAGGTCGAGGCCTTCCCGAAGGAGGTTGATTCCGACCAGGACGTCGTACTCGCCGAGCCTGAGTTCTCGCAATAGCTCGATCCTGCGCAACGTGTCCACCTCAGAGTGCAGATAGCGGGTGCGAACCCCGTTCTCCATCAGGTAGTCGGTGAGGTCCTCGGCCATCTTCTTGGTCAGCGTGGTCACCAGGACGCGTTCGTTGCGCTGCGTCCGTTCGCGGATCTCCCCCATCAGGTCATCGATCTGGCCCTTGGTGGGCTTCAGGATGACCTCGGGATCGACCAGTCCGGTGGGCCGGATCAGTTGCTCCACGTAGCCGTCCGAGCGGGCCAGTTCGTACGGTCCGGGGGTGGCGGACAGGTACACCGTCTGCCCGATCCGGTCGACGAACTCCTCGAAGCGCAACGGGCGGTTGTCGGTGGCGGACGGCAGCCGGAAGCCGAAGTCGACCAGGGTGCGCTTGCGGGACATGTCGCCCTCGTACATCCCGCCGATCTGCG
>CAYUWV010000373.1:0-2031 GCA_964448385.1 uncultured Propionibacteriaceae bacterium | reverse complement strand
CGGCCGGGTCGGTCCAGGTGGCGATGACGGGCAGGGGCTGCGTGTCGCCGGGCTGCGTGTCGTCCGGCAGGGTCCCGGTGGGCAGGGTCCCGGTGGGCAGGGTCCCGGTGGGCAGGCTCTCGGCGGTCGCGCTGTGGGCGGCCAGGCTGCGGGTGGCCTGGGTCTCTCCGGGCTGCGTGTCGTCCGGCAGGGCGTCAGCGGCTTCAGTCTCGCCGGGCGGGGCGTCAGTGAACCGTGACCCTTCCCGTGGTGCCTCGCCGCTCATGCCACCTCCCCCGCGCGCTGGAGCCCCACCCTACGTCCGGTCTTCAACCATCAGCCACTGGACGTGTGCGCCCACGGCCCGCACCAGGTCGTCGTCGGAAAGTTCCACCAACCCGGGGAGTCGGAGCACGGAGCGTCCCATCACCAACCCGACGATGACCGCCACCGCCAGCGCCGCACGCTCGGCGGCGTCCGGGTGCCCGGCGTGTTCGGCGATCTTGATCAGCACTTCCTTGGACAGGAACTCGGTGAAGGGCCGGTCGGCGTTCCCCTCGACGGCGGCAGCCCGCAACATGGCCGTGAAGCGTTCCGCTGCTCCCGGCTGGTTCCACGCTTCGACGAAGGCCTGCATGACCCGCTCGCCGATGAATTCCCGCGGACCGTCGAGCACGAAGTGGAGCAGTTCGTCGGGATGCACCTCGAGGTCGAGCACCGACTGGGTGAACAGGTCGCCCTTGCCATCGAAGTAGTGGTGAATCAGCGCTGGGTCGACGCCCGCCTCGCGCGCCACCGCGCGCAGAGACACCTTGTCGTAGCCGTGTTGCGAGAACAGCGTGAGCGCAGCGTCGAGGATCGACTGCTTGGTGTCGACGTGGCCCGGCCGGCGGCCCCGCTTCTTGCTCAGCGTCGTCATGGTCATGATTCCCTCTTGGATCCGTAAGCTGACGCAGTGACCCCTGCTCCCTGGCCCGTTGTCGTGTTCGACTTGGATGGGACGGTGGCTGACACTATCGGACTCATTATTGCGTCCTACACGCATGCAGTGAATTCCGTCTTGGGTGAGCCGCTGGATCCGGTGCGCGCCCGCGACTGGATCGGACGGCCTCTGGTCGACACCCTGGCCGAGCGGCACCCCGACCACGCCACCGAGCTGCTGGCTTCGTACCTCGAGTTCAACGTCGTGAACGCGCCTGCCTATGTCAAGCGGTTCCCGGGGATGAACGAGCTGCTCGACGAGCTCGAACGAAACGGGATCCGCACAGCCGTCGCCACGTCGAAGCGGGCAGCCTCCACCGCCCAGGCCCTGGAGCTGATCGGAGCCACGGTGGCGGTACTGATCACGATGGAGGACACCGTCGACCACAAGCCGGATCCGGAACCGTTGCTGCTCGCGGTGTCGCGGCTGGGCGGCGACCCCGCTCGGGCGGTGTACGTGGGGGACGCCGTGGTCGACGTGGAAGCCGCGAAGGCCGCCGGGATGGCATCGATCGCCGTCACTTGGGGGGCCGGTGAGCGCGCCGAGCTGTTGGCCGCCGAGCCGACGGCCTTGGTGGACACCCCGGCGCAGCTGCGGGAGTTGCTGCTCGACCTGGCGTGAGGTCAGCCCCTCCCGAGTCCTTGCCAGTCCGGTTCCCGTGGGTTAAGGCAGCTATTGGCTGGGCGGCACGGCGCCCGTCAGACCCCGTGTGGGTTTGCGCAGCTAATGCAGCCGCTCCGAGCGTCCATAAGCTGCATGCACCCACGCGAAGCAATCGTCCGCCCCGGAGCGGGTGCCATTAGCTGCACAGATCAACGCGTGGGCACTCGACGGCGCGGCCACGGCGCCGCGGAGTCGGTGGGGTGGCGAAACCGCGCGGGTGTTTCTCGCCCTGTCAAGCCGACAGCCCCGGCAGCGCATGAGCGCAACCGGGGCCGTTCGGTCTCAGCGACGAGGGTCAGGACGGCAGCATCGATCCGGTCTCAAGGAAGCGCACGTGCCAGCTGTGCGCCTGCCGCAGGTCGTGCGGGGTGTGGTGCCCGTTTGCGGTGGCCTCGGCATGGTCGTAG
>CAYUWV010000372.1:0-2045 GCA_964448385.1 uncultured Propionibacteriaceae bacterium | reverse complement strand
GACCCTACTGACTACCCCGAACAAGACGACCCCCGCTCCCTGACCCTCAGGAGCGTTCGGTGAGGGTCGTCCAGGCGGCGGCTTGGCCGTCGATGCGTGCGCCCCGGTAGATGGTGGCGGCGTAGGCTTTCGCGGCTGCAGGGGCAGGGTTCCCGTCGCCGGACGCCGGCCACCCCGTTCAGGCGTGGTGCGCCGAAATGTACGTGACGCAACTCGCCGCGATCCGTGACGGCATCGAACCCCGCATTGACCCCGGCATGTCGATGGTGTGGGCCAACGGGCCGCGCACCGGCTGGGAGTCGGCGGGCTTCTTCCACGACGCGGGGCAGCAAGCCGAGGACGGCGCCCACTTCTGCAAGATCAGCCACCAAGCGAGCCCGTGGGGAAAGCCGCTCGCCGTGTCGCCTGACTCCGCATCGGCGCCCTACGTCGACCTCATCCGACGCACCGCCGAGGAGCACCCCCGAACTCGTGTGGTGACCCCACGCACCCCGACCCCCGCTCAGCCCACCGGCTGGGCGGGGGCGCTTCTGCATTTCAGGATCGCCTGCGCCAGCGATCCCTACGATCCTTGGCGCATGTGCGGCAAACCCACCTGGGCCGCCCGTTCTTCATGGTGTGCAAGTAGCCATTAGTCCGCCCGTGCGTGTGACATGCAAACGTCTCCGGGTCTCCTGGCCTTCGACCAACGCGCCCAGCCAGCCTGGCACGTTGCGTGTTCTCGCGGGTCGTGACGAGTTCCATGTGCGCAGGGTTGATGCAGGCACGGTTCCTGCAAAGATGGTCCGGCACCAACGGGAGTGGGATGGGTCCACGCATGGCTAGCCACGCGGCGCGGTGGGCAGATGTGGATCTCCATCCGTGTGGTGCTCGGAACTTGAACCTGCCGTAGCCGTAACGATCCAGCCGCGCCGACCACTGCCAGCAATCCTGCTCCGTGACAACCACGCGCTGCATCAAGTAGCGCGTCCATGATTCGGGGTCGGGGCACGCGGTAATCCACGTGGCGCTGGTACGTTCTTCCATGTCGAAACCTCCTAGCGTTTCGGCCAAAGCCCCGGGGCGGTTCCAGCCGTCGCCGGGGCGCTTTTTCTTGCCTCAATCCTACCATTCGTGCGTCCGTCGCAGGTTTGGCTCACCAGTTGGCCTACCGCCCACCCTCTCGCACGATGAGAGGGTGGGCGGGATTCGTGCGTTTGGGGCTCAGTCGCGCGCAGCGATGGCCCGCACCGTTGAGGCCCACCACTCGCGGCCACCCTGCGCGGTGGGGATGCCGGCTGCGTTGAGAGCGCTGGCCACCTGTCGATAGCTGGATCCTGATCCCCTCATGGCTCGGATGATGGCGACAGCCTCGCGGGCGACCACCGTCGGCCTGCCGAGCTTGGTGCCGCGGCGCTTGACCTGGCCGAGCGCGTCCTTAGTCCTCTGGCCGATGATCCGGCGCTCCCACTGAGCGAGGGCCATGATGATGCTTGCGACCAGCTCGCCGTTGATCGTGCTGGTGTCGACGCCGATGTCGAGGGCGACGATCGACCAGCCTTCCCGGTGGGCTTGCGCGGTGAGGGCGGCGAAGTCGAGCAGGGAGCGGCTGAGCCGGTCGAGCTTGGCGACGATCAGCACCTTTGCCCGGCCGCCCGCTAGCTCCGCGAGTGCTGCCGCCAGTTCGGGCCGCCGCTTGGTGGTCTTCCCGCTGGCGACGTCGGTGAAGTAGCGGCAATCCCACCCGCGACGGGACACCTCGGCGCGTAGTGTCGCCTGCTGGGCGGCGAGACCGGCCCCAGACTCTCCCTGCCTGTCGGTGCTCACCCGCATATAGGCCACCGCTTGCACGTATTCCCCCTAGTCGGAGTGTGTTTCGGGTCGCATTGTTGTACACCCCGTCCCGGGATCCGGCTGTGTACGGCAAACACCCGTTTGCCGTACACATTATCAGGGGCCTAAAATGGTGCGCTCCCGGTTGCCTTTGCCGTGCACGACCAGCGACCAGCCTGGGTGGGATGTGGCGGCGGTGGATGCGGATCGCGGGGAGGTTGGCAGCGGGGGAT
>CAYUWV010000371.1:0-2053 GCA_964448385.1 uncultured Propionibacteriaceae bacterium | reverse complement strand
TCGGGTCGTCCTCGAACCGCATGTCGCGGTTGGTGACGATGCCGAGCAGCTTCAGGTCGGTGTCGACCACCGGGACCCCAGAGATCCGGAACTGGCTGCAGAGCTCGTCAACCTCGCCGATCGTCGCCTCCGGGCTGATCGTGATGGGCTGGTCGATCATGCCGGCCTCGGAGCGCTTCACCCGGTCGACCTGGGTGGCCTGGTCTTCGGCCGACATGTTGCGGTGCAGGATCCCCATGCCGCCCTCGCGGGCGATGGCGATCGCCATCCGTGACTCGGTCACGGTGTCCATCGCCGAGCTGAGCAGGGGGAGTCGCACCTGGATGCGCTTGCTGATCCGCGTGGTGGTGTCGACGGCTGAGGGGATCACGTCGCTCTCATTGGGCTGCAGCAGCACGTCGTCGAAGGTGAGGCCAAGGGGCTCGAACGGGCTGGGCACCCCTGCGGGTGTCAGGTCAGGGGCGTCGGGCACAGCTCACTCGTTCCTCCTCGGCAGCGGGGGGCCAGTCTACCGATCCGCCAGCGCTGCGAACGCCTGCCCGAGATTGGCATGGGTGAAGCGGAAGTCAGCATCCAGCAACCGGGCCGGACGGACGCGCGTGCTGCTCAGCAAGGCATCGTCGACGAACTCGCTGGTGAACGCCAGCCGAATCAACGGCAGCGGCATCGGCAGCAGCGTCGGGCGGTTCAGGTGGGATCCGAACGCCCTCGTGAAGGCGGCATTCGTCACCGGGTTGGGAGCCACCAGATTGACCGGGCCGGTCAACTCCGACGTGAGCAGCCACGCCATCGCACGGACGTGGTCGGTGAGGCTGATCCACGACACGAACTGGCGTCCGTCCCCGATCTTGCCACCGAGTCCGGCGGCGAACACCGGTCGCTGCAGGGCGAGGAACCCACCATCCTCGGCCAGCACCTGGCCGGTGCGCAGGAACACGGTGGGGACGGGGGAGTGGGCCGCGGCCGCTTCCCAGTCGGCGACGACAGAGGCCAGGAAACCGCGGCCATTCGGGGAGCGCTCATCGACGATCTCGATGCCGGTGTCGCCGTAGTAGCCGATGGCCGAACCGTTCAGCAGCCGTTGGCAGCGTCCGTCCGGGTGGAGGCTGGTCACGATCGTCAGCGTGCTGCTGGTGCGCGAACGCCGGATGTCCGCTTTGCGGGCGGCCGTCCAGCGCGCTCCGGCGATCGGGGCGCCGGCCAGGTTCACGACGGCGTCGACGTCCTCCAAGCCGGGAGCGGCGATCCGTCCGGCGTCGGGATCCCAGGTGCGCTGGTCGGAGGCGGTCACGTCGCCGCGAACCAAGCGGACGACGTCGTGGCCGCCGGCGATGAGGTGGCGGGCCAGGGCCTTACCCAACATCCCGCTGCTGCCACCGATTGCTACCCGCATGCGTTGATCCTGCCACGCTCGAACAAATCCCGGGGGCGCTGGAATCGTCCTGCCACCGGCGTGGAACGCCTCAATCCAGCCCGTGCCAGATGACTGTCTGGAACGCGTTCCAGATCGCGAACGCCATTGCGAGTCCGTACACCCAGCGACGTTGGGTCCTGGTCAGTGGGACGAGGCCCAGCAGCGCCAGGCTCCACGGCAGGTACCAGGGGTGCAGCGCCTGGCCGAGCACCGCGATGGCCAGCGAGCCCCACCCCACCGCGGCGAGCGGACGGTCAGCGAACGTGATGACGACCCAGCCGAGGACAACGAGCAGGAGGGCGGTCGAGACCAGTCCGGCCACCCTCAGGAAGTTCTCCGGGTCACCGCCGAGCACGTCGATGAGGAGGGCGCCGCCCTTGGAGAGCAGCGCCAGGGGGGCCGGCGTGTTGGCCAGGCCCATCAGGTCGAGCCAGCGCAGCCAGCCGAACCCAAGTCCCGTGGCGAGGCAGGTGACCACAAAGGTGGCCACGGTGACCACCGTCGCAACCGCCGTCCGCCACCCGAGCAGCCAGAGCCGCGCCGGCAGCGGCAGCACCGCCAGGCGCGCGGCCACCGGAAGCCCGGCCACTGCCACCACAGCCAGCCCGCCCTGCTGCTTCAGCGCCATGGCGATGCCGA
>CAYUWV010000370.1:0-2059 GCA_964448385.1 uncultured Propionibacteriaceae bacterium | reverse complement strand
TCGTCGAAACTGGGTTGCAGCGATGGTGCGGCCATGTCCGCCACGTTAGGCAGCGGCACTGACAATTCCGCTCGACTCGCTGGAGGATCAGCAGATCATGGCCCTCGGTGCCGGCCAGCGGACTCTGCGCCCCATGGCTCACTTTGCGCGTGCTATAGGAGGCGCAGGGTCGCCCAGGGGGCGCAAAGTCACCGCCGCGGCGCACAGCGAGGAGCGGAAACGGTGGCGCTGCCCCCTTCGGTGGCAGGCCCGGGGATCGGGGCTGGGCCGAGCCTCCTCGAATCCGTCCCTTATCAACTTCGATAACATGCGCTCGTGAATGTCGAGGGTTACGAGCGCCGTGAGAGCGCTGCTGCCATGCGTGGCAGCGTCCCGAAGAGCGGCCTCACGCAGACCGACTTCGCACTGCACCTCGGCACGTCGATTGACACTCCCGACATGGCGCAAAGTCACCGCGGGGCGCAAGGTCGCGGGGGCGGCTGTCCGGACGAGGGCCAAGGGAGGGACTCGAGGGCGGCGCCGGCTGGGCAGGGCAGGCGGGGCGGGGAAACTGTCACAGGCGTGCGCAAGCCTGTCTGCATGGACGTGCTACGCGTGGATTGTGCCAGTTGCCGGGTACGCGGGACCGGCTGTTCGGATTGCGTGATGTCGGTGTTACTGGGCCCGGTTGACGAGGCGGTGGAACTCGACACCGACGAGGTTTCCGCGCTGCAGGCGATGGCCCATTCCGGTTTGTTGCCACCGCTGCGCCTGATCAGGGGGGCGGCCCTCGCCGCTCCGCGCGATCCGGAGGACTGGCCCGGGTTTGCCATCGACCAAGCCTTCCCTTAGGATTTCTCAGTATTGCTTCAGGCGGCAGCTGCCGCCGACTGTGCCGGGAGGGCCCATGGCTGCACGCACGTTGATCAGGTCTGCGGTGGCCTCGGCCGCCGCGACGATCATGCTGATCAGCGGTGTCGCGGTGCCACAAGCCGCTGCCGACCCCAAAGCCATCGATGATGCGAAGGCTCAGGTCGAGGCGCTGCAACAGCAGGCCAGCGAGATCGGCGAAGACTACGACGAGGCTCGGCTTCAGCTCGCCGATGGCAAGGAACGGCTGAAGGTTCTCAGGGCTGACATCGCCGCCCAACAGGTCGAGGTCGACGCCTTGGCACAGCAGGCCCGCCAGATCACCCTGATGCAGTTCCAGAATCGCGGTGTGGACGTCACGGTCGAAGTCTTCACCGACAGCGATCCGGACTCCTTCCTCGATCGCCTCGCCACCGTCAGCAAGGTGGACGAGAATCTCAACGCCACCCTGGCCGCGCACCTGGCCGAGCAGGACAACCTGACTGACCTGCAACGTGCCGCCGAGGCCGAGATGGCGTCGCTCACGGCCGAAGAGCAGCGGCTCGCTGACCTCGACTCCCAGATCAAGGACAAGGTCGCCAAGGCGGATGCCCTGGTCGCCACCCTCACCGAACAGCAGCGCCAGCAGCTCGAGGCCCGCAGCGGACTTCGCGTGTCCTTCGACGTGACTGAACTGGACTCCAGCGAGGCGGTCAGTGCAAGGACCCTCGGCGCTGTGAAGTACGCGGTGTCGAAGGTGGCCGGCGGGCAGTACGTCTGGGGCTCCGAGGGGCCTTCGAACTTCGACTGCTCGGGCTTGATGCTCGCCGCCTACCGCTCCGTCGGGGTCTCGTTGCCGCATTCTTCGCGGGCGCAGGCGGGTCTGGGCCGTCCGGTGTCGCGGGACGAACTTAAGCCCGGCGACCTCATCTTCTGGTACCACCCCATCCACCATGTCGGGATGTACATCGGCGGTGGCAAGATCGCCCACGCCCGCAACGTCCGCAGCGACCTGGTGATCCAGACCCTGGATTCCTACCCGGCCCCGTGGGCTGGAGCCCGCCGCATCCTCGGCTGATCCGGTCGGCTACGACCGTCAGCACGGCTCAGGACGGGGCTGTGGCCCTCGGTAGGCTGGGCGGCATGCTCCGGACCCGCCTGGCAGCGCTGGCAGGAGCCGCGATCCTCGCGCTGTCGGGCTGCGTTTCCTCCCCAGCGGTGATCGCCCCGA
>CAYUWV010000369.1:0-2074 GCA_964448385.1 uncultured Propionibacteriaceae bacterium | reverse complement strand
GCGAAGCCAGCGGCGGCCAGCCCCGGCCGCACCGACCGCGGCCCGCACGTCGAGGTATCGATCAGCACGAACGGCGCACTGCTCGCCACCACGCCGAAGCCCTCCCGAGCCAGCGCCGCCACCAGATACTCCCGGTGCCCCGCAAGCTCCTGATACCGCTGCCTGGCCTCAGCCAGTGCCCCGGCGGTGCTGGTGGCCACCATCGCCGCGATCGCCGGCGCCGACAGCGGCCAGGTGGGCTGAGCCTGCTCCAGCCGCGCGATCAGCGTCCGGTCCCCGACCACGTAGCCCACCCGCAGCCCCGCCAGACCCCAGGTCTTCGACAGCGAGCGCACCACCAACCGGTTCGGCATCGCCGGGCCGATCAGCGACTCGTGCTCGTCGGTGGCGTCCATGAACGCCTCGTCGACCACCAGCAACCGGCCGTGGCCAGTCCGGAGCAGGTCGTCGCGGCGGTGCAGCCACCCGGTCGGATTGGTTGGGTTGCCGACGAACAGCGCGTCCGCCCAGGCGGGCAGGTCCTCCAGGGCGGGCTGGTCGGCCCCCGCCGCCACCGGCAGCAGCCAACGCTGGACGGCGTGTCCGGCGGCCCGCAGCGCCGCCTCGGGCTCGGTGAACTGGGGATGCACCACCAACGGGTGGGCCGCGGTCAGCGTCCGGGCGACAAGCGCAAACGCCTCAGCCCCGCCGGCGGTGGGCAGCACCATCTCCGGCGGCAGTCCGTGGACCTCGGCGAGGGCTGCCCGGGCGAGGGCTGCGTCCGGGTAGGCGCCCAATCCCGGGACGGTGCGTTCGATCACCTCGGCCAGCCACTCCGGCGGACCGGGCAGCATCACATTGACGGCCAGATCGACCAACCCGGGCGCGATGTCCCGGTCGCCGTGGTGGTGCAGGTCGATGCCATCCAGGCGTCCCTCGCTGCGGACGGCCGGCGCCCGTCCACCGGAGTGGACGGCGAACCCGGCGGCAGCGTCGGCGAACCGCTGCGCGCACCCCGGATTGCCCGCCCAGTGCACGTGCAGATACGAACTGTGCAGCGTGGGTTGGCCGGTTCGGGCCGGGTTGGCGGAGAAGCCTTCCGACCGCCCCAGCCAGGACCAGGCCGGGTCGGTCCCGTGCCCAGGGGTGGTCTGGGTGCGATGGAACTCGTGCCCGGCCACGGTGTCCCCGGCTGCCGTCAGCAGGGTGTCGGCGGGGGCGGTCGCCTGGCGGTAGCCCAGCGTCAGTCGGGGCGTCATCCGGGCGGACGCGGGCAGCACGCCGACCATGGGGTGGCCGTCGAGGTGCTCGCCGAGGTACAGCTGGCCTGCACACTCGGCCACCGTGGGCAGCCCGTCGAGGATCGCCTCGGCGATGGCCGCACGCAGGGCGGCGTTCCGGCTCAACTCGACGGCGTGCACTTCCGGGAAGCCGCCCCCGATGTAGAGCGCCGCGATCCCGGCGGGCAGCCAGCCGTCCCGCAGCGGATCGATGTCGACCACGTCGCAGCCGGCCGCGCGCAGCAGTTCTTCGGTCTCGGCGTAGCGGAAGGTGAACGCCCTGCCAGCCATCAGGCCGACCAACGGACGACCAGCGACAGCCGTCATCACCTGACCCGGGTCCCAGGGCCGCGCCTCCAGCGCCGGCGCCTGCGCCGCGACCTGCAGCACGGCCGCGAGGTCGACGTGGTTGGCAACGTGCCCGGCCAGCGCCCCGATGGTGGCGGACGATTCCGCACGCTCGGCCGCCGGAACCAGCCCGAGATGCCGGGACGGCGCGTGGACGCCGGCGTTGCGCGGCACCATGCCGAGCACCGGCACCCCGGCCGCTTCGAAGACCGCGCCAAGCTCGGCCGCATGCCGGTCACTCGCCACGCGGTTGACGACCACCCCGCCGATCCGGATCCGTTCGTCGAAGGCGCGCAGCCCGAGCGCACTCACGGCCGCGGTGCGGGAACTCCCCGCCGCATCGACCACCAGCACCACCGGCGCGTCGATCAGCCGGGCGATGTGCGCGGTGGAGCCGAAGCCATCCCGGCCCAGCTGACCGTCGAACAGCCCCATCACGCCCTCGACGATCGCCACGTCCGCCGGTC
>CAYUWV010000368.1:0-2077 GCA_964448385.1 uncultured Propionibacteriaceae bacterium | reverse complement strand
ACCTGGAAGCCGTTGCAGATGCCGAGCACCGGCAGGCCCTTGGCGGCCCGGCGGATCACCTCGTCCATCACCGGCGAGAACCGGGCGATCGCGCCGGCGCGCAGGTAGTCGCCGTAGGAGAAGCCACCAGGCAACACGACCGCGTCGACCCCGTTCAGGTCGTCGCTGGCATGCCACAACGGGACGGGCTCCGCCCCGCTGAGCCGGACCGCGCGCTGCGCGTCGGCGTCGTCCAGGGAACCCGGGAAGGTGACGACACCGATCCGAGCGGTCACTGCGCCACCCGGACGTCGAAGGTCTCGATCACGGTGTTGGCGAGCAGGGTTTCGGCCGCCTGGCGGATCTGCGCCAGGCGCTCGTCGGTCAGCTCACCGTCCACCTCGACCTCGAACCGCTTCCCCTGACGTACCGCCAGGCCGGAGAAACCCAGTCGTTTCAGGGCACCGGTGACTGCCTTGCCCTGGGGATCCAGGATCTCGGGCTTGGGCATCACGTCGACGATCACTCGTGGCATGGCGAGGAGTCTAGTGAACGGCCGGTCAGAAGCTGGTACGCCGCCAGGTAGCGGGACCGCGTCGCGGCAACCACGTCGTCGGGCAGCGGCGGCGGCGGGAGGTCTGACGCCTTGTCCCAGCCGGACTCGAGTGCCAGCCAGTCGCGCACGTACTGCTTGTCGAAGCTGGGCAGGGACGCTCCCGGCTGCCACGCGGCGGCGTCCCAGAACCGGGAGGAATCGGGGGTGAGCACCTCGTCGGCGAGCACCAGGGTGCCGTCGGGCCGCAGCCCGAACTCGAACTTGGTGTCGGCCAGGATGATGCCGCGCTCCCGGGCGATCGCCTCGGCTCGCCGGTACAGGGCGAGGGTGGCGGTGCGCAGCCGTTCGGCCAGGTCGGCGCCGTGCAGCGCGACGATGGTGGCGAAGTCGACGTTCTCGTCGTGCTCCCCCAGCGGGGCCTTGATGGCGGGGGTGAAGATCGGCTCCGGCAGGCGTGAGCCGTCCAGCAGTCCGTTCGGGAGTGGGATGCCGCACACCGTCCTGGTGGCCTGGTACTCCGTCCAGCCGGATCCGGTCAGGTAGCCGCGCGCCACGCACTCGACCGGCACCATGGCCAGCGACTCGACGATCACCGCCCGGCAGGCGACCTCCGCAGGCACGTCGGTGCTGACGACGTGGTTGTCGATGATGTCGGCGAGTTGGTCGAACCACCACAGCGACAGCTGCGTGAGCACCACGCCCTTGTCCGGGATCGGGGTGGCCAGCACGTGGTCGTAGGCGGAGATGGCGTCGGTGGCCACCAGCAGGATCTGGTCCGGGCCCCAGGCGTAGAGGCGGCGGACCTTGCCGGCGTGCAGCAGCGGGAGTTCGAGCACCCGCTCAGCCTAACGTCGGCTCCGGGCGAATCGCCTGGCGGATCATGGTGACGGCGATGAAGGTCAGGAACAGCGCGAACAGGATGCTGGCGGCCTGGGCGGGGATCTGGTGGGCCACCCAGGCGCCCCCCGGGCTGGTCAGCAGCGACGCTGCCCCGACGGTGAGCCCGGCCCGCACGTCGACGTTGTCGCGGCGCAGGTTCGCCCACACCCCCGACAGCACCCCGGGGATCATCATCACCAGCGACGCGCCCTTGGCGACCAGGTCGCTGGCCCCGAACCACAGCATCAGCACCGGCACCACGACACCGCCGCCGCCGATCCCCAGGATGGCCGACAGCACGCCCGCCACCAGCCCCAGGCCCACCAGAGCGACGATCCGCCACGGGTCGAGCGGCAGTCCCTGGCCGCGGTTCGGCACCACCATCAGCAGCTGGACGATCATCACGGCGACGAAGCCGACGAAGATCCACTGGGCGGTGCGGCGCCGGATGGCCATCAGCAGCCGGGTGCCCAGCTGGGCGCCGGTCACAGCCCCGATCGCGAGCAGGCCGCCGGCCGCCAGGTCGACGCTGCCCCCGTAGGCGTAGGCGGCGACCCCGACCGCGATCGCCGGGACGATGGCCAGCAACGAGGTCCCCACCGCCCGGCGGTGGTCCATGCCGAGCACCACCACGAGCCCCGGGATGATGATGAGCCCGCCGCC
>CAYUWV010000367.1:0-2099 GCA_964448385.1 uncultured Propionibacteriaceae bacterium | reverse complement strand
CGCCACGGTCGAACGGCCTCCAACGTGGGCTTTCTGCTGGACACCGCCGAGCCTGGGGCCGACCTCGACCCCAGGGGCCTGGAGCAGGCAGCATCGCTGGTCGAACGGCTCTCGCACCACACCATCGACGCGGTGTACACCTCCAACCTGGTGCGAACCCAGCAAACGGCCCGTCCGTTGGCGGAATCCCGTGGGCTTGAGGTGCAAGTCGTGCCGGGGCTGCGCGAGGTGCCGGCCGGCGAGGACGAGCTGTCCCCGGACGCCACCCGCTACATCGGGACGCTGATCGCCTGGGGGGCCGGTGAACTCCACGCCCGGGTACCGGGTGGGGAGAACGCCCATGAGTTTCTGGCCCGCTTCGATGACGCCATTGCCCAGGTGGCCGCAGCCGGTCACGAGGTGGCGGTGGTGGTCAGCCATGGTGCGGCACTGCGGGTCTGGTCGATGGGCCGGGTGGGGGGATTCCTTGAGGCGATCGGCGAACATCACCTCGACAACACCGCTGTCATCGTCATCGATGGGTCGCCCGCTGAGGGGTGGCAGTTGGTCGACTTGGCGGGCGTCCGCCGGAACGGGTGAACCGCAACTGGGCGGGGGAGAAAGTCAGCTGAAGATGACCGTCCGGCTGCCGTCGAGCATGACGCGGTGCTCGGCGAACAGCTTGACCGCCTCGGTGAGGGTGCGCGATTCCTGTTCCTGACCCATGGCCACCAGTTGGGCCACCCCCATCGAGTGGTCGACCCGCCGCACGTTCTGCTCGATGATCGGGCCTTCGTCCAGCGCTGAGGTCACGAAGTGGGCGGTCGCGCCGATCAGTTTCACCCCGCGGGCGTGGGCCTGCCGATACGGGTTGGCGCCCTTGAAGCCGGGCAGGAACGAATGGTGGATGTTGATCGCCCGGCCCTCCAGGGCCCGGCACAGTTCAGGGGAAAGGATCTGCATGTAGCGGGCCAACACGACCAGTTCGATGTCGTGTTCGGCCACCACGTCGAGAATCTGCCGCTCCACCTCCGCTTTGGTGTGCGGGTTCACGTCCACATGCTCGAACGGGACGGAATAGAAGGCGGCCAGGTCGGCCAGGTCGGGGTGGTTGGCCATGATGAGCGGAATGCTGATCGGCAGGTAGCCAGACCGGGTCCGAAAGAGCAGGTCGTTGAGGCAATGGCCGGCCTTGGAGGCGAGCACGAGAGTGCGGCGCCGGCGTCCGACGTAGTCAAGGTTCCAGGTCGCGGCCAGGGACTTCGCGATCGGGGCCACCGCCTGCTCGAAGATCGACCGGTCGAAGCCGGAGTGCACCTGCACGCGCATGAAGAACTGCGTGGACTCGGTCGAGGTGAACTGCTGCAGTTCAGTGATGTTGCCTTGCGCCTCGGCGATCGCCCCGGTGACCGCGTGCACGATGCCGGGCCGATCCTCACACGAGAGGGTCAGCAGCCAGTGGGTTGAGTCGATCACGAGAGCACAGGCTAGCTTCTCATCGGCCTCCAATGCCCGCCACGTCACGGCCGATTCGATATCTTGTGCCCAACAAGCACTGATGCGTTGAGAGGTTGGGGCGATGGCGAAGATCAAGGTGCTGGGCACGGTTGTCGAACTCGATGGCGACGAGATGACCCGGATCATGTGGCAGTTCATCAAGGAACGGCTGATCCACCCCTACCTCGACGTGAACCTCGAGTACTACGACCTGGGCATCGAGAGCCGGGACGCCACCGACGACCAGATCACCATCGACGCGGCCAACGCGATCAAGCAACACGGTGTCGGCGTGAAGTGCGCCACGATCACCCCCGACGAGGCCCGGGTGGCCGAGTTCGGCTTGAAGAAGATGTGGGTCTCCCCGAACGGCACGATCCGCAACATCCTCGGCGGGGTCGTGTTCCGCGAGCCGATCATCATCTCCAACATCCCCCGCCTGGTGCCCGGCTGGACCAAGCCCATCGTGATCGGACGCCACGCGCACGGCGACCAGTACAAGGCCACCAACTTCAAGGTGCCGGGCGCTGGCCAGTTGACCATCACCTTCACTCCTGCGGACGGCTCGGAGCCGATCCAGCACGTGGTGGCCAATTACGGCCCCGACGGTGGGGTCGCCATGG
>CAYUWV010000366.1:0-2102 GCA_964448385.1 uncultured Propionibacteriaceae bacterium | reverse complement strand
TCGGCGTGCCGCCGGTCCCGCTGGGCGTGTTCGACCGTCGCCAGGGCCGCTTCGGCGTCCAGCACCCCAATCCCCTGCAAATCGAACATACCTACTATTATAGTCAAGGTTGGGACACTTCCGCCGCCGCCACCCACAGGTATTCGCAGACCGCGAGACGCGTCCGGTCGACCGGCCCCCCGACACCCCATCCCGCGGCTCGCTGTGGTCCGAGAGCCCAGTCGGGCGCTGGGCCCGCGTCAGTGCGGAGATACGAACTCGCCGACCACGAACAGCAGCCAGAACGCCATCACAAGCCCGCCGGTCGCCAGGCCTCCCCACATGCGCCACGAGCGATCACGCCGTACCAAGGCGTAGATCCCGCTGGCGACGCTGACCAGCCCGAGGCTCATCGAGGCCGGGAACAGCCACGGAGCGACCTGCCCGACCCTGTCCACGCCATCCTCGGCCAGCCAGCTGTCAATCATCGGCGTGACCACGGCCAGGACGCCCAAGACGCCACAAACGAGCGACACCCAGCCAGCGGCCGTCGAGGGATGAGCATCGCCAACGTGGCGGGAGTCGAGGAGGATCAGTGCCCCCACGACGACGCCCGCAGCCACAACTGCAACCAGGGCAAAGATCATGACTTCCCTCCAGTCAACTGGGTGGAATTCAGCGTACGCCGGTATTCGGCAGCCATAGCTCCGCAGACGAGGTTGCTTGAGCCGCGATAGCTGATGCACGTGCGACGCGGACTGCATCAGCACTGTCGCGCACTGCCCTGATCCGGATCGGCCGTTCCGCGGCGGTTGTCCGAGGCCGGATGAGGCGACTCCCGGAGCCTGGAGTGTGGGGCCGGGAAATAGATCAGATGAGCTCGCGTACTGCCTGGATCACCTTCTGGATTGGTTCGGGCTCGGTAGCCATCGATATGTGGCCGGCGCCCGTCACCACGTTGTGGGTGGCGGTCGTGGAGATGCTCGCAAGGTCGCGTTGCATGTCCAGCCATGGCTCCCGCATCGCTTCCATGCCGGGGTTGTCGGGGGCGGTGAGAACAACCAGCGGGAGTTCTTGCAGAGTCCCGTGGTCCATCGCTCGGCGCATCTGTTCCATCGTGTCGTCCCAGACGGCGACCTCGTCGTTGACCGCCGACCAATGGCCCGGCCAGTGGGCGAACGCGCGCAGCTGGGTGGCAGCGCCAACTGGGAGTTGTGAAGGCAGTCCGCCCAACAAGACCCCGGTGACATCGACGAGGTGGGTCATTCCCAGCGCCGCCAGGAACGGCAGCATCCGGTTGGCGATCCGGAGCGCTGCCAACGCGCGCTGCGCCTGTGGGGGCAGCCGTTGCAGCTGGTCGGGGTGGACGGAGTCCACCAGCGCCAGCGCTGCCGTCTCGTCGCGGAACGCGTCGGCGAAGACTGTGGCGTAAGGGCCACCGAGCGAGGCGCCCACCAGGACGTAGGGGCCGGGTAGTCCTGCGTTTCGGAGCGCGGTGTGCAGTTCGTGGGCGATGGTAAGAGCGTCGCGCGGCGTGGGGCCTGGCTCGCTCCAGCCCAGGCCAGCACGATCGTAGGAGACGACCCGAGCGAAGTCGGCGATGCCCGGCTGGATCAAGGCCCACTGCGGGGATGTGGCCATTCCACCTGCCTCGAGCACAACGGTCGGTCCGTGGTGCTCCTCACCCATGATTAGCAGGTGGAGTCGGTGGCCGCCCGCGTCCACCAAACGACCGGGCGGTGAGAGGCGGCGACGGTCCTGAGCTGTCGCCGTGAGCTGGTACGCCAACCCGCCACCCAACGCCGCGGCCAAGGCAGCGCCTGCCGCCAAGGCCGAGACGCCGAGCCGGGATCGCTCGGCGTTCCTGTGCTGAGCCATCTCCAACCCCCAAGCCCGCACCGTGTGTGCTGCGGCCCAGCCTTCTCCCCGGCCCGCCGCGTCGCAAGGGGCAGCGGATGGGCACCCTTGGACTCACTGGCGCATCGGAGGCCTGCTGGTGCCGACCAGCCAGGCGGGCGGTCGGTGCGCAGGACGTCGACCACGACGCAGAACACCACCCCTGTTCGCCGACACAAACGAGTCCGCACGAGCGGCGATTGCTGGTGCTTTCGCGGCTCGTGCGG
>CAYUWV010000365.1:0-2113 GCA_964448385.1 uncultured Propionibacteriaceae bacterium | reverse complement strand
CTGGCCGACGTCGAGGGCTTCTCCTACAAGGAGATCGCCGAGATCATGGGCACCCCGATCGGAACCGTGATGTCGAGGCTGAACCGAGGACGTACCCAACTGCGGAACCGCCTGGCAGGGTACGCGCGAGAACACGGGCTGGTTCCCGGTGATCGCCCATGAGTGACATCATGCACACGGGTTCCGACGAGTGCGCGAAGATGATTGACCGCATCTACGCGTTCCATGACCACGAACTGAGCGTGGCCGAAGCGGACGAGATTCGCGAGCACCTGCTCGCCTGCGAGCCTTGCCTGGACCGATTCGACGTGGAGAATGCGATGCGGGTGGTCATCCGCCGTTGCTGCAGTGGGGAACGCGCTCCGGACACGCTCCGACTCCGGTTGCGAGCGAGTTTCACCCACACGGTATTCCTCGCCGAGGAGTCGTAGAAGTGCAGACCCCCCGCTCACGGAGCGGGGGGTCGAGGTTCCTCAGGCGTTCGGGCGCTTACCGTGGTTGGCGCTGTTCTTCCTGCGGGAACGGCGCTTGCGGCCACCCTTACCCATGTGATTTCTCCTCGTCGTTCGATGACGCGCTGAAGGCGCAACGCCCCATTGTGCCATCCAGCCCGGATGACCCTCAACTCGACGCCGGTGTGCCCCTAGGGTGGAGCATGTGCTGACCATGGATCAGGTGCTGGACGCCCACACGCTGCTCGGAACCGAGCAGAGAGCGTGGCTGGAGCACCTGGTGGGGGAATGGTCGCTGCTGGCGGACCTCTCGTTCGCCGACCTGATCCTGTGGGTTCCGGATGAGGACGACTCCATCTTCTGGGCGTGTGCCCAGGTCAGGCCGACCACCGGCCCGACCTCCCTGGAGGACGACGTGGTCGGGGATGAGATCCTCTACGACCCTGAGCATCTCGTCACCGAGGCCTATCTCTCCGGTGAGATCTGCCACTCCAGCAGCAACAGCCTGCAGGCGGGCATCCCGGTCGATGTGATGGCCATTCCGGTCATGATGGACGCGCGCTGCATCGGGATCGTTGAGATGCACACCAACCAGATGGGCATGCGGGCTCCCGGCGCGTTGGAGGACGCCTACCTCGAAGCGGCCAGCATCCTGGCGGGCATGGTTCGCCGGCGGCAGTTCCCGATCGACGGCGACAAGCCGGTGCCGTGGGTCTCACCCAGGGTCGGGGACGGCACCATCCGCGTCGACAATTTCGGCATGGTCACCTTCGCCAGCCCCAATGCGGTCAGTGCCTTTCGGCGGATGGGCTTGGCCGGGGACTTGGAAGGCGAGGTGTTCGCCACCGTCGCCAAGTCGTTGCTGGCGCACCAACGCCAACCGGTAGAACGGCCGATCACAGCCTCGTTGACCGGTGGTGGCCCGCGTGAGGTCGAACTGGAGGGCAGGTCGGCCACCGTCCGGCTGCGGGTCCTGCCATTGCAGGACGAAAACGGGCCCACCGGCTTGTTGGTGATGTGTCGGGACACTACTGAGCTGCGCTCCCGCGAGCGGCAACTGGTCACCAAGGATGCGACGATCCGTGAGATCCATCACCGGGTCAAGAACAACCTGCAGACGGTCGCCGCCCTGCTGCGGCTCCAGGCGCGGCGGATCTCATCACAGGACGCGCGTAGTGCTCTCGAGGACGCCATGAAACGGGTGGCGGCCATCGCGGTGGTCCACGAGATCCTGTCGCAGGCGTTCGACTCCACCGTCCACTTCGACGATGTGGCCGACCGCCTGCTGCGGATGGTCGGAGACGTGGCCACCACGGGCGGCAAGGTGAGAATGGTCCGCGAGGGCAGCTTCGGCTATGTTCCGGCGGATGTCGCCACGAGCCTCTCCCTGGTGCTGACGGAGTTGTGCCAGAACGCCGTGGAGCACGGCTTCGGCCGTTCGTCGGGGGTCGTCTGGGTTCGCCCACGCCAGGACGCGGGGGAGTTGATGGTCGAGGTCGTGAACGCCGGGGAACCGCTGCCGCCGGACTTCACCCTGGAGAACTCGAAGAGCCTCGGGCTTTCCATCGTCTCCACGCTGGTCGCCGACCTGGGTGGGGAGTTCCAGCTACTCCCGGGCGAGGATGATCTGGGTACCGTGGCCCGCGTCCGGGTCCCTCTGA
>CAYUWV010000364.1:0-2141 GCA_964448385.1 uncultured Propionibacteriaceae bacterium | reverse complement strand
CGGCGTCTTCGTGGCCACTCGGGATTCAAGCCGGTTCGTCGCCGAGCCGGTCGACTTCGGCGGGACGGGCGAAGCCGAACTGGCGTCGTGGGCCGAGGCCCACCGAACGTCCTTTCAAGCTCAGGGCGCGACGACCGTGACCGACGAGTCCACCCTGAACCTCGACATCCAGGTGCGCACCAGCCATGGCCTAATCGGTGCGGACAAGGCGACCGAGGTGGTTCGGCAGGTCGTGCGCCGCGATACCGATCAAGCCCTGAACATCGGCGTCACGCTGGTCGACTCCGAGACCGGTGCGGCCCGCGAGGCCCGCACGATGGTTGCTGACCTCGTGGCAGGTCTGAGCTGATGCTGCGGGTCGGACTCACCGGAGGAATCGGCTCGGGCAAGTCGGCCGTAGCCGACCTGTTGGCCGCCCACGGCGCCGTGATCATCGACGCGGACCAGCTCGCGCGCGAGGTGGTGGAACCTGGAACGGCCGGGCTGGAGGCAGTGGCTGCCGAGTTCGGCCCCGGCGTCCTCACCTCGGACGGACGGCTGGATCGCGCGGCCATGGCTGGGGTCATCTTCGCCGATCCCCAAGCCAGGGCACGGCTGGAGGGGATCATCCACCCAGCGGTGCGTCAGCTCGCCGTGCAACGCGAACGACTGGCGGGCCCGGACGCGATCGTCGTCCATGTGATCCCCCTCTTGATTGAGACCGGGCAGAGCGAGACCTTCGACGTCCTCGTGGTCGTTGACGTCGATCCCGCCCTGCAGCGAGCGCGGATCCAGCAGCGTGATGGTCTCAGCGACGACGAGATCACGGCGCGGCTCGCGGCCCAGGTCGATCGCGGATCGCGGTTGCAGGTCGCCGATGAGGTGATCGACAACGGGGGCGATCGTGACGCCCTGGCGGCCCAGGTGGCTGCGTTGTGGGGCCGGCTGTGCACCCGGGCGCGGCAGCGTTGGGTCGGTGGTCCGTGATCAGCCACCCAGGCCCTCGACGGTCTAGCCGACGTGTCGGAGGGGCCGCCTAAGCTCCTCAGTATGCGTCCAGTGACCGATGTGCAACGCAGGC
Source organism: uncultured Propionibacteriaceae bacterium (assembly GCA_964448385.1). GTDB lineage: Bacteria > Actinomycetota > Actinomycetes > Propionibacteriales > Propionibacteriaceae > Propionicimonas. The sequence goes on along the minus strand of CAYUWV010000364.1, from coordinate 1,081 downwards.
TGGCACCCTTCCGCGTGGAGGCTGACTTCGAGCCTGCCGGAGACCAGCCGGCGGCCATCGACGAACTCGAACGCCGGCTGACCGCAGGCGAGCAGGACGTCGTCCTGCTCGGCGCGACCGGCACCGGGAAGACGGCGACCATCGCCTGGCTTGCTGAGCGGTTGCAGCGGCCCATGCTGGTCATGCAGCCCAACAAGACCCTGGCCGCCCAATTCGCCAACGAACTGCGGCAATTCTTCCCCGACAACGCGGTCGAGTATTTCGTCTCGTACTACGACTACTACCAGCCAGAGGCTTACGTCCCGCAGACGGACACCTACATCGAGAAAGACTCCTCCCTCAATGAAGAGGTGGAGCGGCTCCGGCACTCGGCGACCAACTCGCTGCTCACCAGGCGCGACGTCATCGTCGTGGCGACGGTGTCGGCGATCTACGGCCTCGGCACCCCTCAGGAGTACGTCGACCGGATGGTGCGGCTGCGGGTCGGTGAGGAGATCGACCGCGACACCCTGCTGCGACGACTGGTGGACATCCAGTACGCCCGCAACGACCTCGCTGGCACGCGCGGCACGTTCCGGGTCCGAGGGGACACCGTCGAGGTGTTCCCGATGTATGAGAAGCACGCCGTGCGGATCGAGTTCTTCGGCGACGACATCGAAGCCTTGTCCACCCTGGACCCGCTGACCGGTGAGGTGATCAGCGAGGACTCCGAGATCTATGTCTTCCCCGCCTCCCACTACGTCGCCGGGCCGGAACGAATGGAACGCGCCATCAGCGACATCGAAGCCGAGTTGGCGGTGTGTTTGACGGACCTCGAAGCTGAAGGAAAGCTGCTCGAAGCTCAGCGGCTGCGGATGCGGACGGGTTACGACATCGAGATGATGCGCCAGATCGGCACCTGTTCCGGGATCGAGAACTACTCCCGCCACATTGACGGTCGTGGACCGGGCACCGCACCGAACTGCCTTCTCGACTACTTCCCCGAGGACTTCCTGCTCGTCATCGACGAGTCGCACGTCACGGTGCCGCAGATCGGCGGGATGTACGAGGGCGACATGTCCCGCAAGCGCACCCTGGTCGA
>CAYUWV010000363.1:0-2141 GCA_964448385.1 uncultured Propionibacteriaceae bacterium | reverse complement strand
CAGACCTGCTGGTGGGGCGGGCGGGGCTCGAACCCGCGACCCAGGGATTATGAGTCCCCTGCTCTGACCGGCTGAGCTACCGCCCCTGAGCCTTGCGTCCTCAACGCTACCGGTGGCTGGGGCGGTGTCCAAGCCGACCGCTTGCTGGCCGGGGGGAGTGGGGGCGAGCCGCGCGACCCACGGCGGTTCGGCAGTTCCGGCATGAGGCCGCTCGCTACGGTTGCCCAATGGACTTCGAGGGCGTCTTCATCCATGGCTGGTTGGGCATTGACCTGATCGGTCTTGTGGTGCGCCTCGTGGCGATCCTCGTGGTCCCAGTCAATCGGCGGCCGTCGTCGGCGATGGCGTGGCTCCTGGCCATCTTCCTGATTCCGTACGTGGGCGTCCTTGCGTTCCTGCTGATCGGGAATCCGAAGCTCCCGAAGCACCGTCGCGAGAAGCAGCGGGAGATCAACAGCAGGCTCGCCCTGCTCAGCAAGGACGCCCCGGAGGTTGCGCTCGAACCGGGTAGGGAGTGGCTGGGCGCGATCGCTCGCCTGAACCGCAACCTCGGCTCCCTGCCGTTGACCACTGGGAATGCTGCCACCCTGATCGAAGACTACGAGGACTCACTCCGGCAGATGGCGGCCGCCGTGGACGCGGCCGAGCACTACGTCCTCTGTGAGTTCTACATCTTGGCCGTGGACGACACCACGGCACCGTTCTTCGCGTCGCTCGAGGCCGCCGTCAAACGCGGCCTCTCGGTGCACGTGCTCTTCGATCATGTGGGGTCCAAGGGAGTCCCCAACTACAAGGAGACGATCGCTCATCTGGACGCCATCGGGGTGGAGTGGCGGCCGATGCTGCCGGTGATGCTACTCAAAGGCAAGTATCAGCGCCCAGACCTGCGCAACCACCGCAAACTGCTTGTCCTCGACGGCGAGGTCGGGTTCATGGGGTCCCAGAACCTGATCGACCGCAGCTACAACAAGAAGAAGAACCTCGACCGCGGGCTCATGTGGCAGGAACTCGTCACGCGTGTCGAGGGTCCAGTGGTGCGGGCGATGAATGCCGTGTTCATCACGGACTGGTACAGCGAAACGGGCGACATCCTCGTCGAGCAGGCGCCGGGGTTCACCGACCAGCCGGCTCGGGTGGTCGGCGATCTCGCCTGCCAGATCGTGCCGAGTGGCCCGGGCTTCGACAACGACAACAACCTCAAGCTCTTCAACTCGCTGATCTACCAGGCCCATCGGCGGGTGAGCCTCACCAGTCCCTATTTCGTGCCCGACGAGTCACTCACCGCTGCGGTAACGACGGCGGCTGAACGCGGGGTGGCGGTGGAGCTGTTCGTGAGCGAACTCGGGGACCAGCCGATGGTCTACCACGCCCAGCGCTCCTATTACGAGGTACTCCTGCGCGCCGGGGTGCGGATCTACCTCTACCCGCCCCCGTACATCCTGCACGCCAAGCACTTCACGATCGACGACGACCTGTCCGTCATCGGCTCCAGCAACATGGACATGCGTTCCTTCGGCTTGAACCTTGAGATCGTCATGATGGTCAGCGGGCGCAGTTACACCACCGCGATGCGGGCCGTCGAAGACCGCTACCGGGAGATCAGTCGGGAGCTGACACTTGAAGAGCACCTGGATCAAAGCCTCGCGACCCGTGTGCTGGACAACCTCGCCCGCCTGACCTCGGCGCTCCAGTAGCGGGCAGGGCAGCGCTCGGCCACAGGCTTGACCCGCCGAAACGGCGTATCCCGCGACCCGTCCCTGCATCACGGGCGTTGGCCGGGCCGTTCAGACCACGGCCAATGCGACCCGTTCAGCCTCACTGACGAGGAGCTGGCGCCGGAGGGGGTTGAGGTACCGGGTCTGGTACTCGGCATCGCCCACGTCGTCGATGAGTCTGAGGCCGAATCCTTCGACGAAGGCGCGGAGTTCCGCCCGGTCGAGGCCGAAGCGCCACGGTTCAGCGGAGCCAAGGGTTTGGCTGAGTCTGCTGTCCCAACCGACCCAAGGGTTACCCTCGATGACGCTACGCAGGATGTAGGTGAACACGATAGCGCTGCCCGGGGCGGACTCACCGACGAAGGCCAGCGTCGAGCGGACGGCGGCCTCGCTCAGATACTGCGTCACCCCTTCCCACACGAACAG
>CAYUWV010000362.1:0-2145 GCA_964448385.1 uncultured Propionibacteriaceae bacterium | reverse complement strand
ACCTCCGACGCGGGGCAACCTCCGACGAGGAACGTCAGATCTTGCGGATCCGCACCCACGTGACCTGGTGGTTGGCGCCCTTGCGCAGGATCGCGGTGGCCCGGCCTCGGGTGGGCTTGATGTTCATGGCGAGGTTCGGGCCGTTGATGGTGTCCCAGATCTGCTCGGCTCGGTTGAGCGCCTCGGCTTCGCTCATCTGGCTGAATCGCACGAAGTAGGAATCGGGGTCTCGGAAAGCCGTCTCACGAAGTCGCCGGAACCTGGCCAGGTACCAAGCGCGGACGTTGATGTAGGAGGCGTCCACGTAGACCGAGAAGTCGAAGAAGTCACTGACCGCCAGCCCTGTGGTCCCGTCGGTGCGTCGGCGCGCGGGCTGGAGGACGTTGAGGCCTTCCACGATCAGGATGTCGGGCTGGCGAACGACCACGTGATCGTGGGGGAGGATGTCGTAGGCGAGATGGGAGTACACCGGGGCCGTGACTTCGGGTTTGCCGGACTTCACGTCCATGACGAAACGCACGAGGGCGCGCCGGTCATACGACTCGGGGAAGCCTTTGCGTTCGAGGAGTCCCAGCTCGGTCAACGTGGCGTTGTCGTGCAGGAAGCCGTCCGTGGTGACCAGGTCGACCTTGGGGTTGCCGGGGCCGCGCCGCAGGAGCTCCTGCAGTAGCCGCGACGTCGTCGACTTGCCCACGGCCACCGAGCCAGCCACCCCGATGATGAACGGGGTACGCCGTCCGGAGAGGCCCAGGAAGGCGTGGCTGTCGCGGAACAGTTCACCGGTGCGCGCCACGTACAGGTTGACCAGTTCGGTCAGCGCCACGTAGACCTCGCGGACCTCGTCGGAGTCGGTCGGGTCGTCGATGCCGCGCAGTCGCCGCAGCGTCTCGGTGTCCAAGGAGTCCGGGCGGGCGGCCGCGAGCGCGGCCCAATGCCGTCGCTCCAGCGTGAGATACGGCCCGAACGGGTCGTCCTCGGGCGCGGGCTGCTCCGCGACGGGTCGGCTCATGCTGGTGGCTCCTGCCTGGACACGCGCCCTAGTCTGCCCGGCCCGGGCACTACAGTGACACCCATGTGCGGAATCATCGGTTACGTTGGCCCTCGTGACGCTCGGGAGGTTGTGGTCGCTGGGCTGCGGCGGATGGAGTACCGCGGCTACGACTCGGCCGGCGTCGCGGTGATCGAGGCGGGTCACCTCCAGGTGCGCAAGAAGGCCGGCAAGATCGCCAACCTCGCCGACGAACTCGACAGCGATCCGTTGGCCGAGGCGAGGATTGGGATCGGGCACACCCGTTGGGCCACCCACGGCGGTCCCACCGACTCCAATGCCCATCCGCATGTGTCCCAGAACCACCGCATTGCCCTGATCCACAACGGCATCATCGAGAACTTCGCCTCCCTGCGCCTGGAACTCGAGGCCCAGGGCGTGGTCTTCGATTCTCAGACGGACACTGAGGCGGCCGCCCAACTGCTGGGCGTCGAGGTCGCCAAGGGCGCGGATCTCGCCGACGCGATGCGCACGGTGTGCGGACGGCTGGAGGGCGCGTTCACCCTGGTGGCCATCGACAGCACCGATCCCGAGCGCTTGGTCGCTGCGCGCCGGAACTCCCCGCTCGTGGTCGGAGTGGGGGACGGTGAGAACTTCGTCGCCTCGGATGTGGCGGCGTTCATCGAATTCACCCGGTCCGCGATCGAACTGGGGCAGGACCAGGTGGTCGTCGTCACCAAGGATTCCGTCACGGTCACCGACTTCGACGGCAACCCGGCGCCCACGCATCCGTTCGAGGTGACCTGGGACCTCTCGGCGGCCGAGAAGGCTGGCTACGACTGGTTCATGCGCAAGGAGATCTACGAGCAGCCCAAGGCGGTCGCCGACACTCTCCTGGGACGGTTCGATTCCGACGGAGCCCTGATCCTCGACGAATTGCACATCCCTGAATCAGAACTGCGCTCGATCGACAAGATCATCATCGTCGCCTGCGGCACGGCCTACTACGCCGGCCTGGTCGCCAAGTACGCCATCGAGCACTGGACGCGGATTGCCTGCGAGGTCGAGATCGCCTCCGAGTTCCGCTACCGCGACCCGATCATCACCCGCAGCACGCTCGTGGTCACGCTGAGCCAGTCGGGGGAGACCGCCGACAC
>CAYUWV010000361.1:0-2147 GCA_964448385.1 uncultured Propionibacteriaceae bacterium | reverse complement strand
GGGGTTCACGATGGCGGCACCGCCGAGCGTGGCCAGCATCTGCCGAACGTTCGTGAGCTGCGCCGTGATCGCGTCGCGGCGAGAGGTCGCGGCGAGCAACTCCCGCTCTGACTCCTTGCGGATCTTCTCCGCCGCCTGGCGGGCGTGCTGCATCAGGCTGGCGGCCTCGTCGTCCGCGGCCTTGCGGGTCGCCTCCGCCTGGGCCTCGGCGGCGGTGCGGAGTCGTTCGGCGTCCGCCTCGATCCCGGCATGTCGCTCCTCGGCCCGCGCCAAGGCCGCTTCGTTCGCGGCCATCTGCGCCGCGAAGTCCGCGGCAGCCTTGTTTCTGCGGGCAGCCAGGGTCTTCTCGAAGTCCGCCGCCGCGCCGGCTGCTCGGGCCCGCTGGTGCTCGTAGACGGCCTCCGCCTCTTCGCGACGCGCCGTGGCCTCGCGGTCGGCGTGGTCGAGGATGTCGTCGGCCTGGCGCTTCGCGTTCTCGACGATGCGCGTGGCTTCGGCGTCGGCCCGGGACGCCACCTCGGCTGCGTACCGGTCGGCGTTCGTGCGCGCCTGATCGGCCGCGGCCTGGGAATCGGCGGTGAGGGTGTCGGCGTGAAGCTGCGCCGCAGCTCGGATCTCGGTTGCCTCCTCCTCAGCCAGGCTCAGCATCGATCCGATGCGGGAGCCAAGCTCGAGGAACGACGGCGGCGGCGTGTTCTCGTGCTCGGTGCGGAGCGCAGCCAGCGCCGCGGTCTGGGCCGCCAGCTCGGATTCGAGACGGCCGGCGTGGGAACCGAGCTTGGTGAGCTCGACGGAGCGCTGGGCGGCCTCGGCCCTGACCTCGTCCAGGGCCTGCCGGAGCTGGCCGATCGTCCGGTCCACTTCGGCCGGCTCGTAGCCACGCATGACGGTCCGGAAGCCTGCTGTATCACTCATGGTGCTGTTCCCTCACTGCTCGGGATGTCGGTCTGGGTGGGACGGTCGGGAACCGAAAGCGCTTCGATCACGCCCGAGAGGTGGCCCAGTTGGGCGCTGATGTCGTCGCGGCGCCGGGTCAGGGCGGCGACCTCGGCCCGAGCGCGGGCCAAGGCGGTGCGCGCCTCGGCCCGCACCGCGTCGGCGTCCGTCCTGGCATCGGTGAGCAACTGGACGGCTTCGTCGCGGATGGCCTTGGCGCGGTCGTAGGTGTCGCGCTGCAGGGCCTCGAGGTCAGCCGCGGTTCGCTCGCGGATCAGCTTGGCTCCGGCCTCGGCCTCGCTGAGACGCCGTTGGGCCCGTTCGACCTGTGCCTGCGCCTCACTGTGAGCGTGGTCCAGCAGCTGCGCGGCCTCGATCTGGGCTGACTCCCGGGTGCGGACGGCGTCGCGCTCCGCGGCGTCGAGGACGGCGCGCGCCCGCGCTTCCAGGTCGTCAGCGTGCGCGGTCGCTTCACTCTGCCGGGCGGACACCTTCGCATGGCTGGCGGCGATCAGTTCGGCGAGCTGGCTACGCGTTTCGCCGGCGTGGGCGGCGAGCTCGGCGTGGGTTTGGCGGCGTAGCTGCGCGGCCTCGGCTTCGGCCCCGGCACGGAGTTCGGCCATCGCCTGTTCGGTCCAGGCGGTGTCCGCTGCGGCGGCGGCACGTTGCGCGTCGACGGCGGCCTGGGTTTCGGCCGCCAGCGAATCCCGCTCCGCCTGGGCCTGCGCGCGGGCCGCTTCGAGTTCTGTCTCGAGGTCCTGGCGTTCTCCCGCGAGCGCAGCCCGGGCCTCGTCCGCCTCGGCCTGGACCGCTGCCCGCAGTTCGTTCACGTGATCGTCGGTTTCGGCCCGCAGTGCGGCGAACTGGGCGTCGAGGGCCTCCCGGCGCCGGGCTTCTTCTCGGTCGAGTCGGTGGTAACGATCCGCGACGTCGGCGTCCGTGGCCGCTAACCGGGCCTGCAGCCGTGCGTTGACCTCCGACTCGACCGCGGCAGCGTCACCGGTCATCCGGGCGGCGGCCTCTCGGGCGTCGGCGACCAGGCGATCGGCCTCGTGGCGGGCTTCACTGACCACCTCGTCAGCGGTGCGCTCGGCGGTCTGCGTGATCAGCCGCGCCTGGTCGCTGGCGTCGTTGAGCAGGGTGACGGCATCGGCCCGAGCCTCGTCGAGCCGGGCTGACGCGTCCGCCCGGTCGGTGGCGATCTCGAGGCG
>CAYUWV010000360.1:0-2150 GCA_964448385.1 uncultured Propionibacteriaceae bacterium | reverse complement strand
CGCAGGGCGCCGCGGCTGTACCCGACCGGCTCCCCGTCCACGAGGACCTGGCCGGCCGACGGACGGACCGATCCGGCGAGAGCACGCAGCAGGGTGGTCTTGCCCGACCCGTTGGCGCCGAGCAGCGCCAACCGTCCGCCCCTGGGGATCGACAGGTCAGCGCCCCGCAGTACCTGGCGGGGTCCGAACGCCACGTGCAGCCCGGTGGCCGAGAGTTGGCGATGGCTCACCGCAGGACCCCCCAGGCCAGCGATCCGGCCACCAGCACCGCCAGCAGGGCAATTGCTCCCGCCAGGAACCCGGCAGACCGGACGCGAGCAGGCTCGAGGGTGCGCAAGCTGTCTTCGTAGCCGCGTCCGGCGAGGCCGGCCTCAAGCCGGCGGGCGCGGTCCCACGAACGCAGGAAGAGCGCAGCCACCCCCAGGGAGGCTGACCGCATCGCAGTCCTGCGATTGGCGTAGCCGAGCCGAGCCTCCTGGGCGGCGTGGATCGCACCGGCGCTCTCCAGCAGCCCGAAGGTCAACCGGTAGACCAGTGAGGCGACCTCGATCAGCGGGTCGGGCACGCGGGCCCGGCGCAGGCCGGAGAGCAGGTCGACCATGGGGGTCGAGCAGGCGAGGGTGAACAGGGCCAGCGTCGCCGCCACGGCCCGGACGGCCAGCTCACCGGCCATGCTGACACCGGCGGCGGTCACCTGGAGTCGCGGGCCCCCGTCCCAGCTGGGACTGACGGCCACCGTCGCGACCCCGATCAGGATCGACACCACCGGCAGCCAGCTGATCCGGACGAGCCGTGCCCAGCCGACGCGGATCGGGCCGAGCAGGAGTGCCAGGCTGACCCCGGCCACCGCCAGCCCGCCCGGGACGGGGGGCAGCGTGACGGCCGCCAGCAACAGTCCGAGCGACAAGACGGCCTTGTCGCGCAGGGATCGCGTCCGCCAAGGGCTGGACCAGGCGGCGTGGTCGAGCGCCAGTCCGTAGGCCATCAGGGTGTCGGTTCCACGGCCGGCGGCTCGATCGCCGAGGCCGCCTGCGCCTGCCGCCGTCGCCGCAGGCCGAGGATCGCGAGCCCGAGGATGGCGCCACCGATCCCGGCCTGCACCGCGAACAGACCCGCCTCGGCCTCAGCCGAGCCCGGGTGGAAGAACGGGGTGAACCACGGCTGGTAGCCGGGGTTGGTCGCCTGGATCTGCGCGGTGGCAGCGGAGTCGGTGCCACCGAAGCGTCCGTCGGCGCTGGCCTGCGATCCCACGACGAAGCTGACTGCGACGACGACAACCAAGGCCAGTCCGAGCAGGAGGTTGACGGCTGACTTCTTCATCTCAGGCGTCCTGCAGGGCGGGGCTCAGGATGCCGAGCCGTTCCAGCTCAGGAGCGGCGACGTCGGTCAACAGCCGGAAGACCAGCACGCCGAGGATGCCGCCGACGATCGCCAGCGGGATCTGCGCGATCGCGAAGATGCCCAGGAACTTGGCGATCGAGCCGCCCAGCCCGGTGACCGGGTCGGGGAACGCAAGGCCCAACTGCACCGCCGTGACCACGTAGGTCGACAGGTCGGCGAACGCCAGCGCCAGGAACACCCCGACATTGCGGTTCCAGCCCAGCCGTGCGGACAGTTTCCAGAGCGAATAGCCCACCCACGGCCCGGCGATGCCCATGGAGAACACGTTCGCGCCGAGGGTGGTGATGCCGCCGTGGGCCAGCAGCAGCGCTTGGAAGAGCAGCACGATCGTCGACAGGAACGCCATCACCGGTGGTCGGAACAGGACGGCGCCCAGGCCGGTGCCGGTCGAATGGGAGGAGCTGCCCGTGACCGAGGGCAGCTTGATCGAGGACAGGACGAACGTGAACGCCCCCGCGGCGGCCAACAGCAGCCGCGACTCGGGGTGCTCCCTCGATTGCGTGATGACCCGCCGGGCGCCATGGACGACGAAGGGCGCGGACACCGCGTACCAGGCGACACAGTGGACGACTGGTAGGAATCCCTCAGCGATATGCATGAGTTCCCCTTCTAGGTGGCGTGGCCTATAGGAACCGACGCCCGCGTCCGTGTCTGACTCCCCCGTCGCTGGGGTCACAGTGGCCCGACCGTCCCGGAGTTGCACCGGATTCCGTTCGTGGGCGGCATTTGATCATCGCACCCGGGTGGGG
>CAYUWV010000359.1:0-2156 GCA_964448385.1 uncultured Propionibacteriaceae bacterium | reverse complement strand
GCGCCGTCACCGATCACGATGGGTTGCCGGATCTTGTCGAACCCGCGGCGGCGGTACTCGGCTGTGAGTTGGTCGGCGAACCCCTCGGCGGCCTCGAAGGTCGCGATGTAGGACGCGGATCCTTCGACACGGACGGGCTCGCCGCCGGGGGTGGCGTGGGCCTGGGTGAACAAGCAGCCGATCTTCACCTCCCGTGTCCGGGACCTGCCATCAGGATGTTTACCGGGCCTGCCTGCGGTCTCTTTGCCGACCATGGGGGCGCCGGTGCCGTCGATCAGGACGTAGCCGATATCGGGTACCGGCGTGGTCGCCAACGGCACAACCGTGCCGGCCTTGATGGCGGCGTTCTCGGCGTCGGCCCTGTCCCTCGCGGCGGCCCCGACCCGGCCGGTGGTACGGGCAACGGCCGAGGCTGACGCCAGCCGGATCCCGGTCAGTTCGCCGATCAGCGATGCCGATGCCCGGAACGGGTGCTCGGCGCCGGCCAGGGAGAGGATCTTGTCGTAGCCGGGCGAGGTCCCGGCAGCACTGACCCCGTAGCCGGCCTCGACCGGCGCGAACCCCGCATGACACGCGGCGCAGTGCCACCAGGAGCGTTCCAGGTGAACCTCGCCGAGCGCGGTACGGATCGTTCGTGACCGCACTCCGGCCATCCTGGCCCGATGGCCCTGACCACATGACACTGGCCCGGTCGGGCGGCCGGCAGGTACCTGGAGGGCGTGCTGGATGAGGGCCTGCCCGATCCGGTTCGCCGCATCCCGGGCGGCGGTCTCGACCAGAGCAAGCACCTGGCCTGGTACACCCCACGCCGCGACCGCGTCGGCGACGAACCGGTCCAGATCAGTCGTGATCGCCTCGGTGACGGCTGTCTTCAGCCGACCGAGGTCGTCGGACCCGGTTTGGAGCCCCCTTTTTCGGCCCCCGCCGCGGGCCGCCCGGCAAGCAGCAGCCGTCTCGACGCTTCGGTGTTCACCTCGGCAAGGTCACGGCACACCCGCTGGAACTCGTCCCAGGTCGCGACCCGCTGCCGGATCACCTCCGCCATCAGCACGGGCACCCGCCGCTTCCTGGACCGGCCCGCCTCCCAACGCATCACCGAGTACGACGGGCCATGCCCACGATCCCCGGGCTTGGCGCAGTGACAGGCCGGCTTCCCGCACCGGCCCCACTCCACCTGGAACGAGCCCGGCGTGAAATCAGCCAACCCCGCCAGCTTGGCAACCGCCTCCTGCCGCAACCGATCCAGCGCCTCATCCGGCAGCGTCTCGATGTCGCCCATCCCAGCCTCCCAACCTTGGATAGTATCAATCCAAGACTAACGGGCTGACAAGCACCTCCCCCAAAACAACACGATCGGGAGTCACACCCTTGGGGGCCGGTGCCCTTCAACACGCAGCGCGCGCGTCCGCGATGCGACCTACGGCCTTGGAATCCGAAGGGCCTGTGGGGCGTCATGGCAATGCCGTTGCTGGGCCCAGGTTGGCTTCAAGTGAAGGATGACCAGCTCGTCCTTGAGTGGAGTTGAGTCGCACCCCCTCGCCCACCCCAAGGGGGTGGAGCTTCTCGGAGAGCCCGACCGACCGGGCGACCGGTGTGTCGGCACAGCTTGCGATACTGGGGCGGTGAAGTTCAAACGTCGAAACCTCGAAGCCATAGGGTCACTCATCGTGGGCAACGTCGGCCGCGACGACGCAGAGAATGAGGAGGAGGCGAAGTACTTCCCGTACCGCTCCAGCATGTACATCACGGAGTTCTTCCAGGAGTTGGACACGGGCCATCAGCACGACGGCTCCACTCGACACCGTTGGGTTGCGGACGTCCTGGAGGAGATGCTGGCCGAGCCGCACGACGGCCCCAACCGTCCGCCTGAGACCTTCTGCCGCCTCATCGACCAGCTCATGAGTCCAGCTGAGCGTCTCAACGAGGGGATAGATCGCCCGCACGCGCTGGCGCAGCTCAACGAGATCCTTGGTCGCGAGGGCTTTGAGGCCTTCTATGCCGAGGATGGCCACTGCTACCTGCGCCACGTAGGCACGCAGACGATCACGTTGCTCTCAGCCAACCCGCACCGGCCGTTCAGCAAGGTCGAACAGGAGCGACGGCGGCTCCTAGCCGCTTACCTCGACTCCTGCAGCGAGGACGACCTCATCGAGGAG
>CAYUWV010000358.1:0-2156 GCA_964448385.1 uncultured Propionibacteriaceae bacterium | reverse complement strand
CGATCCGCCCTCTCGAGGGCCGGCCAACGGCGAACGGTTGCGTCACGGCTGGCCCAGCCATGCACAAATTCACATCCTGGCGTTGCCGGGAAGGGTCACCCCGCAACGGGTAACACTGCTAGCGTCGGAGGTGATGCCACGCCTTCGTCACACACTCATCGAGGAGAAACCATCGTGAGCAATCCCCCCGTCAAGGTAGCTGTCACCGGCGCCGCCGGACAGATCTGCTACAGCCTGCTCTTCCGGATCGCGAGCGGTGCGCTGCTTGGCCCCGACCAGCCCGTCGAACTCCGTCTGCTGGAGATCACGCCAGCCCTCAAGGCCCTTGAGGGTGTCGTCATGGAACTGGACGACTGCGCCTTCCCCCTGCTCAGCAAGGTCGAAATCGGCGACGACGCCACCAAGGTTTTCGACGGCGTCAACCTCGCGATGCTGGTGGGCGCCCGCCCGCGCACCGCAGGAATGGAACGCGGCGACCTGCTGAGCGCCAACGGCGCCATCTTCACCGCTCAGGGCAAGGCCTTGAACAGTGTGGCCGCCGACGACATCAGAGTCCTCATCACCGGCAACCCGGCCAACACCAACGCCCTGATCGCCATGAGCAATGCCCCCGACATCCCCAACGAGCGCTTCAACGCCCTCACCCGGCTCGACCACAACCGGGCGATCTCGCAGGTCGCCGCCAAGTTGGGTGTGCCCGTCACCGCCGTCAAGCACATGACGATCTGGGGCAACCACTCCGCCACCCAGTACCCCGATCTCTTCCACGCCGAGGTCAACGGCGAGAACGCCGCCGCGCTGATCAACGACGAAGCCTGGATCGACAGCTACTTCATCCCGACCGTCGCCAAGCGGGGCGCGGCGATCATCGCGGCACGCGGTTCGTCCTCGGCAGCCTCAGCCGCCAACGCGACCGTCGAGCACATGCACGACTGGGTGCTCGGCACGGCAGAAGGCGACTGGGTGTCGATGGCTGTCCCGTCGGACGGTTCCTACGGCGTGGCCGAAGGCATCATCTCGTCGTTCCCGTGCGTCGTGAAGAACGGCACGTACGAGATCGTGCAAGGCCTGGAGATCGACGCCTTCTCGCAGTCGAAGATCGACGCCTCGGTCGCCGAACTGATCGACGAGCGCGACGCCGTCACGGCCCTTGGCTTGATCTGACCCAAGGCACACCAGCAGCGCCCTCAGACCCTCTGGTCTGGGGGCGCTGTGCTGCCCGGTGAGGTGCAGCCGCCACAAGGGGGTTCCAGACGCACCGGAAGCGGCTAGCGTGGTTCCGTGGCCGAGTCTGGAACACCGATCGAGCTCGACGCGATCGAGCAGCGCGTGCTGGGAAGCCTGATGGAGAAACAGCGCACCGTGCCTGCCACCTACCCGCTGAGCCTCAATGCGCTCAAGATGGCATGCAACCAGACCACCAGTCGCGACCCGATCACCCATTACGACGAACGCACAATCATCGCCGCGATCGATCGCCTCAAAGGTCGCGGCCTGGTGCGCACGGTGTGGGCGGGGGGCAGCTCGAGGGTCCTGAAGTTCCACCAATTGCTCGACGAGGTGTTGTCGCTGCAGCCTGAGGAACGCGCGCTGTTGACCGTCCTGCTGTTGCGGGGACCACAGTCGGCCGGCGAGTTGCGAACCCGCACCGAACGGCTCTTCGGCTTCGACGACAAGCACGCCGTCGAGGAGCGGCTGAAGGCCATGGCGACCCTGCCGCCACCGTTGGTCCGGGAGCTCGCGAGGCAGCCCGGACAGCAGGACCCCCGGTGGATCCACCTGCTCGGCCCGGTGGCGGTCGAAGTGCCCGCGTTCGGCGAAGCCGACCGGGAGGTCGTGCTAGCCCAGGGAGCGACCGCCCGGAACTCCCAGGTGGTGGCCAGCTATGACGCGGTGGCCGCGGCGTACGCCGACCAGTTGCGCGACGAACTCCAAGAGAAGCCGTTCGACTGCTGGCTGTTGGACCGGATGGCCCTGTTGGCCGCGGGTCCGGTGGCCGACGTCGGCTGCGGCCCCGGTCAGGTTGCCGGCTACCTCGCGGAGGCGGGGGCGGCCGTGACCGGGTTCGACCTCTCTCCGGAGATGGTGGCTCAGGCCAGGGCTGAGCATCCGGAGATCCCGTTCGAGGTGGCGGATCTCACGCGATTGCTGCGCCC
>CAYUWV010000357.1:0-2173 GCA_964448385.1 uncultured Propionibacteriaceae bacterium | reverse complement strand
AACCGTGCTTGAGCAGCACCCAGGCGGCCATGATGCCGCCGCCGGAGACCAGGAGGACGGCCTTGATCATCTGAACCCAGGTGGTTCCCTTCATGCCGCCGATCAGCACGTAGATGATCATGATGACGCCGACGATGGCGATGACGCCGGACTGGGCGAGGGGGTCGGTGACTCCCAGCAGCAGCGCCACCAGACCGCCAGCGCCGGCCATCTGGGCTAGCAGGTACACGAACGAGATCACCAGGGTCGAGATCGCCGCGGCGGTGCGCACCGGCTTCTGGTTCATGCGGAAGCTGAGCACATCGGCCATCGTGTACTTGCCGGTGTTGCGCAGCGGTTCTGCCACCAGGTAGAGCGCCAGCAGCATGGCCACGAAGAATCCCACCGAGTACAGCAGGCCGTCGTAGCCGTAGACCGCAATGGCTCCGGTCACGCCCAGGAACGCTGCGGCTGAAAGGTAGTCGCCGGTGATGGCGAGGCCGTTTTGACGTCCCGAGAATTGCGCCCCACCGGTGTAGAAGGAGCCGGCCTTCTTTTCAGAGTTCCGGGTCACCTTGATGACCACCAGGAGCGTGAACAGCACGAAGGTGGCGAAGATGCCGATATTGATCGCCGGGTTTCCGGTTGCGACTGTCTCCAATGCGATCACTTGGTCACCTCTGCTTCGATCTTCTCGCGCAGCGCGGCTGCCATGGGGTCAAGCACATCGCCGGCGCGACGGACATACAGCCAGGTCGCGAACCAGGTAGTCGGGAATTGCAGCAGGCCGATGACCATGCCGAGCGTGAGGTTGCCGAAAGCGCTCTGGCCCATGAAGTCCTGGGCGAAGATCGACAGCAGGACATAGAGGAAGTACCACACCAGCACAGCGACAACGGTGGGGAAGGCGAAGGAGCGGAACGACGAGCGCAGCTTCTGGAACTCGGCGGACTGCTGGACGCTGACGAACGTGGTGGCAGGTGGATGGGCCACTCCGGTCGCGACGTTGCTCAGTTCGGGCAGGGGCCAGTGGTCCTTGGGTAGATGGTATTCAGGATCGTCAGGGATGTGAGGTGGTTGATTGGTCACGGGCACAGAAGACCCCCTGTTGTTAGGAAGGACGAGAAACGGGTGGTGGTGCCTCGTCCGAATCAGGGCGGGATCGGTGTCGGATCGACACCCCAGCAACCGTTTCGGACGCTCTTCGGGTGGCGATACCCTAGGGGGTAATTGACCTACTCCGCAAGGCGTGGCAGGCGACGTCTCAGCGGGAGTACCCTACGGCCCGTGGGACACGCAGGTCGCAACGCCGACTGGCGCAAGCTTGCCCCCGGTCTGAACGTCCTGGTTCATTACGACCGGGCGTGGCTGCGGGGGGACCTGATCGCGGGCGTTTCGGTCGCGGCGTACCTGGTGCCCCAAGTGATGGCTTACGCAGAGGTCGCCGGCTTGCCGCCGATCGCGGGGCTCTGGGCCGTGCTCGCTCCCATGGCCGTCTATGCCGTCCTTGGCAGCTCCCGGCAGCTGTCCATCGGCCCTGAATCGACCACGGCGCTGTTGACCGCGGCGAGCATCGGCGCCCTCGTCGGTCTCGTGGGCGCGGAGCGTCACGCGGAGGTCGCGGCGCTGCTGGCCGTCGCCGTCGGTCTCGTCTGCCTCGGCGGCTGGCTGGGCCGCGTCGGATTCCTGGCGAACCTGCTGTCCAAACCCGTTCTGACCGGCTACATGGCCGGCATCGCCGTGCTGATGATCCTCAGCCAATTCGGTAAGTTGACCCGACTCGACATCGGCGGCGCCACGCCCTGGGACGAGACCGCCTCACTGCTGGGACAACTGAACCAGGTGCACCTGCCGACGCTGCTGCTGGCTGCCGCCGTCGTGGGCAGTTTGTTCGCGGTGCGCGCCTGGGCCCCGCGCTGGCCCGGGCCGTTGCTGGCGATGCTGGGAGCCGCCGGGGTGGTCTGGGTGGGCGACCTCCAGCGGTTCGGGATCAAGCTGGTGGGCGAGGTGCCAACTGGCCTACCGACTCCGTCCGTCCCCGCGCTGGGTGGCGTCTCGCTCCTGTCGCTGGTGCCCGCCGCCCTCGGCATCGCGGTCGTTGGTTACACCGACAACATTCTCACCGGCCGCGCGTTCGCAACGAAGCGCGGCGAGAGGATCGACAACACCCAGGAGTTGTTGGCCCTGGGCGCCG
>CAYUWV010000356.1:0-2174 GCA_964448385.1 uncultured Propionibacteriaceae bacterium | reverse complement strand
GCCCGATCCTGCACGTTGTGGTCTGAGCAGGGGATTCACGTGCACGAAGGTGCGAACCCGCCCCCCTTTCCCCGCTGCGGGGGACGCGGCAGAGTGGGGGTTGCCCACCACCACATCGCGCCTCAAGGAGAGCCCTGTGAAGAAACTGATCAACGACCCCGCCAATGTGGTCGCCGAAACCCTCGCTGGCTTCGCCGCGGCCCATGCCGATCTCGTCACCGTGCACACCAACCCCGACTATGTCGTGCGGGCGGACGCGCCGGTGCAAGGGAAGGTCGGGCTGGTCTCCGGTGGCGGGTCGGGCCACGAACCACTCCACGCCGGTTACGTCGGCATGGGCATGCTGGACGCTGCCGTTCCGGGAGCCGTGTTCACCTCGCCGACGCCTGATCCGATCCTCGAGGCCACCAAGGCTGTGGACGGCGGCGCCGGCGTGCTGCACATCGTGAAGAACTACACCGGCGACGTGCTCAACTTCGAGACCGCAGCCGAGCTGGCCGACATGGAGGGCATCACCGTCAAGGCCGTCATCGTGAATGACGACGTTGCCGTGGAGGACTCCACCTGGACAGCCGGGCGCCGCGGCGTCGCCGGGACCGTCCTCGTGGAGAAGATCGCCGGGGCGTCCGCCCAGCGCGGCGACGACCTGGACACCGTGCTAGCGGTCGCCGAGAAGGTGAACGCCCAGGTGCGCTCGATGGGGGTTGCCCTCACCGCGTGCACCGTCCCGCACGCCGGCAAGCCGTCCTTCGACCTCGCTGAGGACGAGATCGAGATCGGCATCGGCATCCACGGCGAGCCCGGCCGGCATCGCATCCCGATGGCTCCGGCGGATTCGATCACCGACCAGCTGGTCGACCCCATCCTGGCCGACCTGAAGCCGGCGACCGGCTCGAAGGTGCTGCTGTTCGTCAACGGCATGGGGGGCACGCCCGAGGCCGAGTTGTACATCGTCTACAGCCACGCCCGGCAGCGCCTTGAGCAGGCTGGGCTTGAGGTCACCCGTTCGCTGGTGGGCAACTACATCACCAGCCTCGAGATGCAGGGCTGCTCGATCACCGTGCTGCTGCTCGACGACGAACTGACTGAGTTGTGGGATGCCCCCGTATTCACCCCGGCGCTGCGTCGCGGCGTGTGAGGATGGGTGCGTGAGCGAAACATTGTCGACTGCTTGGGCGCTGGCGTGGATACGCGGCGCCCAAGCCGTTCTTGCTGAGAACCGAGCCGCCCTCAACGACCTCGACCGCGCGATTGGGGACGGTGACCACGGCGAGAACATGGACCGCGGCTTCAAGGCCGTCGTGGCCAAGCTGGAAGCCGGCGCCGATAACGTCCCGGGCGTGCTGAAGCAGGTGGCCTCGACGCTGATGTCGACGGTGGGCGGCGCGGCCGGACCGTTGTACGGCACCGCCTTCCTGCGCGCTGCCAAGGCCACGACAGGTGATGTGGACGCCGCCGGCCTGGTGGCCCTGATCGCCGGGTCGCTCGAGGGCATCGTGGTGCGTGGCAAGGCGTCCCCAGGCGAAAAGACCATGGTGGACGCCTGGACCCCGGCGCTGGCCGCAGCGAAGGCTGCTGCCGAGGCGGGGGCCAGCGCCCAAGGGGTGCTGCGTGCTGCGGCGGACGCCGCGGCGGCGGGGGCTGAGGCGACGATCCCACTGCAGGCCTCGAAGGGCCGGGCCTCCTACCTGGGCGAACGCTCGATCGGACACAAGGACCCAGGGGCGACGTCGTCGGCGCTCATCCTGGAATGCGCGGCCGAGGCGGCTGAGGCGACGTGAGCGTCGCCCTGGTGATCGTCTCGCATTCGGAGAAGCTGGCCGACGGGATTGTTGAGTTGGCCGAGCAGATGGCCCGCGACGTCCCGCTGCGGGCTGCCGGGGGCACCGAAGACGGACGCATCGGCACCTCGTTCGACAAGGTGTTCGACGCGGTCACCGAGCTTCGTCAGGCAGGCCACGACGTGGTGATCCTGACGGATCTCGGGTCGGCGACCATGACAGTGGAGTCCGTGCTCGACTTCCTCGACGACGACGAAGGGGACCACGTCCGGTTTGCGGACGGGCCGCTGGTCGAGGGTGCGGTCGCTGCCGCGGTGACGGCTCAGGTCGGGGGAACCCTGGCTGACGTGGCCCAGGCAGCCCTGGCCCGGGAGCTGTTCACGTCAGGCTGAC
>CAYUWV010000355.1:0-2178 GCA_964448385.1 uncultured Propionibacteriaceae bacterium | reverse complement strand
CGAACGGTCGATCCAGGCGCCCCGAGGTCAGCAGTGCCTCGACCGCTGGGTCGGCAAGGACGGCGCCGAACGTGACCCGAGCCTCGTCCAGCCCCGCTGGCGTCGCCACCACTCCCAACTCGGCCAGGTGGGCGGCGAGGTCGCGCAACACTCGGGTTTCCAGCGGGCCCCGCTGGGCGGCCAACTCGCGCAGTGTCGCGAAGTCGCCGGACTCCTGGGTCTGGCGCAACTGCCTGCCGAGGCGTACCAGTTCACGCAGCGAGGTCAGCCCTCCCCTGGACGCAAGGTTGAGGTACCAGGCACCCACTGTCGGACGCCGCAATGCCTTGATCGCCGTCGCCAGCACCCGGTCGCCGGAAGACCGAGCCTGTTTCGCCAGCTCGTCGCGGCGCACGACGAACGCCGCGGGAGACCCCGCGTACAACTCATCGGTCATCGCCTCGAAGCCAGGCAGCGCGGACTCGTCGCTCGTCATGCCCGGACCTTCCTCCGCTGGCGGACCCGCTCCCTCAACCGTAGGGAACCCCCGTCAATCCAGTGCGATCGCTCGCACCCAGTTCGCACCGAGCCCGGTCGGGGTCCGAGTCAGTGGCGTGAGCGTCCCGTCACCCTCGAGGCGGGAGAGGGCGACGTAGGTCGACTTCTCACCGACGGCGAGGACGAGACGTCCATCGGGTGAGAGGGCGAAGCCGCGTGGTTGGCGCTCGGTCCCGGTCACGACGGGCGGGTCGAGGAGGCGGCCGTCCGCGGCGACGTTGATGGTGGTGAGGGTGGATTCGGTTCGCTCGGAGCACAGCAGCCGACGCCCGTCCGGCGTGAGGTGCAGGTCGGCGCCCCAGATGTAGTGGTGCTCGAGCGGGTCGGCGCCGAAGACGCTGTGGCCCAGTCCGCGGGTGGTGTCGTGGCCTGGGACCGACTCTGCGCGCGTGAGAACGCCTGAGGCCGTGTCGCGGGCGAAGCGGATCGCCTCGCCGGAGAATTCGGTGAGCAGGTAGGCGTTCGTGCCGTCCGGGGAGAGGACGAGGTGGCGCGGCCCGCAGCCGGCCGGCGCGGCGACAGTGGGCGGGTCGAGGGCCGTGAGCGTGCCGTCGGCGGCCAGGGCGTATTGCGCGATCAGGTCGGCGCCGAGGGACACGAAGTAGGCGTGTCGCTCGGTCGCCACGACGGCGTGCGCGTTGGGGAACTCGACTCGCGCGACCGGGTCGCCGAGGCGTCCGGACTCGTCCACCGGCCAGACGACCCCGTAGCCGCCGCCGTAGGAGGCACCCAGCAGCAGGCGTCCACCCGGCGCGAGAGCGAGGTAGGCCATGGACGCCTCCACGTCGGCCCGGCTCAACGGCGTGAGGACGCCGGACGCCCGGTCGAGCGCCAGGGTCTGGACGCCCGCGGGGTCGCCTTTGACGCCGGCGTACACCAAGTCGCGTCGCTCGTCGACCGCGAACGTGCCGGTACCGGGCAACCCCCCGGAGACCGCCAGCGGTTCGAGGGTCTCACCCTCGAGGCGGTAGGCGGCAATGGCGGAGTCAACGGGGTTGGTGACGAGGACAAGGGCGCTATTCATGCGCCGAGCCTAGTGCTGCCAGCGACGCGCGCGACCTCGTCGCTCGGAGTGAGTGTGCCCCGAGGTGGCCGCCGGATGGCGAGGCCGCGTTCAGAGCTTGTAGCCGATGGCGCGCAGCAGGGCGCGCCGGTCAGTGACATCCGCGTCGGTCTCCACTCCGAGCGGCGGCTCGCCGTCCACAACCCCGATGATGCCGCGACCCCGCGGGGTCACCGCGACGAGGACGTCGACGGGATTGGCGGTGGCGCAGAAGATCGCGCAAACCTCGGGGACGGCCTTGACAGGGTTCAGCACGTTGAGCGGGAACCCGTCCCGCAGGAAGATCACGAAGGTGTGGCCGGCGGCGATGGCGGACGCATTGCGCGTCGCCAGGTCGACCAGGTCGGCGTCGTTACCGGAACGCCTGACGAGCCTCGGCCCGGACGCCTCGCAGAAGGCGACCCCGAACCTGAGCGAGGGGCTGACACCGACCAGCGCCTCGTGGAGGTCGTCAACCGTCTTGATGAAATGGGCCTGCCCGATCACGACATTCACGTCGTCGGGCTTGTCGATGGGCACCACGTCCCAGGACAACGTCGTCTCGGTCACGTCCTCATGGTGCCACGGGCCACACGTGC
>CAYUWV010000354.1:0-2187 GCA_964448385.1 uncultured Propionibacteriaceae bacterium | reverse complement strand
ACGGTGTGCGCGGTCACCGGTTTCGTGCTCCAGTACGCAGGTCTGGGGCACTGGTTGACACGGTTCGTCGTGCTGTGGCTCTTCGCTGCGCCGTCCGTCGCCTTCGCAGTGCTGGTGGCGACCAACAGCAGCCACCAGCTGGTGTGGCCCGAGTTGGTTGTGGCGGAGGCAAGCGTCCGTGCCCCGTACTCCGGTGCCTTGGGCTGGGCATCGGTGGGCTACCACGCGGTCCTCGGGCTGTTCAACCTGGCCGTCCTGGTACGGCTGTTCCTCCTCTCGTCACAGCACCGCCGGCCGGTCGGACTGATGATTGTTGGACAGGTCTTCGCCCGAGTTGCCTTCGTTTTCGAGGTCCTCGGTCACCAGTCCTTCCTCACTGCCGACCCGGAGGTGGCGGCCGTCGGGGTGCCCTTCTCCCTCTACGCGATCGCTCTCTTCGGGTTCCAGGTGTTCGATCCCGTTCCCCAGGCCCGTACCGCCGCCATCGATCAGATGCGGGAGGCCATGCTGGTGCTTGACCCGCAGGAGCGGCTCGTGTTTGCCAACCCAGCTGCCGAACGCCTCCTGGGGAGTTCGCTCTCGGCGCTTCAGGGCCGGCGGGGGCGTGAGCTGCTGCCCCCGGGCGCCATCCCTGCCGGCGAGGGCGAGCCGGGCGGGTCGGCGTCCTTCCACCTGGAGGGCGGGAACACCGGCAGCGATTTCACGGTGACGGCCACGGCCTTGGTCGACTCCCTGGGTCAGCCCCTCGGCCGCCTGTTGTTGGCACGGGATGTGACCCACGAGCATCGCGCCCAGGCTTACCTGCTGGATCAGGAGCGGGCCCTCGCCGCGTTGCGGGAGCGCGAGCTCCTGGCGCGCGAGCTGCACGACAGCGTCGGTCAGGTGCTGGGCTATGTGAGCATGCAGACCCAGGCGGCCGACAAGTGGCTGCGCGCCGATGACGTCCCCCGGGCGACCGTCTTGCTGCACCGACTCACCGATGTCGCCCAGCGGGCCCATGACGACATCCGGGAGGCGATTCTGGCGCTCAAGGCAGCCCGCCCGGCGAGCTGGTCCTTCCTGACGAACCTCAAGCAGTACGCCAAGGATTTCGAGCGGCAGTACGGGATCGCGACCGAGGTGACCACCGGTGAGACAGTCTCGGCCGATCCGTTCGAGCCGGACACGGGCGTCCAGACCCTGCGGGTCATCCAGGAGGCGATGAGCAACGCTCGCAAGCACGGTCAGGCGCGCACGATCGGCATCCGCATCGAGAATGAGGGCCTGACCGCTCGGATATCGGTCAGCGACGATGGGCAGGGAATGACCTTGGGAGCCGACAAGGGACCATCGACGGGCCATTTCGGGATCAGCTTCATGCGGGAGCGGATGGCGGAGGTCGGTGGGTCGCTGGACGTGTCGTCGCAGCCGGGGGAGGGGACGCGCGTCGTCCTCAGAGTCCCTGTTTACCTGAGTCAGGGGGTGCCGCATGAGGGTATTGCTGACCGATGACCATCGGCTGCTGCTCGAAGGTCTCCGGAATCTTCTCGAGGCGCACGGAATCGACGTCATCGGAGTGGCCGAGGACGGGTACGAATGCCTGCGCAAGGCGCGGGAGCTCCGGCCGGACATCATTCTCATGGACATCGGGATGCCGCGCTGTGACGGCTTGGCGGCGACCCGGTTGGTGAAGTCCGAAATGCCGGAGATCAAAGTGGTGATCCTCAGTGCCACGGCGGAGGACCATGACCTGTTCGAGGCCGTGAAATCGGGGGCGACCGGCTTCCTGCTCAAGAGCATGGACGCCGAAGACCTCATCGACGCCCTCGACAATGCCCTGCACGATGTACCGCCTTTGGCAGCGGGCCTTGCCGCGCGGCTGCTGGCCGAGTTTGCCCGGAGCGCTCCGCTGGCAGGCTCGGAGCCCTCGGACGTTGGTGCTGCGGCCCCGCTGGCCCCCGACGCGCTGACCCCCGACGCGCTGACCCCAGCTGATGCCGGACCGACTCAGGCCGCTTCGCCCCCGGGTGGCGAGTCGCCGACTGGCGTGTCCGCTCGACCCGACCTGTCGGGGTCACTCCCTCCCGCACACCCGGCGCCCGACGATCCGCTGACGGTCCGCCAGGAGGAGGTGCTGGCCCTGCTGGCCCAGGGCCTGTCCTACAAAGAGGTCGCCGCGCTGGTGTCCCTCACGCCCCGAACGGTGAA
>CAYUWV010000353.1:0-2189 GCA_964448385.1 uncultured Propionibacteriaceae bacterium | reverse complement strand
TTGTCCATCCACCGCTTGATGAGCGG
Organism: uncultured Propionibacteriaceae bacterium; assembly: GCA_964448385.1. GTDB lineage: Bacteria > Actinomycetota > Actinomycetes > Propionibacteriales > Propionibacteriaceae > Propionicimonas. The sequence continues at coordinate 2,163 of CAYUWV010000353.1, read as the reverse complement.
GCGCTGGTTCCACTCGTCCAGCGTCAGCTCGTGGGAGAGCGAGCGGTACTCGTCCTCTACCTCACGCATCCGGGCCACGAACGACTCACCGATGCACATCATCGACACTTCGAAATCGAGGTTGAACGAGCGGATGTCCATGTTGCTGGAGCCGATGACCGCCGTGTCGTCGTCGATCGACAGGTGCTTGGAGTGCAGCACCGCCGGGTACGGGTACTGGTAGATCCGGACCCCTGCCTCGAGCAGGAATCGATAGTAGGAGTTCTGCGCGTTGCGACACCATGAACTGCTCGCCCACGGCACTGACGAACAACTCCACCTCGACGCCACGCTGAGCCGCGGTCGTGATCGCGTACAGCAGTGACTCGTCGGGCACGAAGTACGGGCTGGTGATCGACACTCGCCGCTGAGCACCGTAGATCAAGGTGTTGAACAGCCGCAGGTTGTTCTCGTCCGGGAAGCCGGGTCCACTCGGCACGATCTGACACGCGATGTCGCCGAGGCTCTCGGGGAAATCCACCGGCTGGACGTACTCGCGCAGGACACCCTTCGACTCGAGGTACCAGTCCGAGGCGAAGACGAGGTTCAACGTCTGGACGACCGGCCCCTCCACTTTGGTGGTGAGCTCGCGCCAACGGCGACCGGCGGCCTCGAGCTTCTTCTTGTGATAGCTCGAGTCGACCATGTTCTGCGACCCGACGAATCCGGCTCGCCCGTCGACCACGACGATCTTGCGGTGATTTCGCAGATCCGGTCGCCGCCACTGCCCCTTCAAGGGCTGGATCGGCAGCATCGGCCGCCACTCGATCCCGGCCTGATCGAAATCGGCCAGGAGTTGCTTGTGACCGGGCATTGCGAAGGTCGACATGTGGTCGAAGAGCACGCGGACCTTCACGCCGCGCCCGGCGACCTCGAAGAGCGCGGCGAAGAAGTCCTTCGTGGCGTCGTCGCGGCACAGCACGAAGTACTCGACGTGTACGAACCACTCGGCGGAGCGCACCAGGTCGGCCTTGGCCTGGATCGACTCCTGGTAGTCGCTGAACAGCTGAGCCCGGTTGTGCTGCATGGTCGGCAGCCAGGCGAGGTTGCGATTCAACGTCATCGCCGTGTCCAGCCAACCGGGCCGGTCCGGAGACGGCGGCAGCGCCGGCGTCCCGGCCAAGCCGGATCGAATCACCTCACCCGCGATCCGCTGCTCCTCCCGCCGCTTGCGCGGCACATGCGGGCTGCCGATCAACCAGAACATCAGCAGACCGAAGCCCGGCAGAAAGAAGATCAGCAGCAGCCAGGCCATCGCCGATGATGGTCGGTGCCGTTCCGGCACCAGGCCGAGCGCGATCACATTGATCGCAAAGATCGAGACCGTCACCAGGATCGTCACCCACGATGAGTTCACAATCCGGCCCTCGCGGTGATGCAACCGGAGTCGACGGCGCCAACGCTCATCCTGGATGCTCCTCACCGCAAGGTGGTCAGTTGCTGAGTGTGATGACACCTTGGCACTACCCGACCCGCTCCGCCAGCACATCCGACGGTTGTCACCAGACTTCGACCCCGCGTTCACCTGCGAGTGGGCGATGGGTAGCGGTGCTCAGTACGAACTGTCCGCTGGTATGCGTGATGTATGATCCTATTATGAAGGTGCGCAAGACCCTGAGCCTCGACGCCGACGTGATCGAGGCGTTCGAAGCAGAGGACCCGGAGTCGCTGTCGTCTGCAGTCAACGATGCCTTGCGCGAAGTCGTCAGGCGCCGCCTTCGCCGCGCGAACTTGGCTGAACTGGTCGCAGAACTGGAGGCTCAGTACGGTCCAGCCGATCCGGCGCAGGTTGCGGAGTTCGAGGAGTTGCTGCGGTGAGGACTCTCGTCCTGGACTCACAGGCGATCAGCGAACTCGCCCGAGCCAAGGACGGCGCACTGCCAAGCGTCGTGCTGTCCGCGCTCAAAGCGGCGCTTCTGGCCGACAGCGACGTCTTCGTCCCCGCTGCCGTCCTGGCCGAGCAGTATCGAGGCGGACGCCACGACCAGCTCGTCGACTCCTGCCTGAGCCGATGGACGAGCATCCAGGTGGCCGACACCGATCGCTCGCTGGCTCGCAGAGTCGGCAACCTGCTCGGCCGCCACGGCCTCGGCTCAGAGCATCACGTCGATGCCACCGTGGTCG
>CAYUWV010000352.1:0-2207 GCA_964448385.1 uncultured Propionibacteriaceae bacterium | reverse complement strand
TCCGGAGGTACGGCCTCGAAATCCACCGGATCATGATCGGCGCCTGACTACCCGCGCCGACCGGGCATCACCCCGCCAACAGCGGCACCAGGTCACGGCGGCTGGACACGCCGGTCTTGGTGAAGATCGACTTGAGGTGGTCTTGAACCGTGTACGGCGCCAGGTGGAGCTCGCTCGCGATCGAGGCAGTGTCGAGGCCCCGGGCAACCCTTCGGACGATCTGAGCCTCGCGAACCGTGAGTCCGAAGGCCCGCGTGCACAGGTCGAGCCGCTCGGCCGGCGTGACGGGCTCCACCGCTACGCTGATCCCACCGGAGGGCCTCAGTCGGGCGGCGCGGACCGCGACCCAACGCCCATCAGTGAGGTGGGTTCGGGCCTCCGGCTCGTGGTCATCGATCCCGGCCTCGACCGCGAGGAGCTGGGCTGCAGCGTTGAGCGCCGCAGCCGGTACGGGCGCCAGCCCGTCCGGGCTGGGCAACAGCCGCCGCAGCCGGTCATCCATCGCCGGGGTGCTGCCCTGAATCCTCAGATCGGCGTCCAGCGACAGGGTCGCAGGGCCGGCTTGCTCCGGGGGGCCATCGGGCAGCCTGCGCAAGGTTGTGGCCTGTGCCGCGCGCAGTGCCGTCGTCAACTCAGCGAGGACGGATCCGAGCAACCGGAGTTGGTCCGGCCTGAGGGCTGTCGGGAGCCACAGGTCGAGGAACCCCCAACAGCCGAACCCATCCCGAAAGACAGCTGAGGCCACATCGACGACGCCCAGCGGTTGCTGCACCTCGCGCCACAAGGGGCTGTCCTGTGCCCGGCCGTCAAGGCCGGCGACACCGCTGAGTGTGGTCCACCGGTTGATGCGGGTGAGGTACTTGAGTCGGATCGTCCCCGCCAAGTCCCGCACGCCAGGAACGTCCGCGAGCGGGTCGACACCCACGCATGAGACCGGGTCGGTCAGCACCCACGCGTAGCAGTCGAATTCGAACACACGCCGCAACTCCCCGAGGACGGCCAGCCGCAGGGCACGCCCGTCCAAACCCGACCGGCAGTGGTGGAGGATCGAGCTGCGAACCAGCTCCACCGACGTACGCCTCGTCACAACTCCAGCGTACGAACTCCGCTCAAAGACCCCAGACATCTGGGATGGGATCCGCCCCGGGTCGCGGCGATGCTGGTCACATGTTCACACTCCGCATCGAGCACCCGATCTCTGACTTCGGGACTTGGCGTGCCGCCTTCGACAGGTTCGCGGACCTGCGCGTCCGGTCGGGCGTCCGCTCCCACACCGTCCTGCAGCCGGTTGACGACCCCGCCTACGTCCTCATCGATCTCAACTTCGACACCGCAGGCCAGGCCGAGTCATTCCTTGACGTCCTTCGGACGCGCGTCTGGGGCGTCCGCGACAACAGCCCCGCACTCGCCGGAGCGCCGATCACCCGAGTCCTCGAGGTCCGTGACGCCTCTCAACCATGACGTGGCCGGAAGCGGCTTGCGAACTGTGCACCCCGAGGCGCCCGGCGTAGCCTGAGACCAACTGCCGAAGTGGAGTCTCGATGCGCCCTGGCATCCGCGAGCTATTGGTCTGCCCCACGTGCCGGGGCGCGCTCGAATGGTTCGGCCAACTCGAGGACGCCCTATCGGGCGGCGTGCTGGTCTGCCTGGCCTGCCGACTGCCGTACCCGATCAGCCACGGCATCCCCGAGTTCGTCAACCCCCGCCGAATCGGGGGGCGCAACGCTCGACTGTCGGCCATGTACGACGCGGCCTCCTGGTTCTACCGGGCGCTCTCGAGGGCAGCGTTCGTCTCCATCGGCCTCAAGGAGGAGACAGGTCGTCGCGAGCTCATCGACCGACTCCAGCCACACGGCAGGGTGCTGGAGGTGTCGATCGGCCCGGGCGTGAACCTGCCCTACCTGGTGACTCGCCCCGCTGTGGGCGAGATCGTCGGGCTGGACATCTCGCGGGGGCAGCTGCTCCGGTGCGCCGCCTACGCCCGGAGGAAGAGGTGGCGTGTCGATCTCGTCCTCGGCAACGGCGAGCAACTCCCGTTCACCGACGATTCCTTCGACAGCGTGTTCCACATCGGAGGCATCAACTTCTTCGACAACAAGGCCGCCGCGCTGGCCGAAATGGCACGGGTCGCCAAGCCCGGAACCCGACTTCTGGTCGCTGACGAGACCGAACGCGGCGCCCGGGCCTACGAGAAGCTCATCCCGGGC
>CAYUWV010000351.1:0-2215 GCA_964448385.1 uncultured Propionibacteriaceae bacterium | reverse complement strand
CCTCCCGCGTCTCGACGGGAACCTCGATGCGGTTGCTGATGATGTACATGACGCCCCTCCTCCTGGCCCGCCCACTGACACGGCACGCGGCCCACCGTAGTCGTACCGGCCAGGCGGGCCGGGTCCGACGGCAGGGTACCGGCCAGCGCGGCGCTAGTCGGCTCGGTGGGAGGACGTCTGGCTGCTGGTGAATCTGTCGATGACGGCAGGGAGTTCACGTTGTAGGTGGGCGTGGAAGTCGCGCATGGTGGTGAGTCGCTGGGCGGCCCGGGTGTTGTGGCCGGCGCTGGCGATGCCTTGTTGGGCTGCGTCCTGCATGACCTGGAACATCTGGTTCTGGGTGGACATGAGTCGGGCCCAGCCGTCGTCGGGGAACCGGTAGTGCTCGCGGCGGCTGCCGGGTGCGGGGACCCGCTCGATGAGGCCGGTGCCGGCCAGCATCTTGATGGCGGTGGACACCGAGCCGGGGCTCGCGTGGAGTTGGTCGGCGATCTCTCCCGCAGTGATGGTGTCTTCGTCGCTGAACAGCAGCACGGCGAGCACGCGCGCGGTCATGCGCTGCAAGCCGTGTTGGGTGAGCGTGAGGGCAAGCTGTTCGCCGGCCGGGTCGAGGTCCGTCACGGGTCTTCTATCGCCGAAGTGATTGCTGTCAGGAGAGAGCATATTCTGTTCTGATATTACCGAAGATTCTGACATTCGCTACACTGATTCGGAGCCGGCCCTGGTGTCCTCGGGTTGGTGCAGATGCCGGGTGTCCTGCCGATCGGAGGGAACGAAGCGATGAAGGTATTGATCCTTACCCTTGGTACGCGCGGCGATATTCAGCCGTTCGTGGCGCTGGCCGGTGAGCTGACGCGCGCCGGTCATGATGCGGTGCTCGCCGCTCCCCACCGCTTCGCTGGGTTCGCCACGTCGCAGGGGGTCAGCTTCGCCGGGATCGACGACGGGCCGTTGGCGTTGCTGGACAGCGGCTCGCCGGTGGGCGATGTCGCCGCCGGCGGCCAGCGAGCCAAGTTGGCGTTGGCGCGGAAATTGCCGGCCATGTACGAGAAGGTGCTTGAGGATTGTTGGACGGTCGCCTCTACCGGCCCCGGTGCCGGGGCGGATGTCGTGGTCCACAACGGACAGGTGATCGCCGGGCAGCACGTCGCGGAGAAACTCAAGGTGCCAGCGGTGCTGGCGCTGCCGATTCCCCTGTATGTGCCGACCAGGGAGTTCCCGTGGCCGGGCGCCGACCTTCCCCACAACCTTCCCGGCGTCCTGAACCGGGCGAGCTACCTGGGGATGAAGGGGCCCGCGCTGATGTTCGGGCGGACGGTGGATCGCTGGCGCGCCGAGACGCTTGGCCTTGGTCGCCGCCGCGGCCGGCACAACCCGGTGCTCACCCCCGGCGGGCAGTCGGCCACGGTGTTCCACGCCGTCAGCCGGCACGTCCTGCCGCGCCCCGCGGACTGGCCGGCCACCGCCGGCATGACCGGCTACTGGTTCCTCGACGCCGAACCCACCACACTCCCCGACGACCTGCACGGCTTCCTCGACGACGGGGAACCGCCGGTGTTCATCGGCTTCGGCAGTATGGCCGGCCTCGACCCGGCCGCCACCACCAGCCTGGTACTCCAAGCCGTCGAACGAGTCGGAGTGCGGGCGGTCATCGGCCGCGGGTCGGGCGGCTTGTCCCCGACCGCTGCTCAGGACGGCGTTCACGTCGTGGACGAGGTGCCCTACGACCTGCTGTTCCCGAAAGTGGCGGCCATCGTCCACCACGGCGGCGCCGGAACCGTCGCCAGCGCCGTCGCAGCCGGCCGCCCCCAGGTCATCTGCCCCTTCGTGGCCGACCAGCCGTTCTGGGGCCGCCTCATGCAGTCTCGCGGCGTCGCGACGGCACCGATCAACCAACGCCGACTCACCGTCGACAGCCTGGCCGAAGCGCTGACCCAGGCGGTCACCGACACAGCACTCGCCAAGACCGCCAGCGATCTCGGCGCGCTCGTCCGCGCTGAGCGAGGCACGCGCGAGGCCGTCCACCGACTCGGCGACCTGATCACCGCATCGGCGAGGTAGCGGAAGCGTCAGCCCGCGGGCCTGACGGCTCGGACGAAGGCGGCGTTCATCACCGTGCCCGCCATTGCCTGACCCTGCACCGAGGTGAACCCGGCCGTTCGCACGAGAGCTTCGAGGGTGGCCTGGGTGAGGTTGCGTTGCCCTTTCTGGTGGG
>CAYUWV010000350.1:0-2222 GCA_964448385.1 uncultured Propionibacteriaceae bacterium | reverse complement strand
GTCGAGATCAGGACCATGCCGACGCTCATGCCCGAACGCATGGGGATGTCGTAGACCTTGAACGGCTTGCCCTCCAACGCGGCGAAGGAGGTACGCGAGTTGGCGAACGTGTTCAGCCGGATGCCGTACCAGGCGATGCCGTACGAGCCCGCCATGCCGATGATGGCGAACAGCAGCACGATGATCACGCGACCCCAGCCGCCCGTGGTGTTGAGGAAGCCGAAGTACACGAAGATCACGCTGCCGATGAAGGCGAACAGCACCATCAGGAACTTGCCCTGCTGTACCAGATAGGCCTTGCAGGTCTCGTAGATCAGTTCGGACACATCACGCATGGACTGGTGGACCGGCAGGTTCTTCAGCTTCACGTAGCTGAGGATGCCGAAGGCGAAGCCGCCGACACAGATCAGCATGCCGATGAGCAACAGCCACCAACCACTGATGCCGCCCAGGAAGGTCACGGCGTGCAGATCGGGCAACGGCAGGTCGAATTCACTCTGGTGGGTCGAGTGAGGGGCTTCGGCCCCGCCGGACGAGCAGGCGGTCAGGCTGAGGGCCCCGAGGGCTAGGTAGGCTGCAGCACGCACGCGACGGTGCGGGCGCGACTGCACGGGTTGTGGGTCAATCGAAGAGGTCGTCACGACAATTCCTTCAGGGAAAACCGAGGGTTCACGAGGGCTGGCAGCCTTACCACCTTTGACGTGACAAAGTCGCCGAGAGCAGCCTACGACGCGATGTCGTAGTTGTCACAACGAGCCATCCTCTGGATCATGGGTTGAGTCCGCCGCAAAATAGGTCATAATCGTGTTGTGAAATCTCCAGCCAGCGAGGACCTCGACCGAGACCTCGAAGCGGCCGACCCGGTCGAGGCGGAGTCGGACGCTTCGACCCGCTCGCGAGTCGCGCGCGCCATCCTGCAGCACGGCCCCTCGACCGCCAACGAGTTGGCGCACCAGCTGAAGCTGACGCCGGCCGCCGTGCGCCGACATCTCACCGTGCTGCTCAGCACGGGGCACCTCACCTCGCGCGAGCAACGGGTGTACGGCCACCGGGGCCGCGGCCGCCCGGCCAAGGTCTTCGCCCTCACCGACGCCGGGCGGGGCGTGTTCTACCAGGCTTACGACGAATTGGCGATCGACGCGTTGGGCTTCCTGCGCGAGGTGGCAGGCGAGGAGTCCGTGCGGGACTTCGCCGAGCGCTTCGCCGCGGGCATCGGTGACCGCTTTGCTGCGGTCCGGGGGGAATACGACGCCCCCGTCCAGGCGTTGGTCGAGGCATTGACCGCAGAGGGTTTCGTTGCATCACTGCAACCGATCGCCTCCGGAGTTCAACTGTGCCAGTACCACTGCCCGGTCGCCCACGTGGCGGCCGAGTTCCCCGAGTTGTGCGAGGCGGAGACCCGCGAGTTCTCGCGGTTGCTCGACTCGCATGTGCAACGGCTGGCCACCATCGCCCACGGGGACGGGGTGTGCACCACCCACATCCCCCGGCCGGTGGACAAACCAGTCCAGCTGACCGACGAACGAAAGGCCGTCCGATGACTTCGACAGCACCTGTAGCCCCGGGACTTGGGTCCACCCAGGAAGAACACCTTGAAGCGCTGGGGGCCTACCAGTACGGCTGGCACGACTCCGACATCGCCGGCGCCACCGCCCGTCGCGGCCTCACCGAGGACGTCGTGCGCAACATCTCAGGGTTGAAGAACGAACCGGAATGGATGCTGGCGACCCGCCTGAAGGCGCTGCGGCTCTACCAGCGCAAGCCGATGCCGGTGTGGGGTGCGGACCTGAGCGGGATCGACTTCGACAACATCAAGTACTTCGTCCGTTCCACTGAGAAGCAGGCGAACACCTGGGAAGACCTGCCGGACGACATCAAGCGCACCTACGACCGGCTGGGGATCCCCGAGGCCGAGAAGATGCGGCTCGTGTCCGGCGTGGCCGCCCAGTACGAATCCGAGGTTGTTTACCACAAGATCAACGAGGAGCTGGAGCGCCAAGGGGTCATCTTCCTCGACACCGATACCGGTCTGAAGGAGCACCCCGAGCTCTTCCAGGAGTACTTCGGCACCGTGATCCCGGTGGGCGACAACAAGTTCGCCGCGCTGAACACGGCCGTGTGGTCCGGCGGCTCGTTCGTGTATGTCCCCAAGGGCGTTCACGTCGAGATCCCGCTGCAGGCCTACTTCCGGATCAACACCGAGAACATGGGCCAGTTCGAGC
>CAYUWV010000349.1:0-2232 GCA_964448385.1 uncultured Propionibacteriaceae bacterium | reverse complement strand
TGACCACTGTGGCACCAGCGAACGGCGACGTGTCCAGCAGCCCATGTTGGGCTTGGACCAGGCGGGCATAGTCGGTGGCCGAGGGCCACATTTCATCCTGAGTAACGAAGCCGTCCTTGGCCGCGTACGCGATCGACTGGTAGTACTCAGGACCCCACCGTCGCGTTCCGTCCTCGACTCGGGTTGGCACCGGCCGGACTGGTTCAGGCCGGCTGGGAAGCCCGCCGAGCACTAAGGTCCCCGCGACCGGGGCGCCTCTTCTCGACGCAACGTCACGAGGGTTCGACTGCAGGTCCTTCAGCACCGGGATCGGCTTGCTTGAGCCACCCAGCCCGAAGGGGGCCACCTCGTCAAGCAACTCCCGCGCCGACGCGAACCGCTCCGCCGGGTCAATGCGCAGGCACTTTGACAGGATCGCCCTGAACTCCTTGCTGACGTGAAGGGAGTCGATGTCGGCCTCGGCCCCGGACAATGCTCGAGCGAGCACGGCGCTCACCGAATCTTGACTCAGGCTACTGAACGGGCCACGACCGGTCAGGGTCGCATGGATGGTGGCACCCAACGAGAAGATGTCCGACTGAGGCGAGGCAGGTACGTTCGACCAGATCTCAGGGGCCGTGAACGCGACTGTGCCGGCAACTGATCCGGTTGTGGTGGCTCCCTGGGCGAAGAGACGGGCGATCCCGAAGTCGGCCAGGATCGGCTCGTCGCCGCGCGAAATGAGAATGTTGCCTGGCTTCACGTCACGGTGCAGAATGCCCGCCTCGTGAGCCGTGGCCAAGGCGAGGGCGATTCGACCCATGATCCGGCGCGCGGCGGATTCGTCGAGGGGCCCGGCGGAGATGTGGGCGGCCAGTGAGCCACCAGGGGCATATTCCATGACGATGTACGGGTCACCCGCCGAAGTCCTGCCAGAACTGAACACGGTCACAATGCTGGGGCACCAGTCGAGTTGACCTACGGCCCGGCATTCTCGCTCGAAGGTATCCAGCGACTCCTTGCCAGCGATCTGCGCATGGAACACCTTGATCGCGACGGTCCGATTGAACGCAATCTGACGCGCTCTGTAGACGGAGCCGAACCCGCCTCGCCCCAGTTGCTCCGCGCAGTCGTAGCCGTTGATCCCCAAATCAATCATTGATTTCCCCCACCGACGATCCACCTTGCCACGCCCGCAATTACGACGGCCTCTGATATCCGGCGCTGGCTTGTTGCCGCCCATACTGTAGGAGTAATGGCGTGCCGGGGTGTGGCATGACCATTTCCGGGACGGAACTGAACATTCACGCCGGGGTCAGCCGCAGCAGCCGTCCGCCGGGATCGTCCTCAAGGAGCCACACGCTGCCGTCCGGCGCCTGCTCGACCTCGCGAATGCGCTCGCCCAGATCCCACTGGTCGGCCTTCGCGGCGGACGTCGCGTCGACGTCGACCCTGATCAGCGCCTTGCCCGACAGCGCACCGATGAAGGCGTCGCCCTGCCACGCGCTGAACGCCTGGCCGCGGTAGATCATCAGGCTGCCGGGGGAGATGCTCGGGTTCCACCACACCTTCGGCGCCTGGAAGCCGTCGCCCGCAGCGTGGTCGGGGATGTCGGCGCCGCCGTAATGCGAGCCGTTGGAAGCCCTCGGCCAGCCGTAGTTCGCGCCCGGTTCGATGAGGTTGAGTTCGTCGCCGCCTTGCGGCCCCATCTCGGTACTCCACAGGCGCCCAGCGCCGTCGAACGCGAGGCCGAGCGGGTTGCGGTGGCCATAGCTCCAGATCTCGGCGGCGACCCCACCCCGGTCGGCGAACGGATTGCCGGCCGCGGGCGTCCCGTCGAGATTGAGGCGCAGGATCTTGCCGAGGTTGACCCCCAGGTCCTGCGCGGGATCGAACTTCTGGCGCTCGCCAGAGCTGACGAACAGGTGGCGTCCGTCCGGGCTGAAGGCCAGCCGGTGCCCGAAGTGGCCCGAACCGGTTACCGTCGGCTGCTGCCGCCAGATGGGCTGCAGGTCGATCAGGCGCGCTGCGCCACCTGTGGTCTCCAAGACCGCGCGTCCCACTACCGCACCGCTCGTCCCGCCTTCGCCGTCCTCGGCCCACGACAGGTACACCATCTGGTCGGTGGCGAACGTTGGCCCCGCGACGACGTCACCGAGCCCGCCCTGCCCGGCGTAGGCGACATGCGGCGTCCCGGTGACGGGTGTGTCGACGCCGGTCACGACGTCCCGAAGCAGCAGCTCGCCCGACTGT
>CAYUWV010000348.1:0-2237 GCA_964448385.1 uncultured Propionibacteriaceae bacterium | reverse complement strand
TGGGTCTTGTCGCCACCGGGAAGGTAGGCCTCCGCGTCCGGCCAGGACGCCACGTCGGCGTAGTGTTCCGGGCCGGGGTAGCGGTACTCGCCCTCCGGGGGAACCGCGGTCTGGTTCGGGAAGATCTTGGCCAGGGCGTCGTCCAGGTCGGCCTGCAGGAACTCGGTGCCGTCCGGCAGCGTGTCGTGGACGTACTCCTCGAAGAACACCGCGCAGGTGGTGTGAGGCGAGATGACGGTGCAGGTGCCCGTGGTGATCCCACTCTTGGCGATGGCGGCCTTCACGTCGCTGGTCACGTCGATGTAGCTGGGCGTGCCGCCGTGCGACATCAACGAGACGGTCTCTTGGTAAACGGTCATACCGGCTGTACTCCTAGGTCGGTCAGGCAGTGGGACGGAGGCTCTGGATGAAGGCCGTGATGTCGGCCTCGACCGCCTTCTGGGCGGCCAGGGCGACCTTGGGGAACAGGATGTTGCTCTCGTCCTTGATGGCCTCGCGGGCCGCGTCGAGGGCTGTCTTGGCCGCATAGGTGTAGTAGTTGATCTTCCGCACCCCGTGCTGGATGGACAGGCGGTACTCCTCGGGGCTGAGGCCCGAACCGCCGTGCATGACCAGCGGGACGCCGGTCGCGGCGCAGAGTTCGTCGATCAACGGGTACTTGAGGCTCGGTTCCCGGTGGTAGACGCCGTGGACCGTCCCGAACGAGGCTGCGAGGGCGGTGACGCCGGTGCGTGCCACGAACTCCCGCGCGTTCTCCGGGTCGGTGTACAGCTCTTCGTCGGCAATGCCCTGGTCAGGGTCGCCGTTCTCATTGCCGGTCATCACGCCCAGCTCGCCCTCGACGCCGAAGCCGCGCTCGCTCGCCAGCTTGACCACTTCAGCCGTCCTGGCGACGTTCTCTTCGAAGGGCAGCCGGGAGCCGTCGATCATCGCGGAGTTGAAGCCGAGATCGAGGCCGCGGACGATGTAGTCGATGTCTTCGCCGTGGTCGATGTGCAGCACGAAGGGAGCCTCGCTGCGCTTGGCCAAGGCGACCATGGCCGGGCCGATGTCCTCGATGGCCATGACCCCTTCGTGCACCTGGGCATGCTGCAGGATGACGGGGACGCCGCTCTTCTCAGCCGCGGCAATGGTGCCCAGCAGCGCCTCGAAGAAGGGGGTGTTCACGGCGGCGATGGCGATGCGGTGCTTGTCGGCGTAGGCGAGGGCTTCGCTGAGTCCGATGATCATGGAGTATCCCTTTCAGGTGGAAAGTCAGTGGGTTGCCGGGGCGGCGTCGGCGGAGGCTGTGTAGGTTGCGACGGCGGTGAACATCTCGGTGAGGATGGCTCGCCAATCGGGCGCCTTGATGATGCCGCTGGTGCCGCCGGAACCGTCCGCTCCCTGCTGCAGCACGCGGGTGATGTCGGCGCCGCGGGTCACCCCGGCGGCTTGGATCACGAGGATGGCCGGATCCACGTCCTTGACGGCGCGAGTGGTTCGTTCGATGTAGTCGCCGGCGTCCATGCTCCCGGTGCCGATGTTGGCGGTGGGTTCACAGATCATGACGGTGGGGCCGAGTTCGGCGACCGCTCGGCACTGCCGCTCGGAGTCGGCGCACACGATGGTGGCAAGGCCCACCTCCTCGGCTCGCCGCATCGAGGCGTCCAGTTCGGCGAGGGTGAGGGGATGTTCGGCGTGGTTCAGGACCACCGCGCGGACGCCGGCCTCGGCCAGCGCTTCGGGGAGGATGTGACCCATGCCGCGGCCGGGGGTGATCGGGTCCAGGTGCTGGGCGGTCACCAGGAGGTTCGTGGTCGCTGCGGCCACTGCCTGGAGATTGACGTGCTGGGCGGTGAAGATCACGTCCACGTCGAAACTACCGGCCAGTTCGTCGGCCAGAAGCGCCAGCCGCATGGTTTCCGACCCGGTCAAGTAGGCCTTCGGGTTGACGATCAGGAACGGTGCCCGGATGGCGGTCATTGGGTGCTCTCCTCGTTGACTTGCGGCCCGTATGTGCACAATATTGCGAACTGCAACGAACCTTTTTGCGTACAGCACCAGTATGTCAGGTGACCGGGCGCTCTGGCAACGAATCAGCCAGACCAGTCCCGCGAACGCTCGGCGGACATCTCCTGACGCTCAATTGGGGGGACTGGGTCTGGCATAGTTGGGGCCATGTCCGAACCATCCGAACCAGTGGTGGCCGTGGTGGTAGCCGCCGGTCTTGGCCTCAGGTTCGGCGGGACGAAGCCGAA
>CAYUWV010000347.1:0-2247 GCA_964448385.1 uncultured Propionibacteriaceae bacterium | reverse complement strand
GAGGAGTCGGCCTGGGAGGTCTGGCTGCAGGAGCTGTCCGACCGTGCTGAATGACCCAGCCTGTGAATGACCCAGCCAGCAGTCTCGACCCTGATTCGCACTCACGCGCCTACTCTTAACTTCTTCATGTTCCCTGCAAGTAGCCTCGCGGCAACCTGGACCCCACTTCCTCCAAGCACCACTGACTCCTAGTACTCCCGACGCCTGCGGCGTACCGGGAGTCGAAGCCTTCGCCGCCGTGGGGGAGGGTATGTCTCGCAAGCAAATCCCTAGTCAGGCCGCACCTGAGTGCGCGAGAGAGGAGTTGGACATCCTCACCCAGATCGCTCACTGGTCTGAACCTCAGGAGATCGTGCTCACCGCGCTGGAGTGGGGCCAGGTCGCGAAGGTGAGCCTGAACGAGGCCAGCCGCCGGACCGGGCTCATGCTCACCGTCATTCTCGCGGGCCAACGACCCGAGGATCGGAACTCCGCTTCTTCTTCGCCCCACTTCTGAACTGCTTCCACCTGCTCCACCCACTCAAGGGGCACGGCGTCACTCAGCGTCGCGCCTGAACGCACCGGTGACTACCGGATCGGGTACGAGATCCACGACAACGTGCTGCTCGTCCTCGTCGTTGCGGTCGGCCACCGCCGCGACATCATCGAACGCTGATAGTCAGCGCGCTGTCTTGCCGCGTGCGGCTCTCTGTCTCGCTCGGATCGGGTGACAATTCGGGCATGAGCATCGAAGCGTGGTGGCCGAAGCTGCAGCAGCAGTCCCGGGACTACTTGATCGCCAACAATGGCGACGTGGTGCCGCCCGATCTTGTTGAGGAGATCGCCCGCGCAGGCGGTGTCATCAGGCCTGACGCCTGGTGGGTTGGCCAGAGCGACACGACCGGGTTCTTCCTGTCGGACGAGGCGATCGATTGGATCGACGAGGTTGCCAACGGCGAGACGCCTGAACCCCGGGCATAGGACCGCAACCCAACATCCCGAACTGCCGCTGCCAGTGCGATGCCAAACGCTGATGGAGGGGTGGATTGACGGGGCGGAAGCTCTCGGCATGGCGAGAGACCCATCCGCACATGCCGGGCCTGGGTGGGTGGCTCCGGATCGAGAACGGGCTGAAGACAGGAATCGATGCGCCGTACCTCTTGACAATCTACAACCGATCGGTTGTAGATTGCGTCCATGGACGGGACGGGCGAGGACAGGGCGGATGCCTGGTTCCACGCGCTGTCCGACCGCACTCGGCGCGACATCCTGCGCCGGGTGCTCGCCGGAGAGCACTCCGTTTCGACGCTCGCGGCGTCCTACGACATGAGTTTCGCCGCGGTACAGAAACACGTCGCTGTGCTGGAGAAGGCAGGCCTGCTGACCAAGCGCCGGCAGGGCCGCGAGGCCCTCGCCAGCGGCGATGTGGCGGCAGTGCGATCGGTGGGCGCAATGCTCACCGAGCTGGAATCCCTCTGGCGCGGTCGCATCTCCCGGATCGACGAGCTCATCGCCGCGCCGGAGCCCCACACCCAGCAGGCACCAACCCCCTGCCACACACAGAAGGACTGATCCCATGCCAGTCACCGACGTCTCACACGATCTCGACGCCCGGACCCTCACCATCGTCGCGGACTTCGCCGGCCCGCCGAAGCGGATCTGGGAGGTCTACGCCGACCCGCGTCAGCTCGAGCGGGTCTGGGGACCCCCGACCTACCCCGCCACTTTCGTTGATCACGACCTGGTCCCCGGCGGCCGGATGAACTACTACATGACCAGCCCGGAGGGCGAGAGGTACTACGGCTACTGGGAGGTTGAGACCGTCGACGAGCCCAACGGATTCGCCTTCCTCGACGGCTTCGCGCTCGACGAGGAGTTCACCAAGAACCCGGACCTGCCCGTTGGGAGGAACGCCTATTCGTTCGCCGAGCACGACGGCGGTACCCGTGCCACTTTCGTGAGCAGCTATGCCACAGCCGAGGCGCTGCAGAAGGTTCTCGACATGGGCGTCGTAGAAGGGGCCTCCTCGGCGATCAACCAGATCGACCTCCTCGTCGCCTGACAGGAGTTGCTCGCGGCTGACAAACGCCGCCGTACGGACAGGGGGCGGGTTGCGGACGTGCTCATCAAGTCGCGCGACCGCGGCGAGCGCTACGCGGGATCCGGCTACTTCCAGAACGTCCGGCTCCCTACGGACGGAGAAACAGGATCGACGCCCATGGACGACTGGGCTCAGCTGAGGGCGGAGGGGCCACCACAATCGATGGA
>CAYUWV010000346.1:0-2270 GCA_964448385.1 uncultured Propionibacteriaceae bacterium | reverse complement strand
GCCTGTTCGCCGGGTGGCTGCCGCGCGCCCACGGACGCCGTGAGCTCTGGGTGCTAGCCGGCTACGGCGTAGTCTCGGCCTTCGCCTACGGCTGGCTGATGGACTTCTCCTTCTGGCCCTTCGCGCTGGGAGGAAACACGCAACTGTCGTTTGACCCCGCGGCCGGCGCGATGGCCAACCTGCAGCGGTTCGTCCTGTTCAACCTGGCCACCTCCATGGGGTGGAACGCCGGGCGCGCGCTCACGAATGCGGTGGTCATCCTCGTCCTCGGGACCCCGCTGCTGCGCCTGTTCCGGCGTGCTGCGCGCCGGGCCGCGTTCGTCCCCGCGGAGCGTTCGTTGGACGGAATACCCGCCGGGACCGGCCGGTTGGGCTAGAACAGACCCAACACCTGTCTGACCCAAAGGAGAAGTCATGGCTTACACGCTGCCGGATCTTGACTACGACTACGGAGCACTCGCTCCGCACATCGCGCCCGAGATCATGGAGCTCCACCACAGCAAGCACCATGCCGCCTACGTGGCGGGCGCCAACACGGCGCTGGAGCAGCTGGCCCAAGCTCGCGAGACCGGGAACTTCGGTGCCGTCAACAAGCTTGAGAAGGACCTGGCGTTCCATCTGGGCGGCCACATCAATCACTCGGTGTTCTGGAAGAACATGTCCCCCGATGGCGGCGGCGAGCCCGACGGGGACGTCGCCAGCGCCCTGACGGAGTACTTCGGCTCGTTCGACGGCTTCAAGAAGCATTTCGCCGCCACCGCGAATGGCATCCAAGGATCCGGATGGGCCATGCTCGTGTGGGACACCCTCGGCCAGCGCCTCAACATCAACCAGCTCTTCGACCAGCAGGGCAACCTGCCGGTGGGTCAGCTGCCCGTCCTCCAGCTCGACATGTGGGAACACGCCTTCTACCTGCAGTACAAGAACGTCAAGGGCGACTACGTCAACGCCTGGTGGAATGTCGTCAACTGGGCCGACGTTGCCGATCGCCTCGCCAAGGCAAAGGCAGCCTCAGCTGGTCTCTTCTGAGGAGCACACCCCGTGACTGAGCCGGGGTGACTCCCTCGCCCTGAAGGCCCGGATCCGACGATCCGGGCCTTCAGTTTCCTAAGAATACTTGCGGATTTTCTCAGCTTACGGCAAGCTTTTCTCAGAAAGGTGCACGTCCGAGGACTGCGCCACCCCCTCACGAGAGAAGTTCTGTGAAGCGAGCGACCGTGCTGACCAGTGGTGCCGTGGCACTGCTCCTGATGGCAGGTGGGGCGACCACGGCTACGGCACTGCACAAGGACGTCACCGTCACCGTGGATGGTCAGCCGACCCGCGTCGGGGCGTTCGGCTTCACCGTGGCCGACGTCATCTCGGCCCAGGGCATCGCCTTGGGCGAGCGCGACCTCGTGTATCCCTCCCTGTCTGATCCTGTCGCGGACGGCCAGACGATCACCGTCGAGTACAGCAAGCCCGTGACCCTCACGGTGGACGGCTCCCCGGTCACCTTCCACACCACCGCGACCTCCCTCGACGCGGCCCTCACCGAGATCAATGACCCTGACCTGCGGGACGCCAAGCTGTCCGCCTCACGATCGGCCACCCTGCCGCGCGAAGGGCTCTCGGTCGAGGCGACCACCGCCAAGGACATCACCCTCAAGGTGGCCGGCAAGAAGCAGAACCTCACCACGACCGCCGCCACGGTCGGGGACCTGCTCGCCGAGCAGGGCGTCACCGTGGACAGCGACGACCGCGTCAAGCCCAGCCTGACCGCTACCGTCACCGAAGGGCTCACGATCGTGGTCGACCGGGTGACGGTCGGCACGCTGACCAAGAAGGAAACCATCCCCCACGAGGTCGTGGTGCAGAAGGACTCCACCGCCTGGAAGGGCGAGACGAGCATCAAGACCGTCGGCAAGGACGGCGCTGCGAAGCGCACCTACGTCGTGACGACCGTCAACGGCACGGTGGAATCCAGGAAGCTGACTGGGGAGAAGATCCTCGTCAAGCCTGTCGACGAGGTCCGCACCGTAGGGACGAAGGCGACCGCCTCCGGGGTTGGCCTCAACCTCGCCCGCTCCGCGATGTGGGACAAGATCGCACGGTGCGAATCCGGCCGCAACTGGTCAATCAACACCGGCAACGGCTACTACGGTGGGCTGCAGTTCAGCCTGGCAACCTGGCGCAGCGTCGGGGGCCCTGACTTCGCCGCCTACCCCCACCAAGCCAGTCGCGCCGAGCAGATCACCGTGGCGAATCGCCTGTACGCGAAGGCCGGCACG
>CAYUWV010000345.1:0-2275 GCA_964448385.1 uncultured Propionibacteriaceae bacterium | reverse complement strand
ACCCGCTTGAGGTAGACCGCCGGGATGATCTGGTCGGTGTCGACATTGCTGCGGCGCAGCGGGACCCCGATACCGGTGTGCGTGCTGAACTTGTCCATGACTACCCCCTACAGATCTGACGGTGAGCTCAACGTGCCGCGGATCGCCGTTGCCGCGGCGACCGGCGGGGAGACCAGGTGGGTTCGTCCACCCTTGCCCTGCCGGCCTTCGAAGTTGCGGTTCGAGGTGGACGCGCTCCGCTCCCCCGGCGCGAGTTGGTCGGGGTTCAT
Organism: uncultured Propionibacteriaceae bacterium; assembly: GCA_964448385.1. GTDB lineage: Bacteria > Actinomycetota > Actinomycetes > Propionibacteriales > Propionibacteriaceae > Propionicimonas. The sequence continues at coordinate 2,006 of CAYUWV010000345.1, read as the reverse complement.
GCCCAGGCACATCGAGCAGCCCGCGGCCCGCCATTCGGCCCCGAACTCCAGGAACACCGTGTCGAGGCCCTCAGCTTCGGCCTGCAACCGTACCCGTGCCGACCCGGGCACGACCAGCATCCGCACGCCGTCGGCGATGGTGTGGCCCTTCAGCACCGAGGCCGCCAAGCGGAGGTCCTCGATGCGTCCGTTGGTGCAGGAACCCAGGAAGACGGTGTCGACGTGGATGTCGCGCATCGGCGTCCCCGCCTTCAGGTCCATGTAGGTCAGCGCGCGCTCGGCAGCAGCACGATCGACCGGATCGCTGAAATCATCCGGGGACGGCACCGCAGCACCTAGCGGGACGCCCTGGCCGGGGTTGGTGCCCCACGTGACGAACGGGGTCAAGGTGGTGGCGTCGATGTTCACCTCAGCGTCGAAGACAGCGTCGGGGTCGGTGTAGAGCGTCCGCCAGTGCGCGACCGCGGCCTCCCAGTCCTCGCCCTCCGGGGCGTGGGGACGTCCCTTGAGGTACTCCAACGTGGTGTCGTCCGGAGCCACCATGCCCGCCTTGGCACCCCACTCGATGCTCATGTTGCAGATCGTCATACGACCCTCCATCGACAGGTTCTCGATGGTGCTGCCGCGGTACTCCACGACGTAGCCCTGACCGCCACCGGTGCCGACCTTGGCGATCAGCGCCAGCACGACATCCTTGGCAGTGACACCGTCGGGCAGTTCGCCGTTGATGTTGACGGCCATGGTCTTCGGGCGGGCTTGCTGCAACGTCTGGGTGGCGAGCACGTGCTCAACTTCTGAGGTGCCGATGCCGAAGGCCAGCGCCCCGAACGCACCATGGGTGGCGGTGTGGGAGTCGCCACACACCACGGTCAGCCCTGGCTGGGTGAGGCCCAACTGCGGCCCGATGATGTGCACGACGCCCTGGTCCTTGTCGCCCAGGGAGTGGATGCGGATCCCGAACTCGGCTGCATTGTTGCGCAGGGTGTCGACCTGGAGCTTGGAGACCGGGTCGGCGATCGGGAGCAGGATGTTGAGCGTCGGCGTGTTGTGATCTTCGGTAGCCATCGTGAGGTCGGTGCGTCGCACCCCACGTCCGGCCAATCGCAGGCCGTCGAACGCCTGCGGACTCGTCACCTCGTGCACCAGGTGCAAATCGATGTACAGCAGGTCAGGTTCACCAGGTGCGGATCGCACCACGTGGCTCTCCCACACCTTGTCACTCAGCGTCTTTCCCATCGGACCTCCATTGCTCACGCGCCCGGCGCTGCGGGCCGCTACAGTCACATGAAATAGCCTAACAGGCTTGCATATCATGATGCGAGACGGCAGTATCATCTTATGGACAACTCAAGCGGTGTCGGGGTTCTGGACAAGGCAGCCCTCGTTCTGACAGCCCTGGAACAGGGGCCAACCACCCTCGCCGGACTCGTCACCGCCACCGGCCTCGCCCGGCCGACCGCCCATCGCTTGGCGGTGGCCCTGGAGCATCATCGTCTGGTGAGCCGAGACTTGCAGGGTCGGTTCGTGCTCGGCCCCCGTCTCACCGAACTGGCCGCGGCCGCCGGCGAAGACCGCCTGCTGGCCACCGCCGGACCCGTGCTCGCCCGGCTTCGGGACATCACTGGCGAATCCGCGCAACTCTTCCGCCGCCAGGGTGACTTCCGAGTCTGCGCCGCCGCCGCCGAGCGTCCGTCCGGCCTGCGAGACACGATCCCGGTCGGTTCCCAACTGACCATGTCCGCAGGCTCCGCGGCCCAGGTGCTGCTCGCCTGGGAAGACCCTGAGCGCATCCAGCGCGGCCTCCAGACATCGTCGTTCTCTGCTGTCGCGCTGGCCACCGTCCGGCGTCGCGGATGGGCGCAGTCGGTGGCCGAACGCGAAGCCGGCGTCGCCTCCGTTTCCGCCCCCGTGCGCTCCCCCAGCGGCAAAGTGATCGCTGCGGTCAGCGTGTCGGGGCCGATCGAGCGTCTGTCCCGGCAGCCGGGACGCCTGCACGCACCGGCCGT
>CAYUWV010000344.1:0-2281 GCA_964448385.1 uncultured Propionibacteriaceae bacterium | reverse complement strand
TGATTCCAGAAGCGAGGTTTGGCGGTGACCCAAGGTCCCCAGGCAGGGTGGTACCCCGATCCGCAGCAGTCGGGCGTCGATCGTTGGTGGGACGGGACCGCCTGGACGGTCCATCAGCGCGCCACGCCGGCCCCGGTTCAGCCCGCGGCGCAGGCACTTCCGGCCGCGGGGTGGTACCCCGACCCCGAGTACCGCGGTTACGTGCGGTGGTGGACGGGTGCCGCCTGGAGCGAGCACCGCAGCCCGGCACCGTCCTGAGCCGACCCCGGCGTCACCGCCAGACCTGAGCGGGTTGGCCGAACCCCGGGACTCTCGTCACCGGGCGAGGCCGTAGAGCCGATCCCCGGCATCCCCAAGTCCGGGCACGATGTAGCCGACCTCGTTGAGACGCTCGTCCACCGCGGCGACCACCAGGGTGCAGGGGACGCCGATCGGGTCGACCAGTTCGCGCAGGTGCTCGATGCCTTCGGGTGCGGCGAGCAGGCAGATGCAGATGATCTGGTCGGCGCCGCGGTCGACCAGGAACTGCACTGTCCCGCCCAGCGAGCCGCCGGTCGCCAGCATCGGATCCAGCACGTAGCACTGCCGACCGGAGAGGTCCTCGGGCAGGCGCTCGGCGTAGGTGAACGGCTGCAGGGTCGTCTCGTCACGCACCATGCCGACGAAGCCGACCTCGGCGTTCGGCATCAGCCGCATCATGCCTTCGAGCATCCCCAGCCCGGCTCGCAGAATCGGCACCACCAACGGCGTGGGCTTGGAGAGCTTGACGCCCGTGGTGGTCGTGATCGGGGTGACCACCTCGACTGGTTCGACGCGCACGTCACGAGTCGCCTCGTACGCCAGGAGGGTGACGAGTTCCTCCACCAACTGCCGGAACAGCGGACTGGAGGTCGCCTTGTCACGCAACAACGTGACCTTGTGGCTGACGAGGGGATGATCGAGCGCGCGGAGTTCCACGGACCAACCTTTGCATACCCGGCAGAGGCCTCCAACCTCTGGCCGGACTGGGTTCCCGGGGCGACATCTGAGACGATGGAAGCTGCCGAGTTGAGGAGCGACTGAGCCAGATGCCTGACGATTTCGACATGGAACTGCCGAACCTCGGTGACGATCGCCCCGGCCTTGACGAGTTGGAGGACGCCGACGAGCTCGTGGTCGACGAGGTCGACGATGACGACGACTACCCGGATGACGCGACCGAGGACGACGTCGACCTGATTGTTGCGTTGTACCGCGAGGACGGCCAGCCGATGGCGGTCGCCCTCGACCTTGACCTGGTCAACGACCTTGACGCCCTGATCACCCAGCTGCGCCGGATTCCCGGCGACGGGGGAGCGCTGGCCATGGTCTCGATCGCGACGGAGTTGTTCGTCATCGTTCGAGTGCGCGGCCGGCACGTCCAGGTGATGCTGTCGGACGTGGTCGAGGCGGCCGATTGGCCACTGGCCCGTGACGTCGTCGACTACCTCGGCCTCGAGGTGCCAGAGGACGACGAGGAAAGCTTCCCGGTCGGCGATTTCGACCTGCTCGCCGATGTGGGCCTGCCCGACTTCGAGCTCGAAGCGATCGCTTCTGCCTACGACGAGGACACCACGACCTTGTTGGCGCAGATCGCGAAGCGGATCAAGTTCGGCCCGCAGTACGCCAAGGCGGTCGCCGCCGCGTTCGAGTGATGCCCACCACCTGGGCTGCTGCGATGGGCGAAGCCCTGGCGGCGGCGCGGGCGGCGTCCGGCCACGGGGACGTGCCGGTCGGGGCTGTCGTGCTCGATCCCGAGGGACGGGTGGTGTCGCGCGCCGGAAATGAGCGGGAACTCACCGGTGACCCCACCGCCCACGCCGAGATCGTGGCGTTGCGGCGCGCAGCCGAAGCGCTCGGGTCGTGGCGGCTCGAGGGGTGCACCCTGGTGGTGACGCTGGAGCCGTGCACCATGTGCGCGGGAGCCATCGTCCTGGCCCGGCTGGAACGGCTGGTCTTCGGTGCGTTCGACCCCAAAGCCGGCGCGGTCGCCTCGCTGTGGGACGTCGTCCGCGACCCGCGGCTCAATCATCGCCTCGAGGTCGTCGGCGGCATCGCGGAGCAGGAGTGCGCCGAAGTGCTGCGGTCGTTCTTCGCCGCACACCGCGACTGAACCGGTGGCGCCGCCGGCACCGATTGGCCGAGCGTTGCATCGGTCGGTAATGTTTCCCGCGGTGGCGTGTCTGAGCGGCCGAAAGAGCGCGCCTCGAAAGCGCGTGAGGGGCAACCCTCCGAGGGTTCAAATCCCTCCGCCACCGCCAAG
>CAYUWV010000343.1:0-2284 GCA_964448385.1 uncultured Propionibacteriaceae bacterium | reverse complement strand
CGCCACCTCTGCAACGGCGGTTGCCCGAAGGACCGCTTCATTGCCTCACGCGACGGCGAGGATGGCCACAACTACCTCTGCGCGGGGCTGGAGAAATTCTTCATGCACACCGGTCCCGCGTTCGCCGCCATGGCCCAACTGATCCAGCAGGGGAAGGCGCCGGCGGACGTGATGGCCACCGTGAACGCTGATGACCGGCGGCGGGGGCCTTACTCCCTCTGCCCCTGTGGGAGCGGCGAGAAGTTCCGGTTCTGCCACGGGCCGAAGGCAGCGGTGTCGCCCTACACGGGAGTAAACCCTGGCTGAGCAACTCGGACGGGGACATGGCAGCCCGCTCAGTCCACCCAAGTGGGACTGAGCTCACCCTGAACCCAGCATCCCCCACGTGGCCGGGGCGATGGGTAGGTCCGCCAGCCTGACGGCGGAGATGACAATGGTCATCAGGCAGGCTGCCAGCAGTGCGATCCTGAGGCTCGGTGCACGGAAGGACGCGGTGACGCCGGCGAAGAACAGTGCCACCGCCAGCAGCACGGTGGCCAGCGTGTACTGGTCCCCCACACGTCCCGCGTCCTCGCCGGCCCTGACGTCCGAGTCAGCTTGACCCTGGAGGGTCCGGAACGGACCAAGCACCTGGTCGAGATACGCCTTGTCATCCAGCAGGTTCTGCGGGGTGCCACCAGCTTTGATCTGCGCCTCCCAGGAGTCGAGGTAGTCAAGGAATCCCCTGCGCACGAGCGAGGTTCGGTAGAACTCCTGGAGGCTGGTCTGGTCGGACGCGACAGCCTGCGCGTAGCTGGCGACCGTTGCGGCATCGTAGGCGATCGTCTGGGTTGCCAAGCCGTACAGACGGTTCGCCTCAGCATGCTCCGTCGCGGCCACGTTGGAGATCCGATCCGCTTCGCCGCTCCACAGCTGCGATTGGAAGGCGCACCAGGCGGTGCCCACCGTGGCAATGCCGAGCAGGAGGACGGCAAGCACCTCCAGGAATCGGTCCAGCGAGCGACTGATCGGCTGCCTACTCACGGGGCACCGTCCGGCTCGCCGGCCAACGCCGGCTCCCCAGGCGGAAGGTGAGCCGACTCAGCCACGCTGGTGACCGATGGCACCGGGAAGGACAGTCGAACAGTGTCAGGGCGGTAGGCCAGATCGCGCCACACCTCGGTCTGGCGGTACTTCAAGGCGGTATCGCCGACTTCGGTCAGGTACTGGGCAAGCTCAGCGTCGTGACGCACCCGTAGCTCCTGGATGGCCACCCCCGCCTCCTCCCGGGCAAGTTCGAGCCGGGTCCTGAGGGTCGCCTGAACCGTCTCTCCCGCGCGGCCCAGGTCAACGCCTCCAAGGCTGAAGCCGGTGACCGCCATCCCGTCGTGGGTCAAAGCCGCCGCGACACGTTCCTTCAGCAGCAGCTCCAACGCTGCCCGCTCGCCCGGATACAGCGAATCCAAGGTGACTTCGGGCTCGGCCAACGCCGCGGCCACGGCGGCTCCGCTGTCGTCGCGCACCGCCGACCAGTAGCCACTCGTCCCGAACCGGTCATGGACCACCCGCAGCTGATCGGGCACCAGCCGGAAGCGGACGGTGTAGCTGACCACCGCCTCGGCGCGGTCGCCCAGGACCACCCGCAGCGGAGGACCGGCCGCCTCGACGGCGCTGAACACCGCAGGATCTGCGCTGGCGCGGTAGGAGAGCTCTACCGCCGGGTAGTTCACACTCTGGCGCTTGCGGAGAGCCGGAACCCAATGAACCCCCGGCAGCAGCGATCGGTTGGTCGACTTGCCCTGCACCACCAGCAGCCCCAGCGAACCCATCGGCACCCGGACGATCGATTCTCGAGCCACGGCCCACACGATTGTTATCAGGAGGGGTACCCCAACAAAGAGCAGCACCAACCACGCGCCAGGTGACATGGCTCCACGATTCCCAATTCCCCAGCACGCGGCATCACCCCGGTGGGGTGATCCGCGAGAACGGCGACTCGGCCACAATGGAAACGGTCTACAGCGAGCGGTGGGTCGCGCTTACACGCACAACGCGCCGCGGATCACCGGGCCTAGGCCAGGCACTGTGGTGAACTCCGCAGCGGGACAAGGGTGAGAGGGGATGGCATGGCTAAAGGGCGAGCAAGCAGAGTCGATCCGGTGGAACCCGCACGTCGGCGCAAGCAAACGGTTGCACCATCGGCCACGTTCGCGGAGCGTCGCGCAAAGGGCCTGCAGGCGAGGGTCACGGTGCCGCTCGAGGATCAGGCGATCTTCGACCCGACGTCGCTTCGGATGGATCCGGT
>CAYUWV010000342.1:0-2290 GCA_964448385.1 uncultured Propionibacteriaceae bacterium | reverse complement strand
GTGGCCCGAGCCTGACGTCGCCGTCACCCCGCAGTTCGAGGCTGAGGAGACAATCACGCTCGAACCGTCATCCGCGATGGCCGAGCCGGTGGACGTGGCTGACGAACCCTCAGAGCCAGCGGAGGCCGCTGCCCAGGGTGACGAGCCAGCCGAGGGCTGAGCGTCGGCGCGGCCTACTCGGTAGCGTCGGGGACGCGCCGGAGATCAGCCAGCCACAACGTGGCTGCGGTGTCGGAGGGCATGCGCCAGTCACCGCGCGGCGACAGTGACCCGCCACGCACCACCTTCGGGCCGTTGGGTAGCGCCGACCGCTTGAACTGGGCGAAACCGTAGAACCGCTTGCAGAACACTTCGAGCCAGCGCTTGATCTCGGGCAGTCCGTAGCCGACGCGCTCGTCGTCGGGGAAGCCCTTGGGCCAGCGTCCGGCGTCGGCGTCCGACCAGGCGTGCATGGCCAGGAAGGCGATCTTGGCAGGGTTGAGTCCGCGCCGCAGGACATAGAAGAGCGTGAAGTCCTGCAGGCTGTAGGGGCCGATCGTCGACTCCGTCGACTGCGGCTTCTGGCCCGCTTCGGTCGGAATCAGCTCGGGGGTGATCTCCGTGTCGAGGATCGCCTGCAGGGTTGCGGAGACGTCGTCGGAGAATTGTTCGGAGCTGATCACCCAGCGGATCAGGTGCTGCATCAGCGTCTTGGGTACCCCGCCGTTGACGTTGTAGTGCGACATCTGGTCTCCGACGCCATAGGTACACCAGCCGAGCGCCAGCTCCGACAGGTCCCCCGTCCCGAGCACGATGCCGCCACGCTGGTTGGCCAGCCGGAACAGGTAGTCCGTCCGCAGACCGGCCTGGACATTCTCGAAGGTGACGTCGTAGACCGGCTCTCCTTCGGAGAACGGATGGTCAAGATCCGCCAAGAGTTGCCGGGCGGCCGGTCGGATGTCGAGCTCCGCGAACGAGACCCCCAATGCGGTGGCCAGCGCCGTCGCGTTGCCCTTGGTGTGGTCACTGGTGGCAAAGCCCGGCATCGTGAAGGCGAGGATGTCGGTGCGAGGCCGATCGAGCCGGTCCATGGCTCTCGCGGCGACGATGAGGGCGTGGGTGGAATCCAAGCCACCCGAGATCCCGATCACGATCTTGGGTTGGCCGATGGCCCGCAGTCGTTGCTCGAGGCCGCTGACCTGGATGTTGTACGCCTCGTAGCAGTCCTGGGCCAGCCGTGCCGGGTCGTCCGGCACGAAGGGGAACCGGGCCAGTGGTCGGCGCAGGCCGAGGTCGCCGGTCGGAGGGTCGAGGACGAACGACACCCACCGGTAGTCGCCGGTGCGCTCCGCGTGCGCTCGCCGGTTATCGTCGAAGGTTCCCTGGCGCAGCCGATCCTGAACCAACGAACCGAGGTCGAGATCGGCGATGCTTGACCGCGGCCCCTCGGGGAACCGTTCCGACTCCGCCAGCAGGTTCCCGTTGTCGTACACCAGCGTCTGCCCGTCCCAGGACAGGTCCGTGGTTGATTCCCCCTCACCCGCAGCGGAGTAGACGTAGCCACAGATCAGCCGGGACGATCCGGAGGCGCACAGCAACTTGCGCTCCTCGGCCTTCGCCACAGTGATGGGGCTGCCGGAGAGGTTGGCGACCACGGTGGCGCCGGCGAGAGCCGCTTCCGCGCTCGGCGGGATCGGCACCCACATGTCTTCACAGATCTCCACGTTCAGGACGAAGCCGGGGAGATCCTCGGCCGCGAACAGCAGATCCGCGCCGAACGGGGAATCCTGGCCCGCGATGGTGATCTCGCCGGTCACGTCGTCCCCCGCGGCAATCTGGCGACGCTCATAGAACTCTCGGTAGGTGGGCAGGTACGACTTGGGGACGACCCCCAGGACCCTGCCGCGGTGGATGACAACGGCGCAGTTGTAGATCCGGTGCAGGTTGTGCAGCGGGGCCCCCACCACCATCACGCAGCCCACGTCGGTTGACTGCTGCACGAGCCAGTCCAGTGCCTCCAGCGTGCCGGACAGCACCGCGTCCTGCATCAGCAGGTCGTCAATGGAATAGCCCGTGAGGCACAGTTCGGGGAAGACCGCGAGACTGGCCCCCTCGGCCGCCACCCGTCGGGCCTGCTCCACAATGGCTTCGGCGTTCGTGCGCGGATTGACCAGGGTGATCGGCAGCGTGCAGGCTGCGACCCGGACGAACCCGTGCTCGTGCAGGTTGAAGAAATCCATGAGCGCCCTCTTCGACGTCAATTCGCGCGGTTGCTGATCACAGCATGGCACGCCTGGTGGGGGAGTTATCC
>CAYUWV010000341.1:0-2290 GCA_964448385.1 uncultured Propionibacteriaceae bacterium | reverse complement strand
CTGTCTGGCAGGAGGCCTTCGTCGCCACGTGGACGGCCTCGTGGACGAGCAGGGCATCGAGGTAGGCGGCATCCTCGTCCAACTGGGTCGGGTTGATCACGACCCTCGGGCTGCCGGTGCCGCAGACGGTGACCGCCGCCGCGCCCCCACCCGACTCCCCGCTCAGCACCCGGAATTGGGCAGGGGTCGATGGCAACTCGACGACCAGGTCACCGTTCCAATCATCATCAAGGGTCCCCAGGCGACTCCCCGAAACGGCGCTGGCTGCCTTCGCCAGACGGCGTTCCCACCGGGTCAGCTGGGCGGCCGGCACGGTCCGCAGCGCCAGCACGGTGCCGTCGGCACTGCTGTGCGCCACCGTGTCACCGAGCAGCCAGATGGGTACCGACGGCCCCGGACGCAGCGAGGTGATGATCGCTCGACTCCCACTGCGTCCCAGCGACAGCGCGAGCACGTGGGTGTTGGCTGCGGGATCGCCGGGCACTCGCCAGGTAACGCTCACGTCATCGGTTCGCCCAGCTGAGCTGAAGCGCACGTCCCGGAGTTGGCGCAGGTTGTCGAACAGCTGCGAGCCCTGCGACATGATGGCGTCCCCCGGGGCGAAGTTGGCCAGGAAAGCGCTGCGGTCACCGTTGGTCAGGCTCCGCTGCAGGGGTTCGACGAGCTCAGCTCCGACCGCGACTGCCGAACCGCTGCCACCGGACGTCGGGGCGATCACCGCTGGGGAGGAAACGCAGCCCGACAGCGCGAGGATCGCGGCGCCTGCCAGCGCTGCCAGGCGGTGCCGGAGCATGCCGCCCAGCCTACCGAGGGCCACGGCCCGGTCCTCGGCCGTGATGACGGTGGTCGCCGAGCCGATCAGCCGAGGATGCGGCGGGCTCCAGCCCACGGGGCCGGGTAGGAGTCCAGGGTCTGGATCACGAGGTCGCTGCGGACGTTGCGGGCATGGGCGATCTTGCCGCCGCCGATGTACATCCCGACGTGGTGGATGGGGTGATACCAGAAGATCAGGTCGCCCGGCTTGAGTTCGTCCCGCGACACCGGACGGCCGAGGCCCGCTTGGGCCCGCGAAGAATGCGGCAACGAGACCCCGACGGAGCGGTAGGCGGCGAGCATCAGGCCCGAGCAGTCGAAGTTCGACGGCCCCTCGGAGCCCCAGACGTACTGTCCGCCAGCCACCTTCGACACCGCGTACTTCACGGCGCCAAGCGTCCTCGCACTGACCGCCTCGCTGGAGTCCAGTTCAGTCACGTCGAACGACACCCGAAGTCCGCTGCGGGCCTCGAGTTGCTGGCGCTGCTCTTCGGTCAGGGTGGCGACGAGGGCATCTGCCTTGGCGACCTTGTCCTTGATCTGGGAATCGAGGTCGGCGAGCCGCTGCTCATCGGCGGTGAGCGACGCCATTTCGGCCTCGGCGGCACGCTGCAGGTCGGTCAGGTTGTCCTGCTCGGCCAGGTGCGCGGCCAGGGTGGCGTTGAGATTCTCGTCCACCTTGCTGACGGTGGCGAGGCGATCGAGGAAGGAGTCCGGATCGCTGTCGGTGAAGACTTCGACCGTGACGTCCACACCGCGATTCTGGAACTGCATCAGGGTGATCTGGCGGGCCTGCTGTGCCAAGGCGTCGACCTCGACCTGTTGGGCGGCGATGTCAGCCCTGAGAACCTTCAGCCGTTCCTTGCCATCGGCGAGCTGAAGCCGAGCCTCGTCGTAGTCTTCGCCGATCTCGCTGGCCTGCTGTTGCAGCGCCTCGACCTGAGCCTTCGCATCATCGATGGCTTTGGGGTCGGCAGCGGCTTGTGGCACCGCGACACCGCTGATCAGCATGATCGTCGCGGCGGCCGAGGCCACCGCAGACCTGATCAACGTGCGTGCAGCCATGGGCCCTCCCGGCACAGTCGGCGGCAGCTGCCGCCTGAAGCAATACTGAGAAATCCTAAGGGAAGGCTTGGCCTATGGCAAACCCTGGCCAGTCCTCCGGATCGCGCGGAGCGGCCAAGGCCGCCCCCCTGATCAGGCGCAGCGGTGGCAACAACCCGGAATGGGCCATCGCCTGCAGCGCGGAGACTTCGTCGGTGTCCAGTTCCACCGCCTCGTCCACCGGGCCCAATAACACCGACATCACGCAATCCGAACAGCCGGCCCCGCGAACCCGGCAGCTGGCGCAATCCACTCGTAGCACGTCCATGCAGACAGGCTCGCGCACGCCTGTGACAGTTTTCAGCCACCCCGTTCTCTGCGGGTGTGCGTCAGGTTTGTGGTCAGGCTGCTTCGGCCAGGGTTGTTTGGGATG
>CAYUWV010000340.1:0-2340 GCA_964448385.1 uncultured Propionibacteriaceae bacterium | reverse complement strand
CTTTGGGAGCAGGAGATCGCAGGTTCGAGTCCTGTCGCCCCGACCGCAATATGGCTTTGACTAGGCACTATGCGTCGAGAAGACCGCAGGCCGCAAACTTGTCGTTCTTGGGTCACATCATGGCGTTGGCTACGGGTGTTGCCGAGATCTGCGTCCATGCCCGTGCTTGGGCGGGAACTAGGGGGTCTGTCGGCGTGGCAGTGCAGTGTGATGGCCGTAGGTTGTGGGCCGTGAAGCCTGCCGTCGAGATCTATGGGGATAAGTCCCTGCCTGCAGGTTTTCGCCATCCTCATGCGTCTGAGGACGCTCGCGCCATTGCCGAGGCGGGCATGATCTTGAGGGTTCAGGTCGGCTCGGGGGTTCACGGCACCTCGATCAGCGGCCAAGACGACCGAGACGAGATGGGGATCTGCCTGGAGCCCGCCCGGTTCGTGACCGGCCTGGCCCGTGTCCCGCGCGGCATCGACGGCGAAGGGGGCGAGGTCGAGTTCGAGCAGTATCAACGGCACACGGTGTGGGACAGGCCCGGGGGGCTGGCGAACCGTTCGGGTGCTGGAGACCTGGATGTGGTGATCTACTCCGCCCGGAAGTGGTGCCGACTGGCGCTGGCTGGTAATCCCACTGTGCTGCTCGCGTTGTTCGTGCCCGACGAGGACGTCGTCTACCGGAACCGGTTTGGTACTGAGTTGGTCGACAACGCGCATCGGTTCGTGTCCAAACTGGCCGCGGCACGGTTCCTGGGCTACCTGCAGTCGCAACGAGCCGCGATGACTGGGCAAGTTGGTGCCCACACCAACCGGCCTGAGCTGGTCGCAATCCATGGCTACGACACGAAGTTCGCGATGCACGCCCTACGCCTCGGAGTCCAGGGCGTTGAACTCCTGACCACCGGCCGGATCACCCTTCCGGTGCCGGAGTCGGACCGGGACTACTTGCGCCAGGTTCGGCGGGGAGAAGTAGGACTGGCGGACGTGATCGCCCAAGTCGACCAGGCCGAGGCGCGCCTGTCAGACCTTCGCGACGCCTCGGACCTACCCGCGGAGCCCGACCGGCGTTGGGTCGACGAGTGGCTGCACCGTTCGCATTTGGCCTACTGGGCTGAGTGACAGGCCAGCTTTCAACAGCCTGCTAGCCAAGCCCCGAAAACGCACTACTTTGAGTCCCAGCCGCAGATCAGACCACCGGTGGGGGCTACTTCTAACCTAAATGCCGCAGGGTGCCCGAGGGTGGCCTGTCGGCTGCCGGTACCCGAAGCGCAGACCGGCTCATGCCGCAGGGTGCGCGGGCAGTGGCTTCGAGTGAGGTTGGGGCGCCGGGGATGCTGGTGCTGTTACGCGATCTGGAAGGTGTCGTCTCCGACTTGGACTTCGAGGCGGAGTGTGCCGCCGAGGGCCTCGACGTAGCGGCGCAGGGTGTCGACTTGGGTCTTGTCGATGTCGCCGCGTTCGATCCGGGACACGCGGTTCTGGCTGACGTCGAGTTCGGCGGCGAGTTCGACCTGGGTGAGGTCGAACTGCTCGCGGAGTTCCCGCAGTCGCCAGGCGCGGGTCTCGGCGATCATGCGGTCCTTGTGGGCGTCGACCACCTTGCGGCGGGCGGGCCGGCGCTGCTTCAGCTGGTCCAGGTTGGTCATGTCAGGGCCTCCTTCTCAGGGCGGTGGTGGTCGTCGAACCGTTGGTCGGCGATCGGGATGTGCCGCTTGTACCAGCGGTTCCAGTCGCGGCTCTTGTCGCCGGCGACCAGCAGGATCGCCCGGCGTTTCGGGTCGAAGGCGAATAGGATCCGGATCTCCGAGCGAACCCCGGGGCCGGGGCGCAGTTCCTTCATGTTCTTGTGACGCGAGCCCTTGATGGTGTCGACGACGGCCGGCCCAGCATCGGTCCCTCGTCTTGCAGTATTTCGAGTGCAGCGATGATCAGGTCGTAGTCGTCCTCGGACAGCGCGAGCAGCTACTCCTCGACGAGTCCGACCTCCACGTCCCACACGCGCACAGTCTTACAACTTCTGAGATGTACACCTCGAGAGTTGTGGCCCGTGCGAAGGCAGGGCGCTCAACTCGACAGTGATCTCACGAGGTGTCAGCCGTGGCGTCTTGCGCGTCGTCGGGCAGGCGAACCCGGATTCATCCTCACCACCGGAACCCGCTCCTACACCTACGCCGACCGCCTCCACGTCATGCCCATCGACCGGCTGTGGACCCTCGTCACACCCGGAGCCCCGCACTGACCCCGCCACAAGGGGCTCCGACGCGCGCTAAATGCCGCCTGTGCGCGAGGGTAGCCTGTCGGCATTCCGATACCCGAAACGCAGACGTCATGCCGCTCTCGGCGCGAAGCGGGA
>CAYUWV010000339.1:0-2340 GCA_964448385.1 uncultured Propionibacteriaceae bacterium | reverse complement strand
CCAGCAGGATCTGCCCCACCTCGACCCGTGAGGCCAGGTGCGCGGACAGCTTCCCTGACGGGTGGAGCCCGGAAAGGTAGACGAGTCGGCGCAGCCCAGCAGCTTTGGCAGCGTGGGCGAAGATCCGCGCCATCGCCCGATCCCGCGCGACGAAGTCGCCCTGACCGTCCATCGAGTGAAGCAGGTAGTACGCCACGCCGACCCCCGCCATCGCCCGTGCCAGGTCGGCTTCGTCACCCGCGTCACCCTCGATGATCTCGACCTGCTCGGACCACGGCTTGCTCCGCAGTTTGCCGGCACTGCGCGTGAGTACCCGCACCCGGTAGCCCCGTTCCAGGAGGACCGGTACCAGTTGGCCACCGATGTAACCCGTGGCACCGGTCACGAGCAAGGGCAGCCGGTCAGGCGCGGGTTCAGTGTCAGCCATGTCACATCCAGACGTCGAGGGTGTACGGGAGCAGGAACAACATGCCGAGGCTCCACGTCAAGTGGGTGACGATCGGCCCCAGCACCCCGCCGGTGACCCGCCGTTGCAGGCCGACCACCAGGCCGAGGACAACGGCGGCGAAAACGAGGAGCGGAATGTTGGTAGGAACGGTGGCGAGGCCATAGACGAGTGTGGTCACCAGGACAGCTCGGCGGTGGGGCAGCGCAGCGAACAGCGCGCCGCGAAAGTACAGTTCCTCGGCAATCCCGTTGATGGCGGTGAGCGCCGCCACCAACGGCAGGGAACCGTAGCGGGCATGGTCGAGCAGCAGTTGCACGGGATCGCGCAGGACGGGCACGCCAGCCACCACCACTGCGCCGGCGAGGAAGCCCCCCAGCAGCAGCAGGCCCAGCGCCAGCGACTGGACCACCGAGCGGCTCTGCCGCAGCCCAGAGCGGGTGTGACCGCGGCCGAGATGCAGCGGGCCGGACAGCAGCGCCCCCAGGATCCACAATGCGGCCAGACCGAGCGTGGCCGGGTAGAAGAGCGGATCGCCCGGCGGAATGCGCACCGCCCACGCGAGGGTTCCCGCCCCCAGCAGCAGCGTCGCCCCGGCGATCCAGCGTCGCCTTCTCACCGCGTGCGCCGGTTCGGCTGCCGGTTGGCCGACCGGCTCGACCAGGGCGGCGCGCAGGAACTCGCGAAGCTCCGCGACCGGATTGATCACGAGGCTTGTTCGGTGCCGCATCGTTGAGCCACCTGCACCTCCCCGTCTCCTGCGCCCGAGCGTACCTACTCGCGCGCAATCCGAGCCACCGCGTGCGCTGACCGCGAAGGGACCGCGCGCAGGTCAGGAGGGGTGCCTCCCCGGGTATCGGGGGTTCATGCGTTGGTCTTGGCACGATTGAGTTGGACGCTGCGCCCCCGACAGGACTCGAACCTGTGACCGTCGGATTAGAAGGCCGCTGCTCTATCCACTGAGCTACGGGGGCCGTACCTCGATCGTAGCGCCACGGTTCCCACCCCCGGTCGATGCCGCTGCCCGCGTCGGAGCAGGATGGGACCATGCACACCACCGATCTCGCGCTCGACTCGCTCGGACGCGTCCACGAACTCATCCCTGCCATCCTGGACGGGCTCTCCCCAGCTGACATCACCTGGCGTCCGGATCCGGACGCCAACCCGATCGGATGGCTGCTGTGGCACCTGCTCCGGGTCGAGGACGACCACCTCGCCCACCTTGGCGGCATCGGGCAGGTCTGGCTGACCGACGGCTGGTGCGAACGCTTCGCGCTTCCTTACCCGCGCTCTGCCCATGGCTTCGGCATGAGCTCGGCCGAGGTCGCGCTGTTCACGGTGTCCGACACCTCGCTGCTGACCGGGTACGCCGAAGCGGTATCAGCCCAGACACGCACGATCCTGGCCCCACTCGCCGACGCCGACTTCGATCGGGTGGTCGACACCCGGTGGGACCCGCCCGTCACCCTCGGCGTCCGACTCGTGTCTGTCATGGTCGAAACGGCACAGCACATCGGGCAGGCTAGTTACGTTCGCGGGCTGCTCGAGCGGTCACAGGCCCGCGCGTCCGGGTGGTCCGGGATCGTCTGACCGGCGAAGGCGTCAGTCGCCGACCATGTCTCTGGCGCGTTTCACGATCAGTGGATCAGGTTCGCCGACCACCTCGTAGTCCTTGCCTTCATACTCGAACTGGCTCAGGAAGTACCGCATGGCGTTCAGCCGCGCCCGCTTCTTGTCGTTGCTGCGGATGGTGATCCAGGGGGCATGGTCGGTGTCGGTCCGCTCGAACATGGCCTCCTTCGCCGCCCCGTAGTCCTGCCAGCGATCGAGCGACTCCAGGTCCATCGGCGACAGCTTCCAGCGCCGCACCGGGTCGATCTGCCGGATCGCGAAGC
>CAYUWV010000338.1:0-2349 GCA_964448385.1 uncultured Propionibacteriaceae bacterium | reverse complement strand
GGGTCTCCGTCGAGTCGCGCCAAGCCGTCCGTGATCAACTGCTGCAGGGTGGTCGCCCCGATCATGGCCTCCTCGAGGGCGCTCCGGTCGACCGTGATGGTGAGGTCGGGGCTGTCGACGAGGAACCCTTCCAGGTTGGTCAACGTGGCATTGCTCAGCTCCACCGCGAACGTCTCGCCAGTGTCCGGCGTGACCAGGTTGACGGTGAACGCCACCCCCTCGGCGGCGGCGCTGTCGAGCCGGATCCCCAGGAAGTCGAGGAACTGGCCGGTGCTCAGGGCGCGGATCATGTCCGGGCCGCCGGTCTTGGTGCTCGCGCCGGTCGGGATCCCGGAACGCAACTCCAAGGCGGCAGCCAAGAAGCTGTTCCGCACGCTGGGACTCTCTTGCTGGTAGCCGATCTGTTCGAAGGCGTCGGCCAGGAGTTGCTTGGCGTCCGCGTTGCCTGGTTGGGCGTAGACCAGCTTGTTCAGGATCTCCACCGCCAGGTGGTAGTCGCCGGCCTCGACCAGGTCGCGGCCCTTGGCCAGGATCGGCGCGGCGCCGCCCATGAGGTCGACCAACAACGGCGCCGAATCACCTGGTGAGAGCGGGATCAGCGTGGCCGGGTTCCCGTCCCAATAGCCGAGGTAGCGGTTGATCACGGCGCGACTGTTGTGCTCGACCGAGCCGTGGTAGCTGCGGGCCGACCACTGCCGCTGCAGGCTCTGCGGCACCCGGTACTCGTTGTGCACCTCGTTGATGGTGACACCCTGGTTGGCCAGGTGGAGCACGCCGTTGTTCAGGTTCGCGTACGTGTCCCGCTGGGTCCGCATCACCTCCTGGATGCGATCGTTGCCCCAGCGTGGCCACGAGTGCGAGGCGAACATCACCTCGGCCTCGCGACCGAACAGGTACAGCGCCTTGTTGATCTGCCGGGACCATTCCAAGGCGTCGCGGACGAGCGCGCCGCGCAGCGTGTAGATGTTGTGGATGGTGGCGACGATGTTCTCCGCTGCCCAGAACGCCTTGAGGTCGGGGAACCAGGTGTTCATCTCAGCGGGCGCCTCGGTGCCGGGCGTGTTCTGGAACACCATCCGGACGCCGTCGACGGTCAGTTCCTCGATGTCCCCGCTGATGGTCACGTTGGGTGCGATCAGGCCGACTGAACCAGACGCGACGCCCTTGCCGATCGCCTGGTCGACGTGGCCGAACGGGCTGCGGTCCAGCAGCATCCCGTACTGGTAGAACGCCCGCCGGTTCATGGCGTTGCCCGAGTACACGTTCTCGGCCACCGCGTGATCCATGAACCCGACCGGCGCGATCACGTGCACCCGTCCGGCCTTCACGTCAGCCTCGTCCACGACGCCGCGGACGCCGCCGAAGTGGTCCACGTGGGAGTGCGAGTACACCACTGCGACCACCGGACGCTCGCCAAGGTGCTCGGTGACCAGCGCCAATGCTGCGGCGGCGGTCTCACGGTTGGTCAACGGATCGACGATGATCCAGCCGGTGTCGCCCTTGATGAAGCTGATGTTCGCCAGATCGAAGCCGCGCACCTGGAAGATCTTCCCCGGCAGCACCTCGAACAGGCCGTACTCCATGTTGAGCGTCGCCTGCCGCTGCAGCGAGGGATGGATGGCGTCGAAGTCTTGGCCGTCCAGCAGGAAGTCGTACGCGCCGATGTTCCAGGCCACGTGTCCGGCGTCAGCCATGATCTGCCGGTAGTCCGGTGCGGCGATGAAGCCCCTGCGGGCCTCGTCGACATCGCGGGTGTCATCGAAGGGCAGGCGCGCGCGCTGGGCAGCCTGCGCTGCGATCGTCGCCTCCGACGCGGACTTTCCCTGTGGATGAAAATGCTCGGACATCGGCGTCCCCTTTCACTCCACCTCAAGATAGTCGCGGACAGAAACCCGCGAGTCAGAACAACGGGACCTTGCCGAGTCGATCACCCGATGCCGGGAACTGAGTGCCGTCGCTGTGACGCCGATGAGCGAGTGCGTCACGAGAGCGGCGAACTGCATCGCGACTGGCAACGGTTCAGCGGTAATTGGTGAACTGCACCGCGAATTCGTAGTCGGCGCCCTTCACCAGCGATTGGACGGTCTGGAGGTCGTCGCGCTTCTTCGAGAAGACCCGCAACTCATCACCTTGGATCTGGGTGCGGATCCCCTTCGGGCCCTCGTCACGGATCAGCTTGGCGATCTTCTTGGCGTTCTCGGAGCTGATGCCGTGCTCCAACGTCGCGGTGATCTTCCACAGTTTCCCCGACAGCCGGGGCTGACCGGCGTCCAGCGACTTGAGGTCGACCTTGCGACGCACCAGCATCGTCTGGAACACGTCCAGCACGGCCTTGGCGCGTTCCTCACC
>CAYUWV010000337.1:0-2349 GCA_964448385.1 uncultured Propionibacteriaceae bacterium | reverse complement strand
GCTGGCGAACCTGGCCGTCGGGGACGGCGAGTCGTGGCTGACCGAGTTGTCGACCAGGCAACTGCGCGAGTTGTTCGCGCTCTCGAAGGAGGCAGTCGGTGAGTAGGCATTTCGAGTCGCCGTACTTCCCGAAGTCGACACCTCGCGCGGTTGAGGGAGGGATCAGAGCGAAGAGTGCACGCGGAAAGATCGCCAGCACGTGGTGGTCGACCCGTTTCATCGAGGTGCTTGAGTCAACCGGCATGGGCAGCCGACTCACCCGCGGCCGCAACTACGCCCGGCGCGGACAAGTATTGTCGCTTGAGCTCAGCCCGGGGCAGGTCACCGCGAGCGTCCAGGGATCACGATCGCGCCCGTACCGGGTACGCATCGGCATCACCGCCTACGGCAAGGATCAATGGGCCCGGATCGAGGAGCGGCTCGCCAGCGACGCGTGGTTCGTGGCGCAACTACTCTCCGGCGAGATGCCGCCCGACGTCGAGCAGGTCTTCACCGACGTGGGCCTGGACCTCTTCCCCTCCGGCGCCGGAGATCTCTCGCTCGACTGTTCCTGCCCCGATTGGGAGGTGCCCTGCAAGCACCTCGCCGCTGTCTTCTACCTGCTCGCCGAGCAGTTCGACGCCGACCCATTCGCGATCCTTGCCTGGCGCGGCCGCGCCCGCGAAGACCTGCTCGCCCGCCTCGACGCGACCGCAACCGACGCCACCGGCGAGGCGGAGCCGCCGGTGCCGTTGACCGAACTTCTCGATGTCTTCTACGTGTCGCCAGGGAAGGTTCCCCCGCCGCGGCCAGTCGCGAGCGGGGCAAGCCTGCTCGATCAGTTGCCGGTGGTGCCGGTCACCGTTCGCGGAATGCCACTGGCGGCGGCCTTGCGTCCCGCCTACGACGCCTTGACCGAGGGACGGCATTAGCAGCCAGTGGGGTCCGCGCCGTTCTAGCCCCCGATCACCGCGACGCCAGCAGGAGCGGGTTAATCGCCGTAGTGGAAGCGAGCTGCGAGGACGACGATCTGGTTGTCCTCAACCGCGTAGACGAGGCGGTGCTCCTGGGTGATGCGCCTGGACCATACGTTGCCGAGCTGGTACTTCAGAGGTTCGGGTTTGCCCGTACCTTCGAACGGTGTCCGGAGGACCTCCTTCAGAAGAGCCCGGATCTTCCAATAGGTTGCCCGATCCTTGTCCGCCCAGTAGTTGAGGTCGCCCCAGCCAGTCGGGGTGAAGGCAAGGTTCACGCGTCCTCGCCGAAATCTGGCGCTTCGATCAGGTTGCCGTCTTGCCATTCCTGGATCGAGCCCTGCAACCGGCGCGCGTTCGCCGGGGTGGAGAACAGATAGCGGGTGGTTTGCCAGGCTTCATAGTCCGCTTCGGAAATGAGGACAGCGTTGCCGGCCTTTGAGGTGATCCGAACAACGTCGTGATCGGAGTTGACCTGCCCCAGCAGCGGGAACAGGTTCTTGCGCGCTTCGCTTGCGCTCATAGTTGACATCACACACCCCCTCTGTACTAGTACGACAAATCGTACAACTGAGAGTCAAGCCTGAGCTCGTCAGCCGCGGTGAAGGCAAGGCGCACTTCACTGAGCCGCACAGCCCGATGCGCGACGGGGCCCGCCTGAGGCCGGCTCCTCATCGGTAGCCCGCGACCGCCGCCGAGTAGTGGTCACGGATCACCGGGCGATGGTCTGGTGACGGTGCCGCCAGCAGGTCCACCGGCCAGGACGGACGCTGCCCGGTGAGCACCCAGGCAGCCTGGCGCGCGGCCCCGTCGGCCACATATTCGCCCGGCTTGGGCACCTCCACGGGCACGTCGAACACCTGGCTGGCGATGACCTGGACGGCCGGGTTGGCCGCCGCTCCCCCGATCAGCAGGACGCGCCTGGTTTCCACACCCGCCTGCCGGATCGCGTCCAGCCCGGCGGCCAGACCGCAGAGCATGCCCTCGATCGCTGCCCGGGCCAGGTTCGGCCGGGTGGTAGAGGTCAGGGTGAGTCCGGTCAGGGAGGCGGTGGCGTCCGGCAGGTTGGGGGTGCGTTCCCCTTCGAAGTAGGGCACCAGGACGGCCCCGCCGGCGCCGGGTTCGCCCTGCAGGGCGAGTTCGCCGAGGGCGTCGTGGCTGACGTTCAGCAGGCCGGCGACCGCGTCCAGCACCCGGGCGGCGTTGAGCGTGCACACCAGCGGCAGGAAACCACCGGTGGCGTCGGCGAAGCCGGCAACGATCCCGCTCGGGTCCCCGACCCTGCTGGTGGTGGCTGCGAACACCGTCCCGCTGGTGCCGAGGGAGACAGCCACGTCGCCAGGACGGGCGTCCAAGCCGAGCGCCGCGGCGGCGTTGTCCCCGGCGCCGGGACCGA
>CAYUWV010000336.1:0-2353 GCA_964448385.1 uncultured Propionibacteriaceae bacterium | reverse complement strand
CACGCCGCCCTCTCAAGGCGGTAGCGCGGGTTCGAATCCCGTCGGGGCTACTGAGGAAGACCCCCTCGTCAGAGGGGGTTTCTCGTTCTCAGACGCTGATCTCCAACGGGTCCTCGACGGTCGCGATACCCATCCGGTACACATCCGCCAGAGCGTTGCTCCCCGCCGCCATCGCGTCAGCGACCGTGTCGAGCCGGTCGCCGAAGAGGTGGCCATACAGGTCCAAGGCTTGGAGACCAGAGCCACGTAGTCCCCAGGGCCACAGATGGATACCGAATCGCCGCGGCGTGGACGATAGCGTCCGCCAGTCTGAATCGTGCCGCTTTCTCATCATCGCGAGGCGCTTACCGGATTTGCCTGCCGGTGAGCCCGCTGTGGCGAGTTGAACGGGTGGGTTATCGCCGAACATCCGAGCCGTACACCATGCTGCGGCGGCCCGGTCGAGTCTGCAGCGTGGGCTGGCTGACGGCGCAAGCGCGGCGGGAGGCGGGCAGGTCTTCTAGGCTCGTCACCATGGCCATCACCCGGGACGAGCTGATCATGATTCTGGCCGCGGCGGACCCTGTGGGGCTCATCGCGGGCGGTGCCCCACAGGACGAATACGCAGCAGAAGCCGACGCGATCCTCGCTCTTCACGGCGTCCCGAAAGTGACGGAGATCACCGGCGTCTTCGCCGTCAGCTTCAGCAACCCAGGGGCGTGCACCCGGGACACGGCGCGCTGGATCGCTGAGGAGATGGCGCACCGAGCAGCCCGATGAAGCACGCTGCGAGGTCTTAGCATGCCAGCGCCCGTCGAAGCACGGCGTTGCTTGCCGTCGCGGCTGCTACCGCTGGCGTCCTCGTTCAAGAGCAGCGCGGCCGTACCGGCACCAGTCGTCACCGTGACGACCATGCCTGATGCACGGTGCGCACAGGGCGCGGGCCAGTCGAGCGTCGGGCTACGTCCGGGACTGTGTGGCGATCCAGGCGAGGACGTCTCTGGCGAGCTGTGTGGTGGAGATGGCTGCCATGTCGGTCTTGCCTTGGTGGAGCTGCAGGGTGCAGTCGGGGATCAGGCGCGCGGTCTCCTCCAGGATTTCCCGGGACAGGAACGGGCCCTGGTCCCCGCCGATCAGCAGGACCGGAACGTGCACGTCGGGCAGGAGCCGGCGGACGTCGCAGGTTTGCTCGGCCTCGGTTTCCACGATCAGGTTGGCGACGAAGTCGGGACGAGATCGGTCGGTGAAAAGCCATTCCAGGACCACGCTGAGAACCCGGGCGAGAACCGAGGACAGGCCTGGGGCGAGGGTGGACAGCATCTGTCCCCAGGCCTGGACTGGCCGGCCGTCGCGGACCAGGTCGGCGAAGTCCCGGTCGATGGCTTTGCCGGCCTCGGTGATCGAGTGGCCGGTGGACGCGTTGGCCAGGAAGGCCAGGCGCTGGGGGTGGCGGGCGGCCAGATGGAACCCGATCCAGCCCCCGAAGTCCTCGCCCAGGACGAGATCGACTTTTCCCCCGAGTTCGTCGGCGATCAGCGCCGCGTAGTCTTCGGCCATGTCGGCCAGGGTGTACCCCGCGGGCATGTGCTGCTTCCGGTTCACCAGCCAGCAGGTGTAACCGGCTTGCGCGAATGGGCGGAGCACCACCGGCAGTAAGGCGACCCGCGGCCCGATCGGGAACCCCAAACCGGGACCGCCCACAATCCACAGCAGCCGCTTGTCACCGGTGCCCCACCGGATGAAAGCCATCCCATTGGCGAACATGCCGACCGTGGGCCTCGACGGGCCAGTCACGTTCTTCCGGGACCGGACCCAGGCGAGATAGCAGGTCGCGGCGGCGGCTGTGGCCCCGCCTGCCACGAGAGCGAGCGTGGTTCCTCGACGCATGATGAACCTCCCAACTAATCCACCAAGACCGTCTCTTCCCGGTGTAGCACAGGGCGCCGCCTGGGGCCGACGGCAAGCCCAAGTCCACCCCAGCCAGCCTCCGGTAACCAAGCGGAGAACGCGCGAAAGCTGATCGTCAACACCCGCAAATGCCGCCGGTGCGCGGAAGATACCCTCCGGGTCGAGGCCGCGCGCCCAAAATGGGCGGCCTGCGGGGCGCTTGCAGACTGCTATCACCCTCCATGACGACGTTGTGAGGTCGCACCCTTGGCTGATCGGATCTGGCAACTGCGTCACCAGTACACGAGCTGTGACGCCGCCCACCTCGCCCTCGCCGAGGCGCTCGAAGCACCGCTGTACCCCTGCGATGCGAAGCTCGACAGCGGTGGCCACCACGCCAGGGTCCACCTACTCCACCGAACGCACTGATCTGCCGCTGAGCACGCCGCTTTGAGGTTCCCGTCGGCGGATGCCAGTGGCTGTCTGT
>CAYUWV010000335.1:0-2360 GCA_964448385.1 uncultured Propionibacteriaceae bacterium | reverse complement strand
CCGAACCGTCCGATGGCCTGTCCCAGCGCGATCCCCGGCGCCAGTGAGTCCGCAAAGGCGGGGAACCGAGCGCCCACATGGCGACAGGCCAGCCACGCGGCGAGCGCACCGAAGCCGATGGCACCGTAGATCGCGATGCCGCCTTCCCAGATGAAGAACACGCTCCAAGGGTTGATGCCGGGTGCGAAGTAGTCCGGAAGGTGGGTGAGCACGTGATAGACCCGGGCTCCCACGATGCCGATCGGAATCGCCCAGAGCACCACCGTCTCGAAGGTTTCCTGGCGGCCACCCTTGGCGCGCCAGCGCCGCGACCCCAGCCACCAGGCCGCGGCGATGCCCGCGATGAGGCACAACGCATAGAACCTGATGGTCAGGGGACCGACGTTGAAACCGCTGATCGTCGGGCTGGGGATCGAAAGAAGCACGTCGCCATCCTTATCGCTGGATCAAACCTGCGCTCGAACCACCTTGCTTCGGTCGCCCGGCACTCCCAAGCGGGCGATCGTCGCGGCCACCACCCTAAGCGGACCGACGAACGCCCGCGGCGAGGTCGGCCACCACCGCCCGTAGCCCGGTCAGGTCGTCGGGGTTGCCAGCTGCCTCAGCCGCGAGCATGGGCTTGAGGAACGCCGAACCGACGATCACCGCATCGGCGTAGCGCCCGACCGTTGCGGCTTGATCGCCGTCGGAGACACCGAGCCCGACACCGACGAGCGTCCCGGGGCTCAGGGCGCGGATCCGTGCCACGAGTTGGGGTGCCGCACTCGGTGCATCGCTGCGGGTTCCAGTGACTCCCATCACGGCAGTGGCGTAAACCCAGCCTCGGCAGGCGGCCGCGGTCGAGGTGATCCGCTGCGTTGACGACGACGGGGAGACGAGGAAGATCCGGTCAAGGCCGTGGGCGTCGGAGGCGGCCAGCCACTCGCCGGCTTCCTCGGGGATGAGGTCGGGCGTGATCAACCCGGCGCCACCTGCCTGGGCGAGATCGCGGGCGAACGCGTCGACGCCGTAATGGTCGACAAGGTTCCAGTACGTCATGACGACCGCAGCGGTGCCGGTGGCGCGCACGGCCTCCACCGCGGTGAAGACGTCCCTGGTGCGGACGCCGCGCGCGAGCGCGCGCGTGCCGGCTCGCTGGATGACCGGGCCGTCCATCACCGGATCGGAGTACGGCAGGCCGATCTCGACCAGGTCGACGCCCGGCTCCCCCGGCGATCCGCACAGGGTCCGCAGCGCCTCGAGGGAGCCCGCCACGCTGGGGTAGCCGACGGGCAGGTAGCCCACCAGGGCTGCCCGACCTGCGGCGTTCGCCGCAGCAATCGCCTGCCCCGAAATCCCGGTCCGGTCGAGCGATCCTGAATTGAGGGCTGTCATGCCACGCCTCCGGTGCTGGCGTCGGGACGGCCGGTGAGACCGAAGTACGAAATCGCCGTGTCGACGTCCTTGTCGCCGCGGCCGGAGATGCACACCACGATCAGTGGCTTGGCCGCAGGGTCCGTTTCGGCCAGTCGGCGGCCCAACCGCATCACGCCGGCCACCGCATGGGCGGATTCTATCGCCGGCATGATCCCCTCGGTGCGGGTGAGCACCTTGAACGCCTCCATCGCCTCGGCGTCGGTCACCGCCTCGTAGCGTGCCCGACCGGTAGCGGCAAGCCAGGCGTGCTCTGGGCCAACGCCGGGGTAATCAAGGCCTGCGGAGATCGAGTGTGACTCCAGGGTCTGGCCGTCTGCGTCCTGCAGGATGAACGTGCGCATCCCGTGCAGCACCCCCACCGACCCGCCGACCACCGCAGCAGCATGACGCCCGGTCTCGACGCCGTCTCCCCCGGCCTCGAAGCCGTAGAGGGCGACCTCGGGGTTGTCGATGAAGTCGGCGAAACTGCCGATCGCGTTCGATCCGCCCCCCACGCACGCCGCGACGACGTCCGGCAACCGGCCGTAACGACTGCTGACCTGCTCGGCGATCTCCGTGCTGATCACCCGCTGGAATTCGCGCACCATCTTCGGGAACGGATGGGGCCCGGCGACCGTGCCGATCAGGTAATGGGTGGTGTCCACGGAGGCGACCCAGTCCCGCATCGCCTCGTTCATGGCGTCCTTGAGAGTCTGGCTACCGGACTCGACCGCGATCACCTCGGCACCCAGCAACTGCATCCGGGCGACGTTGAGGGCCTGCCGGTCAGTGTCGACCTTGCCCATGTAGACCCGGCACTCCATGCCGAGCAGGGCGGCCGCGGTGGCGGTGGCCACTCCGTGTTGTCCGGCGCCGGTTTCGGCAATGACGCGGGTCTTGCCCATCCGGCGGGTGAGCAGCGCCTGGCCGAGCACGTTGTTGATCTTGTGCGACCCGGTGTGGTT
>CAYUWV010000334.1:0-2371 GCA_964448385.1 uncultured Propionibacteriaceae bacterium | reverse complement strand
TCGCTACAGCCCAGCAACAGACGGTGACGGCCACCAGCCGGGCCGTCACCGCCGACAAATGCCACTGAACCGCAGGCTGCAGTCCGGCCCGCCAACGTCCGCAACTGGCGTCCCGCGCGATCGAGCCGGTGAGCGATCGGTGCGAGGGCCTTCAGTGAAGTCGCCATTCCCGGGTGTAGTAGACGAAGAGCAGCCACGCGGCGACAGCACCCAGGAGGTGCCAGGTCGCGTGTCCCTGCAGGGGCGAGGTCGGCGAGCAGAGCAGCAACGACTGGTCCAGCCACCAGATCAGGAACGCGGCGGCGAAGACGGTGTTCCCGGCGAGGAAGATCCTGGTGTCGCCCCGAGGTCTTGAGCGCAGGGGCCCGGTCACCTCCATCGCGATCCCGAGTGTGAGGAGGACCGCGAACAGCCAGCGACGGAGGTCGGGCACCAGGACGAGCGCGGCGATCGCCGCCGTGGCGTAGACCCAGTAGGCCAACCTGGCGCGCCGGGCCCAACTCCCGTCCTTCCGTGCTCGGGCGAGTGCGTACAAGATCACCACCCCCGCGGCCAGGTGGGGTTGGAGGACCGGCTCGCCCCACCGGATCGCTTCACAGAAGCACCGGGACGCCAGACACGTCGCCGGTCTCGGGCTGCTCCAAACCGACAAGGGAACCCAGGAGAGAAATGCCTCGGTACCGAGTCCGACCACCACCACTAGCGCCGCGACGAGCAGAGCACGTCTGACACGCACGTCGACCACAACAACGATTTTCTCGCGTGCTCTTCCCGGTGATGCCCGGGGCTGGCACCTCGGAACTCGGAAGGTACTCAGCCTGCTGTGAGTTGGAGGAGTTGCTGTCCGACGGCTTCGATGAGGCGATCGATGTCGGGTAAGGCGTCCGGGTCGCCTGTGATGCTGACCGTGAGGCGGCCAGCGTAGGTGAGCATGGCGGCGCTCGCCCGAATCTCCTGCGCGATGGGGACGAACGGGACCAACTCGAGCACACGCCGGCCGGCCAGGTACTGCGGTTCCGATGGTCCGGGGATGTTGGAGGCGACCGCGTTGACCCGTCCCTGACGCGCGCGGCCATAGGCTCGGGCACCCCAGGCGAGCAAGGCAGCGGGAATGTGGTCGGCCGCCCGCACCAGGGCTGCGGTCGCGTCCGCCACCTGCCGGGACTTCTGCCCCGCGGTCCGGGCGGCCACCGCAGCCAGCCGCGCCTGCGGGTCGGCCAGGTCAACGGGCAGTTCGACGAACATCGCCGACGACAGGTTGCCCGGTCGCACCTGCTGGCCGGGCGTTCTGCGGGACACGGGCACGATGGCCCGGAGCACCATCGCGTTCAAGGGTTCACCGCGGTCCAGCAGGTAGTGGCGGTAGCCGCCGGCGAGCGCCGCCAGGAACACGTCGTTCACCGTGCAGTCCGCGGTCCGCGTCGCCCGCACCACCGCTGCCAGATCGACATCCTCCCAGCCCCAGATCCGGCGCGACCCCAACGGGCCGGTCAGCACCGACGGCGGGAGATCCGGACGCATCACCTGCGCCAACCCGAAGCGAACCTGTTCCAGACGGCGGTGAGCCTCGCGGGGAGAACGCAGCGATCGGACACCGAGTCGGATCGCCCGCACGGGAAACACGGCCAGCCATTCCGCGAGGTCGCCCACCAACTGGGCGAGCGAAGGTGCGGGCCACGGGTTAACCGCCGGCAGACGCCGGGGTGGGGCGTCCGGCACACTCGTCAACAGGGACGCCACCAGGTCGGCCCCCGACTGGCCGTCGACCATCGTGTGGTGCGCCTTCACCACGACCGCCCAGCGCCCCCCCGACAGTCCGTCGACCTGCCACAACTCCCACAGCGGCCGGTCGGCGTCCAGACGCGGCCCCATGAGCTGCGCGACCAGCGCCCGCAGTTGCGGCTCGTCCCCAGGAGGGGCGACCTCAACGTGGTGCAGATGTGATGCTGGGTCGAAACCCTCGGCGTCCACCCAGATCGGCCGACCCAGGTCCAGCGGCATCCTCATCACTCGAGCACGAGCGATCGGTGCCCCCGCCAAGCCAGCCACGACCAAGCCCCGGAACAGGGACACGTCAGGCGCAGGGCCCTCCAGAATAAGGACGGACCCAACATGCAGCGACTGAGAGTCCGTCTCCATCGGAAGGAAGATCGCATCCAAGGCGCTGAGCCGACCGGCACGGGTCACCTGCCCAGTCTGGCACCGGGGGCGAGCATGACGCACCGCGTCATGCTCGCTCATGCCGCCGTGGGTGAGGTGATTGGACGGCGCGTCGATTCAGGTTGACCTACTCCTCCTCGTCGCCGACGTCGCCGCAGGCGATGTGGCATCCGGCGGACTTGAACGGGCCCGTCCTTTTCCCGTTCCCACC
>CAYUWV010000333.1:0-2371 GCA_964448385.1 uncultured Propionibacteriaceae bacterium | reverse complement strand
CCGTTCTCACGTTTGGCGTCCGCCACGGTGACGACGCCCTGGGGGCGCCGTCGTTGCCGGCGGGAGCCGTCCGTGCCGAGGACGGTGTCCGGGTCGGGGCGGAACCCCCCGACCTCGGCCGCGCGCGCGACGAGTGCGGGCACCGCCCGGCCGGACGCCCTGAAGCGTTCCGCCAGCACTGTCGCGCCCACGGCGTCCGCCAGCGCGAACGGACCCTTCGCCCAGCCGTACCCCAGCCGCATGCCCTCGTCGATGGCCTCAACGTCGTCGGCCACCTCGGGTGCGATGGCGCAGGCGTAGTCGAGCACCTGCGCGAAGACCTCCCACGCGTACCGGCCGCCCGGGCTGTCGGTGCCGAGGAGCGCCGCCAGGTCCTTCGTGGCCGCCGCAGGGTCCTCCGGCGTCCGGCGCGGCCGGTAGTCGAGGGCGTTGAGGTCGAACACCTCGTCGACCTTCTCGCCGGCGGGGTTCCTGCGCCGGTAGAAGCCGCCTGGCCCACGGCGTCCGACGAGGCCGTTCGCCAGCAGGTGGGTGAACACCGGGTCGGCGCCGAGGTCGTAGCGGTGGCACGCGTCCGAGGCGGGCAGGGCGTTGGTCAGCACCGGCCACAGCAACGGCACCAGGTTGATGCCCACCAGGTCGAACAGCCCGAACACGCCGGTGCGCGGGATCCCGAAGGGCCGCGACATCACGGCGTCCGCGGTCTCGACATCGAGCCCGGCGCGGAACGCTTCGAGCGCGGCCACCGCCATCCAGTGGCTGCCGAGGCGGTTCGCGATGAAGCCCGGGGTGTCGCGGCACGGCAGGACGACCTTGCCCAGCTGGCGGTCGCCGACAGCGACCACCCGGGCGTGGGCGGCGGGGTCGGTTGCGGTGCCGGCGACGACCTCGAGCAGCTCCATGGTCCGGGGCGGGTTGAAGAAGTGGGTGATCGTGAAGTCGCGCGCGAAGGCGTCCGAGTGGCCGGAGACCAGTTCGCCGACGGGGATCCCTGACGTGTTCGACGACACCAGCGTCCCCGGGCGCCGCACCGCGTCGAGCCGCCGGTAGACGGCATGCTTGACCGCGGGGTCCTCGAACACCGCCTCGATGACCCAGTCGGCCTCGCTGGCCGCGCCGAGGTCGTCGTCGATGTTGCCGGGAGTCACCCGGTCGGCGAACTCCGGCACCATGAACCCGCCCACCGACAGCTGGCGCTCGATCCCCGTCCTGGCCAGCGCCGAGCGGTCGGCGCCGTCCCCGGCCTGGTCGAGCAGGGTGACCTGGATGCCGCAGTTGGCCAGGTGGGCCGCGATGCCCGCCCCCATCGTCCCGGCGCCGACCACCACCGCGCGAACGACCGGTTCGAACCCTGCCACCCCGGGGATGCGGGGCCGACGGTCGGCGATGGACATCTCAACCTCCTCGACGTGGAAAAGGTACTCAGGCGGACACCTCGTAGGTACGTGGTGCCGGATGCCGGTGGGGTCGTCCGACCGACCCCTGCTCCGGCCAGGGAAGACCGACGCGATCGTCGAAGAACTCCTGGGTCAACTCGACGGTGGCTTCGATGACCTCGACGACCCCACTGAAGTCCAACGGCGACGCACGGACGGTGCACGGGGTGGGCAGGTGGACGACGAGCCCGCGTTGCGCTGCGGCGAGCATGTGGGCATCGGCCTGGCTGCGCATCAACAGCCGAAGGGCGACCGCGATCGATTCGATCACCGTTTGCGGCGGGCGGGTCACGATGCACGGCCAGGCCGCGTCCATCACGATCGCGGATCTCACCCCGAGATCCAAGGCGTAGTCGACCGGCACGTTGGCCACCAGGCCCCCGTCCATCAACGTGAGACCCCCGACCGAACGCGGTGGGAAGAGTCCGGGGATGGCGCTGCTGGCCAGCAGCGCATCGACCAGCCCGCCCTTGGCGAGATCCACGAGCTCCCCGGACACGGCATTGGTGGCGATCACATGCAGCGGGATCGCCAGCTGCTCAAGGTTGGTCACCCCCAGATTCACCGTGACGAGCGACACCAACCCGCCGACCTGCAAGATGCCGGTGAAGCCCCGGCGAAGCGAACTCAGCAGGTGCCACGGCGGCACCGGGAAGACGTCCTCGCGCCGGACGGACGCCCAGATGTCGAACAGCTGCCGCGCACCTTCGGCGGGATCGGCGGCGACCACCGCCCCGTTGATCGCACCGACGGAGGTGCCCACGATGACATCGGGAATGATGCCCAACTCGCGCAGCACGAGCAGGTGCCCCACTTGGGCGCTGCCGATGGCGCCGCCACCGCTCAGAACGAAAGCCAGTGGGCGGGGGAACTCGGCGATGCCTGCCATGGTCGACACTCCTCGGTGAGGGAACCAAAGGCGCTGACTGCTCTCA
>CAYUWV010000332.1:0-2374 GCA_964448385.1 uncultured Propionibacteriaceae bacterium | reverse complement strand
GGGGCGCGGAACCGCGCCACCCGGCACAGCACCACCAGCCGCCTGACCCGGCGTATCGGCGCCCGCTACATCGTCACCACACCCCCGGCCCCTCGGAGGGCTTGCTGTGGGTTGCTCGCAGTGCCCGCGGCCTGACCCCGGCCTGCTCGCTGGCCCTGGCGCGCGGCCAGACCCCAGCCTGCACACCGTGCCCAGAGCCCAGACCCAGCCTGATCCTTGAGTGCGCCGAGATGGTCCCGCGCTCCCTGGAGCGCCTCCGGGAGTTCCGTGCCACGCCTTCGGGTGCGCCTCTCCATAGCCCTCTGACCCATGTGGCCGCTCCGGCGGGCGGCTACCTTGGGGCGCATGCCGAATCGCCCGTTGCCTGACCCGCCCGTAGCCGGTCAGGAGTCCGTGTGGGACTACCCGAGACCCCCGGCCCTTCGGCAGTGTCCGCTGCCGATCCGGGTCGTGCTCGGCGGTCAGGTGATCTGCGAGACAACCGAATCGTGGCAGGTCCTTGAGACCAGCCACCCGCCGACCTACTACCTGCCGCGGGACAGCTTCGTCGAGGGCGCCCTGCGCCCTGCGTCCGGGGCCTCATTCTGTGAGTGGAAGGGCGCGGCCCGCTACCTCGACCTGCTCGGGGGTGGACGCGTGGCGCCGCGGGCCGGCTGGTACTACCCGACGCCGTCGACGCAATTCGCCGCCTTGGTCGGCCACGTGGCCGTCTACGCCGGCGCGATGGACGAGTGCCTCGTGGACGGTGAGCGGGTCGTCCCGCAGCCGGGCGGCTTCTACGGTGGCTGGATCACGTCGAAGGTGGTCGGGCCCTTCAAAGGCGTGGCGGGCAGCAACGGCTGGTGACCGGGGCTGCTGGTCGGCGGAGTTGACGGCGCGCTACGGCTAGCCAGCTCAGTTGATGACGATGCGGGTCTGTCCCTCAGCGATCTGCCGGATCAGCAGCTTGCGCGAGAGGGTGTACGGCCCGCACTCGCAACCGGCAGCCAGTTCGTCCGCGATCGCCGGGTCGGCTCCCGGGTCAAGAAGATCGAACCAGTCCAGTCCGAGCTGGGAGGCATGGTGACCGGCGTCGAAGTAGTCCCGGCGGCCGTGCGCCTTGGAATGCAGGACGCTGTGGAAGACCAGACCGGCCTCGGTGTCATAAACGGCGGCAAGGTGATGGCTGGAGTCACAAGTGACCTGCAGCACGACGCTCTGACTGGGGCTGGGGCCGAGTGCCTCGTAGGCCCGGCGAGCGACCTTCTCACGAACCTCATGGCTGGTGCTCATACCTCGACACTACGCTCAAACGACCTCGTCCGAGGATGTTGCCGACTGATCCGCCGTGAGGGTAGGACCGGCATCCTTGTGCAGGGAGAGTGTCCAAGCCAACATCGACCGGCCCTGACCTGGCACGCCAGAGTCTGGACCGGTGGCCTCGTGCAGTGAGAGGGCCCTGCAGCGTGGGCTCAGGCGTCCTTGATCAGGTGGTCGTCCCACCGCAGTCGTCCAGTCTCCAGCCCGAGGGCCAACGCTCGATCGAGGGTGTCACTGAACCCAGCGGTGAGTCGCTTGAAGCCGAAGATCACCCGCGTGTCGGTCTTGAGTTCCTCCACGTTGATGCCTCCGGACTGGCGGGCGACCTCGCGCATGGCGTTGGCCAGCTCGTGAGGGCTGATGTGCTCGAGTTGGCGGTCCTGTGACGGGTCTGGGCGGAAGTCACGCCACAGCTGCGTGTCGACCCCGTCCTGCCAGAAGAAGCCGAACTGGTCTGGGCGCCGACGTCCAGCTTGCAGGATGCTCTCGATCCGTGACTGGGCCACGCGGGTGAGCCCGAACGCGTTGGCGACCTTCTTGGCCAGGCGAATCTCGTGGATCGGCCCCTCTGCGGAGATGCCTTCCTCAAGCAGGGCCCGGACCGCCGTGCGCGCCGTGGCACTGTCTGCCAGTGAGTCGAGGTGCGAGACGTCGCCGGCGGCACGCGGCGTCCACGGCCGGAACCGACTCGGGGCGTTCGTCGCGGAGGGGGTCGGCGATTCCACGAGGCGCTTGGGTGCCTCGGGCACCGAGGTGGATCCCGCCAGTGTGCTGGTGACACGGGCGGGAGCCGCCGGCGCTGCTGGCTGGGGGTTGACCGTCGGTGGCACCTCCTGGTCGTCGTCACCCGAGGGAATCGCCGCCGTTTCCTGCTCCAAGGTGGCGACCTTCGCTTCTCGGAGGACCTGTTCCAGGCGGTCCAGCACGGCCTCGGGGTCGTCGAGCCACGTCGGGAGCCACACCCTCTCCACTGCCGGCCACCGCAGCATGGCCCCCAGCACCTGCGTGGGCATGCCGTCCCGGTCGTTCACCGTGGCGCGTTGGGCCCAGCCCGGGCCGTCGAGCAGAACCGCCA
>CAYUWV010000331.1:0-2380 GCA_964448385.1 uncultured Propionibacteriaceae bacterium | reverse complement strand
TAGGATGAGCACCTGACACCGAGGAGGACGGCGTGGACGAAACCGAGCGTGCCCGGTTACGCGAACACCTGGCTCTGGTCAGCCCGGGCACGGCCCTACGCGACGGTCTGGATCGGATCGTCCACGGCCGCACCGGTGCGCTGATCGTGCTCGGGCGCAATCCTGAGGTGGCGTCCCTGGTCACCGGCGGTTTCGCGATCGACGCCCCACTGAGCGCCACCGCCTTGCGAGAGTTGGCCAAAATGGACGGGGCCATCCTGCTCGACGAACACCTCACCAGGATCACCCACGCCGGGGCCCACTTGATGCCCGACGCTTCCGTCCCCACCTCAGAGACGGGCACTCGGCACCGGACGGCCGAGCGCGTCTCCCGCCAGACCGGTGTCGCCGTGGTGACAGTGTCGGCGTCGATGTCGTCCATCGCCTTGTTCCTCGCCGGCGCACGGTATCCGCTCCACCACCCCGAGCACCTCCTGGTTCGGGCCAATCAGGGCTTGGCCACCCTCACGCGTTACCGCGACCGGCTGAGCCAGGCGGCGCGACACCTGACCTCGCTGGAGATCCAGGACACCGTGACGGTGGGCGACGTCGCGTTGGTCGCCCGACGCCTCGAGATGGTGCGTCGTCTCGGCGCGGACATCGACGACGAGGTCATCGAGCTGGGGATCGATGGGCGCCTGGTGGAGTTGCAGCTGCAGGAGCTGCTCACCGGGGTCGACCTGCTGTCGAGTTCGCTGGCGCGGGACTACGGCACCGGGGAAGGACAACTTGCCCTCGACCGGCTCCGGGGTCTGGCCACCGACCAATTGCTCGACCAATCGCTCGTGGCGCGCACGATGGAACTCGTCCCCGGCTCGCTCGACGCCCGGGTCCCCGCCCGGGGGTACCGGCAGCTCTCCCAGATCGCACGGCTGCCGGCGGACGTTGCCGATCGACTGGTCGACCACTTCGGCTCGTTGCAGGCGCTACTCGGTGCGAGTACGACTGAACTGGTGAGCGTCCCCGAGGTCGACTACGGGGTAGCGAGACGGTTGCGTGAGGGGCTGGCACGGCTCACTGAAACGAGCTACCACGCCCCCGCCGAACTGCCCAGCTGAGGCTCACTTCGTCAGAATCATCGCCTGCTGCGCCGTAGACACTTGAGCGAACACCGCCTTGGCGACGTAGGTGCCGGGAGCCAACTCAGCCTTGCTCAGCTTGCAGACGCTCGACGAACGCCGCAGCGGCCAGGTCACCGAGAACTCGTGCGTGGCCTGCGATTTCAGCATCATCTTCTTGGACGGCAGCCACTTGTCGCAGTCGGCGGTGCTCCAGATCCGGTCGCTCCCGGAACTCACGGTCACGCTGGCGTTGGCTGGGCCGATGGTCAGGACGCACGGGTCAGTCCCGGTGTTCGTCGCGGTGAGGGTGAACACCTGCTTGGCAGACACCTTCACCTTCTGGAAGCCGACGATCGAGAGCTGGACCGAGGCAGCCTGACATGGTTGTGGACCAGTCGGCGTCGGCGAGGCGCTCGGTGATGCCGACTCGGTGGTCAACGGCGTGGCGACGGCGGACGGGGTTCCTGCCGAGGCGGCCGGAGAAGCCTCAGGGACGGCACTGACGGTTGCGGGTTTCGGCCAGATCCACCACAACAGCCCGACGAGCAGCACAGCGACAACGACCACGGCTGCGCGACGAATCCAGTAGACGCGAGGCTCTTCCGGACCGACCGGGTGGAGCACTGATCCCATGGCGACAGGGTAGTTCGCGCCCTGACGTCCGCCCCGCACCCACGCCGGAACAGCGCGGCGAATGGGTACCGTGGGCGCGTGGAGCGCACCGGGGTGAGGGCGGACGTGATCGCCTGGTACGCCGGCGAGGCGCGGGACCTGCCGTGGCGGCGGACCGGGGTCAGCCCGTGGGGCGTCATGGTGAGCGAATTCATGCTGCAACAGACCCCCGTGGTCAGGGTGCTCGCCCCGTGGCAGGAGTGGCTGGAGCGCTGGCCCAACCCGCCCGCGCTCGCCGCCGAGCCGGTCGGCGAAGCGATCCGGGCCTGGGGCAGGCTCGGCTATCCACGACGGGCGCAGCGACTGCACCAGGCCGCCTGCCTGATCATGGCCAGGCACGACGGCGAGGTGCCGACAGCGCTGGCGGACCTGCGGGCCCTCCCCGGAGTGGGTGAGTACACCGCGGCAGCGATCGCCAGCTTCGCCTTCGGGCAACGCCACCTGGTGCTCGACACCAACGTCCGCCGCGTGTTGACCCGTCTCGAGAGCGGCGAGGAGTTCCCCCCACCCAGCCTGGGCACGGCAGAACGCACCCAGGCAGCGAACTGGCTCCCCGACGACCCCGCCGAGGCCGCCCGGTGGGCGGTGGCCGCCATGGAACTGGGAGC
>CAYUWV010000330.1:0-2382 GCA_964448385.1 uncultured Propionibacteriaceae bacterium | reverse complement strand
GCCCGACACGACGACCATGATCGCGGTCATCACGCAGCCGTAGAGGAAGAACCCGGCGATGGCGAGCAGGCCCCCGGGAGGTGCCAGCGTGGCGATGACCGGGTTGGCCGGACCGGCCACGACGTTGGACAGCACCATCATGACCATGAGGGATTCGACGAAGCCCAGCAGCACGCCCGGGACCATCGCCAGCGGCGTCTTCCCGAGCAGCAGGGGGTGGATGGCCAGGATCAGGAAGATGACCAGCGTGATGCCCACGCCCAGCACGAGGGGCGCGGAGGCCGGGTTGGCCGCCAGCATCGGGCCGGCCACGACAGCGAACAGGAAGCCCCACACGACCCCCGCGAGGAAGCTGAGGGCCAGCGCCACGAGGCCGCCCAGGGGCAGGCGCAACGCGAAGAACATGATGATCGGCACGATCAGGAACGGCGTGTAAGGCGCGTACTGCGGCAGCGCCACCTGGAAGGGCAGCAGCAGCACGGTGATCAGCACGGCGCCGAGGAGCGCCTCGACGAGCGTGCCTTTGACGAACTGGGTCATGAGTGGGTCCTTCGATGGTTGGGGGCCAGTGGCCCTAGTGAGTGCGTTGATGGTGGGCGGTGCGGATGGTGATGCTGAGTGGGCGGCGTCCCTTGCGGGGATGCCTCAGGTGAGGTTTGTCGTCCCCCCGGCCATCGGGCGGACGGGGGCGTCGGTGGCCGCCACGACCTCGTCGGTCGTGACGCCCGGGGCCAACTCGACGAGCGCGAAATGGTCGCCCTCGCAGTCGAGGACGGCCAGGTTGGTGATGACCCGCTGCACGACGCTCTCGCCCGTCAGCGGCAGGACGCAGCGCGCCAGGAGCTTGGACGCGCCCCTCTTGCTGGTGTGGTCCATGACGACGACGACCCGCTTGGCCCCGTGGACGAGGTCCATGGCGCCGCCCATGCCTTTCACGAGGTGGCCGGGCACCATCCAGTTGGCGAGGTCGCCGTTGCAGGACACTTCCATGCCGCCGAGGACGGCGACGTCGATGTGGCCGCCGCGGATCATCGCGAAGCTGGTCGCCGAGTCGAAGAAGGACGCCCCGGGCTCGACCGTCACGGTCTCCTTGCCGGCGTTCACGAGGTCGGGGTCGACCTCGTCGGCGTACGGGTAGCGGCCGGTGCCGAGGATCCCGTTTTCCGACTGCATGACGACATGGACGCCGTCAGGCAGGTGGTTGGGGATCAGCGTCGGCAGCCCGATGCCCAGGTTCACGTACTGGCCGTCGGAGAGCTCCCGGGCGGCGCGCGCCGCCATCTGTTCGCGGGTCCATGCCATCTCAGGCCTCCTCGCCGGTCGGTCGCGGGGTCGTGGTCAGCTTCTCGATGCGCTTGGCGTTCGCCTGCTCCGGAGTCAGGACGACGATGCGGTCGACGAACACGCCGCTCAGGTGCACGTCCTCGGGGCCAAGCTCTCCCGGCTCGACGACGCGCTCGGCCTCGACGATGGTGAGGCGCCCGGACATCGCCGCCAGCGGGTTGAAGTTCTGCGCGGCCGCATGGAACCGGAGGTTTCCGTGCCGGTCGGCGACCGCGGCGCGCACCAGCGCGATGTCACTGACGATGCCTTCCTCGAGCACCATCCGCCGGCCGCCGAACTCGCGGACCTCCTTGGCCGGGGACGCGACGGCCACCGTTCCGTCCGGGTGGTGCCGCCAGGGCAGCCCGCCGCTGGCGACGACCGTCCCGACGCCCGAGGGGGTGAAGAATCCGCCGATGCCCGCGCCGCCGGCCCGGAGGCGCTCGGCCAGCGTGCCCTGCGGGGTGAGCTCGACCTCGAGCTCACCGGCAAGGTACTGCCGCATGAACTCCTTGTTCTCGCCGATGTAACTCGACACGGCGCGCCGGATGCGGTGCGCCTCGAGCAGCCTGCCCAGCCCGGCGCCGTCGACGCCGAGGTTGTTGGAGACGATCTCCAGGTCGGACGCGCCCTGCTCGAGCAGTGCGTCGATCAGGATCCACGGGATGCCCGCGAGCCCGAACCCTCCGACGGCGATGCGCGAACCGTCCGCGATGTCGCCGACCGCCTCGGCCGCTGAGGCCACCACCTTGTCCATGGTCACGCCACTCCCTCGAAGACGGCGGCGAGCCCTTGGCCGCCACCGATGCACATGGTCTCCAGCGCGAGGCCGCCCCCGCGGCGGCGCAGCTCGTACGCCAGCGTCGCGAGGATCCGGGCGCCCGTGGCCCCCACCGGGTGCCCGAGCGAGATGCCCGAGCCGTTGGGGTTGAGTCGTTCGTCGCCGGGGTCGGCCTTCCATTCGCGCAGCACGGCGAGCACCTGGGCGGCGAAGGCCTCGTTCAGCTCGATCAGATCCAGATCGGCGAGCGTCAGCCCCGCACGGGTCAGCGCCGCAGC
>CAYUWV010000329.1:0-2445 GCA_964448385.1 uncultured Propionibacteriaceae bacterium | reverse complement strand
CCTGCACCGCCTGCACGGTGTCCAGATCGATGGCGCCCTGCTGGTAGGCGCTCATGAGATCCGGAACGCACAACATCGTGACCTCGTCGATCGCCTCCAGCCCCGCGAAGCCCGTGCGCTCGGCGACGTCGCCGACGTAGTCGTCCGCGCTCAGCCGTGGTAAGGGGAGCTCGGCAGGGGCGGGTGGTGCGGCCAAGGCGATCTCTGCATTGGGCAGTCGCTCGACCGCACCGCTGGCGGTGTCCTCCAGGTTGATCACCTTGGAGCTCGCGTTGACCATGGTGACGACGTTCTGCTTGCCCTTGGCCATCGTCGCGTTGTCGAACTCCTCGACCTGTTGACCGCCGCGCTTGACCACCAGCTTGAACGCGTCCGCGATGGGGTTCTCGGTGGTGGTGTCGGTGATCTGGACGCTGATCTCGTTCGGCTGGACCGTGGGGTCGATCGCGACCACCTTGAGCCGGCCGATCTGCGCGGTCGGCGCCGCGGCGAGCTCCTTCGCTCGGGCGCTGCGGGGAGCCGGTGCGCTCGGGCCGGCGTCCTGCCCGATCCGCACGATGTAGCAGTTCCCACCACCGTTCATGAAGTAGCCGTAGACGGACTGCGCGAGGTAGCTGCCTGCGACGAACCCACCGAAGGTCTTGGTGAACTGGGTCCAGTTGCTGACCAGCAAGGGCATGTTGAATGGGCCGGACTCGGTGAGCCCGACGAAGGCGGCGATCGCCGTTCCCACGCCGGCGAGCGGACGCGCACCCGCGGCGACTTCCTCGACGTAGACGCCGGGCGACTGGTAGTTCGGCATAGGTCTCCTTACCGGCTTGTGCTTGTCGCAAGCCTGCTGCCGCTCGGCCGCCACGGACACGGCCGGCCGGACGCCTCCTGGGGCAAGGGTTTGTGCCCTGACGGGCAGTGCCGGAACGAACCCAGGCGGCCTATCATCAGCGGGTGGGAGCTGACCGGCTCAAGATCGACGCGGGGATGCCTGCCACGCCCAGGGCCAGGCACCTCACCCCCGCCGAGGCGCCGACCCCGCTGCGGATGCTCGAACTGCAGCACCTAGCGGGCAACCTCGCCGTCGCGCGCAGCCTGGCAACCGGCGCCGCACCCCCCGGCACGCCACCGGTCCAGCGCGACGACAAGACCCCGAAACAGCGTGTGGAGCAGGCGCTGACCGAGGGGAAGCCGGACTTGGTCGCCGGACTCGACGCCGCTGCGTTGGCGGTCGCGACCGCCGACGAGCGGCTACGGATGATCGACATCCTGAACGACCAGGGCAGCGGCTTTCAGCGGCTCACGCTACCGAAGCTCTGGGACCCCTTCGGCGCGCAGCTGCGGGCCACGGCGGAGGGCAACGCCGCACGCTGGAAGAAGTCGTTCGCCGTCGCCGGGTCTGCGATGCGAGGCGGAGCCAACGTGTCGGGCGTCCGCCACGTGTTCTACTTCGACGTGCAGGACGTCGCCAAGTCCTACCTGGACGTCAACGAGAACTACATCGGCGCGGAATTCGAGCGGCTGGGGCTGACCGAGACGGGCGACGTCAAGACCGGGCCACCGACCGCGCAGCAGGCGTCCGCGCTCGCGGACACCCGCGACCAGGCGACCAAGCTCGCCGCCGACCAGGAGGCGATGATCGATCTGCGAAAGATCATCGTCGGCTACGCCTGGGTGGAATACCCGCCCGGAGGGGCAGGCGAGCCGGTCGCGACCGGCGGCCCGGCGAACTTCGACCCAGAGCGCGCCCCCAGCCACGGCCCGCTGAAGACCGACAAGTCCATGAAGACCTGGCAAGAGGTCAAGACGAACTACGACCAACTGGACACGCTCGTCCGGGCCCGGCTGATGTGCAATCCAAATCTCTTCCCGTTGGCCCGGGACGCACACGAGGACACCGGCAAGACGAAGAAGGTGTCTACCGGGAGTGACGCCGAAGCGATGCAGACAGTCGGCGACGGCCTGCGGGCGGTTAAGGAGAACATCGCCAAGACACGCCCGCTGCTCAAGGTGCTCGCACCCGATCTCGAACCGATCCAGGGACAACTGATCGCCGGCACCCGCCAGGCCGCCCCAGATCGCAACTGGAAGACTTCGCCCTTCTACGCCGAGATCGCGGCCGACATCGTCGCGGAGCATCAGCCCGGGCCTTGGTGGCAGTCGCTCGGACTAGCCGCCGCCGAGATGGGCGCGTATGTCGTCGCGGGCCTCGCGACCGGCGGCACCGCGCTGGCGATCGGGCTCGCGGCCAAAGGAGTGATGAACACTGCCCTCGCCGTCGGCAAGGCGCAGGCGATGGAGGCTGCGTACGGGGCAACCACCACAGAAGAACTCTCGCTGATCACTGCCGGGCAGGTCGACGCCGCGAAAGCTGCCGTGATCGAGTCGGCGGCATTCGCACTGCTTGATGTGGTCTTCGCGGCGACGGGGATCCGCAGCGTGCTGCGGGAGGTG
>CAYUWV010000328.1:0-2446 GCA_964448385.1 uncultured Propionibacteriaceae bacterium | reverse complement strand
TCGGCGTGCGCAGCGTGGTGATCCTCGGAAGTACCGGATCCATCGGAACCCAGGCCATCGAGGTCATCGAGGGCCGCTCCGACCGGTTCAAGGTTGTCGGGCTCTCGGCGGGAGGTTCGTCGCTGGAGTTGTTGATCGCCCAGGCTCGGGCGCTGCGGCCTCGGGTCGTGGCTGTCAGCGATCCTGCCGCGGCCAGCACGGTCCGCGAGGCGCTGCCGGAGATCGAAGTCTGGGAGGGCCCGGACGCGTCCAGCCGACTGGCCGCCATCGAAGCAGATGTGGTGCTCAACGCGATCACAGGTGCTGCGGGGCTTGAGCCGACTCTGGCCACCCTCGCCGCCGGCACGACCTTGGCACTGGCCAACAAGGAATCCCTGGTGATCGGCGGCGTCCTGGTGACGGACGCGGCCGCCCCTGGACAGATCGTCGCAGTCGACTCCGAGCACTCGGCCTTCGCCCAAGCCCTGCGCGCCGGGCGCACCAGCGAGGTGCGCCGACTCATCCTGACCGCCTCCGGGGGTCCGTTCCGCGGCCGCAGTCGTGCCGAGCAGGCACGCGTGACACCCGAGCAAGCGATGGCCCATCCAACGTGGGCGATGGGCCGGGTCATCACCATCAACTCGGCCACGTTGGTCAACAAGGGCTTGGAGCTGCTCGAGGCAGCGCTGTTGTACAACGTGCCGCTGGACGCCGTCACCGTCGTCGTCCATCCGCAGTCGGTGGTGCACTCGATGGTCGAGTTCTTCGATGGATCGACCATCGCGCAGTGTTCGCCGCCCGACATGAAGCTACCGATCGCCCTCGGCCTGAACTGGCCCGACCGGGTGCCCGACGCCGCCGCCGCTTGCGACTGGAGCAAGGCCACCGCCTGGACCTTCGAACCGTTGGACGACGACGCCTTCCCGGCCGTCGAACTCGCCCGGCAGGTTGGGTTGGCCGGCGGAGTGGCGCCGGCGGTCTTCAACGCCGCCAATGAGGTGGCCGTGGATGCGTTCTGCGCCGGCCGGCTGGGCTTCACCGGCATCACCGACGTCGTCGCCGCCGCCGTGGCACGGCTCCTGGCCGGTGACGGTCCGGATCCGCTGCAGTTGAGCGTGGCGAGTGTGCTGGCCGCCGACGCGTGGGCTCGTCAGGAAGCAGCCAGTCAGATCGAGGCGGCGTCATGGGTGTCCTGATCACGATCGTCTTCGCGATCGTTTTCTTTGGCCTCATCATGGTTTCGGTCGCGTTGCACGAGGTCGGTCACATGGTGCCGGCGAAGCTGTTCGGCGTGCGGGTGCCGCAATACTTCGTGGGCTTCGGGCCGACGGCCTGGTCGATCCAGCGAGGCGAGACCCAGTACGGGCTGAAGTGGTTCCCGTTGGGGGGCTTCGTGCGGCTGCTCGGGATGTACCCGCCGGCCTCCCCTCGCCAGGGCAAGACGTCGCGGCTGACCGAGCTGGCCGATGCCGCCCGCGCCCACGAATGGGAGACGATCACTGAGACGGATGTCGCTGAGCAGCGGCTGTTCTACCAGAAGAAGACCTGGCAGAAGCTGGTCGTGATGTTCGGCGGGCCGGCGATGAACATCCTGATCGCCTTCCTGCTGTTTTGGGGCGTGACGGGGCTCTACGGTGTCTACCGTGCCCAGACCACCATCGCGGTGGTTCAGGAGTGCGTGATCCCGGCCGATGCCCAGCGCACCGAGTGCGCCGACACCGACGTGCGGACGCCGGCCTTCCAGGCCGGCCTGCGCGCGGGGGACAAGGTGATCAGCTTCAACGACACCGCGATCACCTCCTACGAACAGTTGTCGGGCCTGATCCGCGCGAACCTGGACGGGCCGGCCCGCATCACCGTGGAACGCGGCGGGCAGGTGGTTGAGCTCGTCGAAGTCCACACCATCATCAACGGGGTGCCCGACAACTGGGATCCGGGTCACCGGATCGCAGCGGGCTGGCTTGGAGTCGGGCCCGAGCAGGTGCTCACCACCGGCGGCCCGCTGGAGGTCATCTCCGACATGGCGACCATGACCGGGCAGAGCCTCGTGGCGCTGGTGCAGTTCCCGGTCAAGGTATGGAACGTGGTGGTCGACCTCGTGACCGGTCAGCCGCGCGACATCTACGGACCCATGAGCATCGTCGGAGCCAGTCGGGTGGCAGGCGAGATCATCGCCTTGGATACCGTCACCTGGCAGGCCAAGGTGGTCACCTTCGCCTCACTGCTGGCCTCAGTGAACCTCTTCCTCGCGGTGTTCAACCTGGTGCCGCTGCCTCCGCTGGATGGCGGCCACATGGCTGGAGCCGTCTGGGAGTGGCTGGGCCGTCAGGTGGCGCGGCTGCGGAAGCGACCCGACCCGGGGCCCTTCGACACCGCACGGCTGCTGCCGTGGGCGTACGGGTTCGGTGCCCTGCTGCTGCTGAGTGGCGTGGTGCTGATCTTGGCCGACATCATCAGCCCCATGCAG
>CAYUWV010000327.1:0-2454 GCA_964448385.1 uncultured Propionibacteriaceae bacterium | reverse complement strand
GGCGGACGTCGAACGCCTGGCGGCCGCGTTGCGTGAAGTGACCGACAAGGTTCGGTTCTGCGAGACGTGCTTCAACATCTCCGCCGAGGAGACCTGCCGGGTCTGCCGCGACCCGCGCCGCGACCGCACCGCCATCTGCGTGGTCGAGGAACCCAAGGACGTCGCTGCCGTCGAACGCACCCACGAGTTCCGGGGGCTCTACCACGTGCTGGGCGGCGCCATCAGCCCCATCGACAACGTCGGCCCCGCCGACCTGCGCATCCGTGAACTGTGCCAACGGCTCGGCGACGGGACCGTCACCGAAGTCATCCTGGCCACCGATCCCAACCTTGAAGGCGAAGCGACCGCGACCTTCATCTCCCGCCTGCTGCTGCCCATGGGGGTCACCGTGTCGCGGCTGGCCAGTGGGCTGCCGGTCGGCGGTGACCTCGAGTACGCCGACGAGGTCACCCTGGGACGCGCCTTCCAGGGCCGCCGCAAGGTGCTGGGCGAGACGAGATGAGTGACACCCGGCTGATCGCGTCCGACCTGGACGGCACCATGCTGCGCCACGACAAGACCATCAGCCAGCGGACGGTCGCCGCCATCCACGCTGCCCGCCAGACCGGCGTCACGGTCATCGCGGCCACCGGTCGGCAGGCCGCCTCGCTGGCGGAGCTGCTCGCCCCCACCGGCGTCCGGTACGCCGTCGCCAGCAACGGCGCGATCGGCGTCGACCTCGACACCGGGCGGGTGCTGTTCGAGGAGTACCTCTCCGCGCAGGTGGCGGGTGAGATCGTCGCGTTCCTGACAGACCGGCTCGAGAACGTCCGATTCAGTGTCATCCGTGACCAAGGCGCCACCCGGCTGGCCGAACCCGGCTACCTGGCGCTGGTCGACGCCGCCGAGAACGCGCTGGGGCCGCTGGCCTTCGCCCTCGATGACGTCGCTGAACTGGTCTCGCAGCCGACCCTGAAGCTCGGCGTCCGCCACCCGACGGTGAGCCCCGACTCGATGCTGGAACTGCTGCAATCGTCCGCCCTGTCCGGGTTCGTCGCGACCACGTCGGGTGCCCCGTTCCTTGAGGTGCAGGGCGAGGGTGTCACGAAAGCCAGCGGCCTGTCCCAGCTGTGCGCCCACCTGGGCATCGACGCGGCTGAGGTGATGGCGATCGGGGACGCGAAGAACGACGTCGAGATGATGATCTGGGCAGGCTGCGGGGTGGCCATGGGCAATGCCGTCCCCGAGGCCATCGCGGCCGCCACCTGGACCACCGCCAGCAACGAGCACGATGGGCTCGCCCTGGCGATCGAACGCCAGCTCGGCCTCGGCTGATCGGCCCGCCGACGGTGCGGAACCGCCCTGGCTAGGCGCCCCGCGGGTCCGCTCAGCTGGTCACGGCGCGCTGTGAGTTGGGTGTGAATCACCCCTCAACCATTGGGGGTGCGAAACCGGCGAGGCATCATGGAAGCAGACCAAGAAGGAGCCCACTCATGCGTCATATGCCTCACTACCAGGCCTTCGGCTTCGTGCACGGGATCGGCTGTCTGCTGTTCCTGGCCGCGATCGCCGCTGTGATCTGGATCATCATCAAGAAGAAGAAGGGCCAGTGGCCGCCCCGGCATCATCAGGGCCAGGTCCCGCCGCCCCCGGAGGCCCCGGTCAGCACCGCCTTCCAGATCCTCGACGAGCGGCTTGCCCGTGGCGAGATCGAAGTCGACGACTACCTCTCCCGCCGCGCAGCGCTCG
Organism: uncultured Propionibacteriaceae bacterium; assembly: GCA_964448385.1. GTDB lineage: Bacteria > Actinomycetota > Actinomycetes > Propionibacteriales > Propionibacteriaceae > Propionicimonas. Next base: position 726 of record CAYUWV010000327.1, on the reverse strand, counting down.
CCGGTGATCGCCCCAACGGCGCCGAGTATCGCCCCGACCCCGAGGTTCCGCAGCCGCCACAGCCTGAGGAGGGCGCCGGCATCTGAAGCGGGCTTTCGAGCACAGCGTCACCAGGACGGGATCCGGTCGGCAACACGCCGGCCGGGTCCCGTTTCTGGCTGTTCCGGGCCGACGAAACGATTGGCCGCCCGCCACTCCGGGTGCCTACACTGGACGGGTGCTCGCACGGCATTGAGGGGGTCATCACCCCGGAGCTGCCGGAAGAACGGCGCCTCGGCGCTCACTAGAACCGGCGGCGGGCGCGAAACGAAGTGGGACGCTGCGGCGTCCAAGGAGGGTGGTACCGCGGGGCCCGGCACAGGCGCCTCGTCCCTTCGTCCAGCACGCGACGAAGGAAGCGCATGACACCATCCCAGACCGACCAGCCGCTGTACCGTCCGGTGCCGGCCATGATCGACCTGCCCGCGATGGAACACGAGATCCTCGACTTCTGGGCGGCCAACGACACCTTCGCCGCCTCGCTGGCACGCACCGCGGGCGGCAAACCGTGGACCTTCTACGAGGGCCCGCCCACCGCGAACGGCATGCCGGGCACGCATCACATCGAGGCCCGCGTCTTCAAGGACGTCTTCCCCCGGTTCAAGACCATGCAGGGGTTCCACGTCGAGCGCAAGGCCGGCTGGGACTGCCACGGGCTGCCCGTCGAGCTCGCCGTGGAGAAGGAGC
>CAYUWV010000326.1:0-2477 GCA_964448385.1 uncultured Propionibacteriaceae bacterium | reverse complement strand
TAGAAGAACACCGTCTTGCCGTCCTTGCAGTAGGCCGGGTAGCCGTACCAGGTCTTGCACGTCAACTCGGGAAGTTCGCGCTGGACGAGGGCGTGCAGCCCTTCGGCGATCGGCCGATCGTGCTCGTCCATCGCGGCGATCGCTGCGAGGACCTCCGCCTCGCCGTTCTTGCCTGCCTGCGCACGCTTGCGCTCGGCAGCCGCCTGCCGCATCGCGGCTCTCTCGTCTGCCGAGAAGCCGTCATTTCTGGTTGCCATGTGTGATCCTTTCGGGCGCCCAGGGTTGCCCCCGCCTGCTAGGCCTGCTGTTCGGAGTCCGCTGCCGTGTCACGCTGCTGGTCGTACTCGAGCAGGAAGGCCCGGGTGCTGCGTCGCGCCGATTCGATGAGGAACTCGAAGTCGGCCGGTTCGAGGTCGAATGATCTCGTGGTGACATAGTCGGTGCAGATCGGCACGGTCCGGGCGCGATCGCCGGGGGAGAAGGCCGCCCGGCTCAGGTCGCGGCTGACCGCGTCGAACAGGTTCGCGGCAAAGCCGGCCAAGGTGCGCGGGGGTCGGGCCGGGAAGCCGACCAGCTGGGTCGTCAGGTCTCCGCCGAGCGTCTCGATGAACGCCACCACCTCGCTGAAGTCGATGTAGCCGTCGGCGTTCCGGTTCAGGGTCGAGAAGATCTCGTTGACAGAGGTGGTGCCGAACACCGTGAGGAGTTCCACGGAGGACACCTCACCGGATTCGACAGCTCGCACCAGTTCTTTCTCGGAGACCAGCCCGTCTTCGTTCAGGTCGAGATCCTTCAGGGCGGCGAGGAGTCGTTGCAGCGGCTTCGGGAACTGTCGCTGCATCGAGGTCTCCCGTTCGACCTCTTCGTAGGTGGCCTTCGCAGGCGTGTGTGGGCGGGGGGGTGGCCCGCCCCCGGGACGCACCCACGCCCTCGTCATGTCGGCTTCGTCGGAGGAGAAGAGGGTGAAGCCCAGGGTCTTGGGGTTCTCGGGGCTGAACCGCACCGACCGGGAGTAGTAGGTCGAAGCATCATCGAGGTCGAGGACGCGGCGCAGGAAGCTGTCATCGGGATCCATCGACAACCACCACCCGTCGAAGGCGTGGCTTGGGTTGTTGCACAAGAGTCCGCCGTCGACATACACCTCGGCCAATGCGACGTCGTCCATGGCGGGGGTCTTCTGCAGCAGCACCGGTTGCAGCAGGACCGGGAGCGACATGGACATCCGGACGGCGACGCGGACGGGCATGTTGGGGGTCGTCTTTGGGTGGCAGTACTCAGTCATCATGCGCGTGACGTTGGTCACCGGAACGCAGAGCTCGCGCCCACTGCGCTCGAGCAGTTGGTGGAACGTGACGTCGGCGCTGCCCGTATAGTCCGCCAAGACGTCGCCGAGGAACTGGTAGCTGCGCTGTCCGGGGTGCATGCCGCGGGTGATCGCCGTCCGCATCATCGAGCCGACCCGGCCGCCGCCGCCGTCCATCACCAAGAACTGCAGGTCGGTTGGCACCAGCTGAGCCATCTCGGCACTCGTGGCTCCCAACGCGGCGAGCATCGCCAGGATGCTGCCGACACTCGTCCCCGCGACGCGGCGGATCTGGGCCGGGTAGATGCCCGCCTTCTCGAGGGCCTGGATCGCGCCGATGTAGGCGTAACCCTTCGCGCCGCCGCCCTCGAAACTGAGGTTCTCCCAGGGGTACCGCAAGCCGCCAGAGCTCGTGGGGACCACCGGGGGCTGCTTGACCGCTGCCAACGGCGGCAGGGGGAGCGGGGGTGGATCGGAGAACATCAGCGTGGCTCGACGGTAATGATCTGGGGTGGCTCGCTCGGTGAGAGTCAGCCAGCTGTGCTGCCTGGGCGTGGGGGGATCGGCGTTCACGGCGGCTCCATAGGGTTGGCTAACCTTAGCTCAGGCTCCTACGTGGGCGCATGAGGAGTCAAGATGGGACCTCGGATCAGCGCGTCCAGTAGCTGAAGAGTCCCGTGTCCCGCAGGGAGCCGAGGTAACTCTCCTCGGAGTGGGGGTCGAGCCACACCACGTTGCCCCCGACGGGCGCGGCGTCGGTGTGTGGGGCGTAGGTGGTCGTCACGAGAACGAGCGTCGGTTCACCCAGCCACGGCGCAGGGTGACCGGGGGCGTCCTCGGTCTCAAGGACGATCGGCACCGAGCGCGCCGCGCGGAGCAGGAGCAGCAGGCCGGCGGCCTCCGGTTCGGTCGGGTCGAGGTCGCCCGCCGCGGCTGCGGTGGCGATCCTCGCTTCCTGCGTCGCCTGGGCGAGGCGTTCGGCGTGGTCGATGCGAGCGGTGCGGCGTCCAGGCTCGTCGAGGCGTTCGTAGCCGGGGATGAGCTCGTCGAGCACCTCGGTGGAGGTGTCCGCGTGGACCATGCTGCCGTCGTGGAGTGCCATGACATGCGCCCACTCCGTGCCGTCCGGACGCGTGGGATTCGGGCCGCAGCAGCCGGCGTGGTGGTGGCGGGA
>CAYUWV010000325.1:0-2484 GCA_964448385.1 uncultured Propionibacteriaceae bacterium | reverse complement strand
AAGCCGCGTGCAGCGAAGCCACCCTCGTATTCGTGCCACCACAGCAGCCCGACCTGGTCAGCGACCGGGCCCGGTGTGGTGGCTTCGGCAACCCATCCTTCGGGCAGCACCCGGGTCCCGTCCCACATGCCGTCTTCGAGGTAGAGCTTGCCGATCTTGGCCATGTCGGGGGCTGTGAGCCGCAGACCCCATCCCCCCAACTCCACCTTCCGGGCCCGTCCCCAGCCGAACCCGGGACCGTTGTAGTCGGGGTCGGTGAGCTTGGTCGCGGGCCGGGTGGTGATGCCGAGCGGGTCGAACAGCTTGGTCCGGGCGAAGTCAAGGATGGACTGGTCCTTGGTGGCGGGATTGCGCTGCAGGGCGCTGTACAACACGGCAGCGGCCACGTGGGAGCCGAGGCTGGAGTACCTGAAGAACACTCCCGGGGGGCCGCGTCGCGCCTCCTCCTTCGACAGAGCCCACGCGACGGGGTCGGCCTTGCCGGTGAGGACCGTGTATTCGAGCGAGGGGTCTCCCACGAGCCCGCTGGTGTGGTTCATCAGCTGGCGCAGGGTCACGGTCGCGGCTGTCGCGGTCATCATCGACCGATACTCGGGCAGCAGTTCCTCCAGCGGGGCGTCCAGACTCGGGATCAGGCCCTCGCCGAGCGCGATCCCGACGAGGGTCGAGACCACGCTCTTGGTGACTGACCACAGGTGTTCGTGATCGTCGGCGGTGAACCCGTGGCGGTAGTACTCCATGGCGGTCTGGCCGTCGACCACGACCAACACAGCACGGAGATGGTCCAGCAGGGGCCTCTGGTGTGCGATGTAGTCCTCGATGCCCCGCTGGACTGCCGCACCGTCGAGGCTGGCCGGGGCAGAGCCGGGCACTGGTGAGACGGGCGCGGGCGGGACGGGCGAAGGTGAGACGGGCGCGGGCGGCGCGACGCAACCGCCAAGGAGCACCAGGCCCGCCAGTGACGTCGCGAGCCCCACGCGTACCCTGTGCACGGCCCGCCCTGATCTCGAGGTGATCAGCGTCGACCGCACGCCCGATGAAGTACCCCTGGGACCAAGGAACGCCATCCACCACACGGCGCAGCCAAGCCCAACCCACGCGATCACGATCCGGTGCATACAACCCCCGCGGGTCGGTGACGGTTCTGCGCCATCGACAATCCGAGCCTAGCGACCGCTCGACTTCGACGAGGCCCCTACCCGTTACCGCGGGCCGCGGGCCGCGGGCGGTCTCGTCAAACCGGGATGAATCGATCACGTGGACCGGACGTGGGCGTGCGGCTAGGTGCTGCCGCCCCAAGTTCCCGCACGCGCCGATCTCCTCGCTCGTCCTGCTAGGACGCGGGTTCGGCCAGTGACTCGAGGCCCGCAGGATCGAGCAGTTCCACCTCCGCGCCGTTGACGCGGATGGTCCCTGCTTTCTGGAGTCTGTCGAGGGCGCGGCTGAGAGATTCGGGGGTGGTGCCCAGGTAGGAGGCGACGTCCTTCTTGGGCCACGGCAGCCGCACGCCGAGGCTGTCACCGCTCCTGGTGGGGAGGTCGAGGAGGTACGCGGCTAGCCGGGTGGGAACGTCAACGGTCGTCTGCGTGAGGCGACGTTCGGCGTCCGTGAGCCGTTCACTGAGGGAGCGCAGCATCCCGACGGCGATGGCCGGGTAGGTGGCGACGAGTCGGGCGAGGTCGATGGAGGCGAAGGCGCAGACCCGGGCCGGCTCCAAGGCGTCGACCTGGTAGCTGGGGGGTTCGCCGGTGAGGAAGGCGTGCTCGCCGACCACGTCGCCGGGCCCGGTCACCCGCAGCAGCCGTTGGTGTCCGCTGGGGGAGGTGTGGGTGATCCTGAGGTGCCCTTGGTGGACGACGAACAGCACTCTGGTCGCCTCCCCGGATCCGTGGAGCAGCGCTCCCTGCGGTACGTCGACGGGGTGGGCGAAGGCCGCGACGGCGTCCTGCTGTTCGGGTGTCAGGCGGGCGAAGATCGGGACGCGTCGGACGCAGGAGCCATGGGAGGGGTCGTCGATGGTCGGCAGCGGGCGGGGCATGACGGCATCCTCGCACGGGCCCGCCGCCTCGGCTTGACGCACGTCAAGGCGTCCGCTCCGGGGCGGTCGTAGCGTGGAGGAAACAACCCAGCCAGAAGGAATCACACCATGTTCAATCTGTTCCAGCGCCTGTTCGCCCACATTCCCACCGTGGAGGCGCACTGCGATACCGCTGAGGGGCCGGCAGTCGCCGATGGACGCCGCGCCCTGGAGAGCGGCAACCTGAACCACGCCCTGAAGTGGATCCCGGTTGACTCAGAGGCCGAGCTACGACACGTGTTCGAGAAGGCGATGCGAGTGCGAACCCTGGGGGTGGAAGCCGCCGAGGTCGCCGACCGACTCTTCCTGGAGACCCTGGTCAGGATCCACCGGATGGCCGAGGGTGTCGGCTTCACCGGTATCCAGGGGCCTGGCGCCGACCTGGAGCCGGTCGTCGTCGCCGCTGA
>CAYUWV010000324.1:0-2495 GCA_964448385.1 uncultured Propionibacteriaceae bacterium | reverse complement strand
ACCGCCGCCGTCGCCACGAGGACGCCCAGCGCGTAGCGCATCGAGCGGATCGTGACCCCGGAGACCTGTGCGTCCACCACGTCGTTGAAGAGGATGACGGCGGCGGCGATCAGCGCCACGACGGCTGCGATGCCGGCGATGCCGAACAGGACCACGAGGTAGATCCGCCGGGTCAGGCTGGGCACCTCCGCGCCCGGGTCGGACGCCACGGCGCGGCGGATGTGTCTCCACTGGAGCCACCAGACGGGGGCGCCGACGAGTAGGGCGGTGAGGCCGCCCAAGAGGGTGTTCCGCACCGTCATGCCGTAGTCGACGCCCGGCGTCACCGCCTCGATGAAGGCGACGAGAACCGTCCCCACGCCCGCAGCGGCCGCGATCAGCCCGATGCTCGCGACGAGGTACTCGTACACGCGACGCACTTCCGTGCGCTCCTCGCGGTGCTCCCCCAGCATGGTGCGGTGGTACCACCAGACGAGGCCCCCGGCGGCGAGCGTGGCGAACTGCGTCGTGGCGCTGGCGAAGTGCGTCGCCGGGTCGGCGCCGGCGCGGTCGCCGACGAACCAGACGAGGATGCTCCACAGCAGTTGGCTCGCCGCCGTGAGGATGGCCACCAGGCCGCCGCCCACGCCGGCCAGCAGCACGAACGCGAGCCACCAGGTCTCGCGCGGCAGTCGGGCGGCGCCCATGAGCCAGTACCCCGTCCACACCAGGGCGCCGGTGACCAGCAACGAGGCGCCCTCGGCGAGTCCGAGCGTCGTCCCGAACATCGTGCCGAACCGCAGCAGGACGTCCAGAGCAGCGCCGAGTGCCATGACGAGGCCCGCGGCGGCCATCGCCAACCCGACGAGCGAGCCCAGCAGCAGGTGCGGAGCCCCCCGGGCGGCGTCCAGAGCGCGACGGGCAAGCCACCAGTGCCCCGCCCAGACGGCACCCCAGGCAAGGAAGACGCCCAGCCCATCGGGGTCGAAGCGGCCATCCAGTGCGCCGGCGAGCACGCCCTGCAACGAGGTCGCCGCCACGAACAGGCTCACCAGCGCCGTGATCGTCACGTAGGCGACGAACAGCCCCGAGTCGGTCTCGTCCGGCTCCGCACGGTGCCGACGCCACGTCCACCACGACAGCCCCGCAGCGACCGGGCCGCCCACCAGCAGGAACGCGAGCGCCTGAGCCAGGTCACCGCCAGGATCCTCGTACTCACCCGGCACCGACCCGAAGGCCCGTCCCAGCAACTCGGCGAGGCCAATCGCCACCACCACGTACAGGGCGAACAGCAGCACGTACTGGAAGAACCGGCGGACGCTGTGGGCGTCCACGCCGCCCGAGGCCCGCCGCCGGGCCGCCACGACGACAATGACGATGATCCCGACCATGAGGGCCAGGCTGAGGATGCTCCCGAAGATCTCCATGGTGGCGCCTCACTTCTCGCAGACATACACCGGCCACGGCTCGCCGGTGATGAGCCAGCGGCCGTCGCGGGTGAACAGTTGATACGACTCGCGGTGCGAATTCGCCTCGAAGGGACCGCCGGAGCGGTACTCCGTGACGTCGATGTCGACGCTGGCCGTGTCCCCGAAGTCACGCGTGCCCGCGATCGCGAAGGTGACCCGCGTGCCCGACAACCCGCGCTGGGGCAACGGCACGGTACAGCCGAGCTTGGGGTCGAGGAGGGCCACCGCCGCCCGGTCGTCTCCGTCGAGCACGGCGGTCACAAACAATTGCACCGTGCCCTGGGGGGTAGCAGGGTCGGCCGGTGGTGGCGTCCGGGTGGATGCGACCACCGCTGCCACGACCACCAGGACGGCGACCACGCCGACGACCACGGCAAGGACAAGGTTTGGACGCGCCTTCATGCTCGTAGTCTCCGCCCTGAAGGCGAGCCTCGCTGGCCCTGTGCCCGAAATCGCCTCGCGTGTCTCGATCGTCGCCGACGCGGTCCGGGAACTGGCGGTCGACGCCGGAGGGCTGGGTCTTGCGGGACGGGGCCGCGAGCGTGGCATGATCTGTCCAACCAGATCGCCCCCGGGACGCGAGGCTGCCAGGCCGGCCGCCCCCTGACGACCATCGGAGGGAGAACGCGTGCGTAGAGCGATCGCGATCGCCATGCTGATCGCCCTGAGCGGCATCATCCTCAACGGGTGCGGCGGCAGCAACACGGACAAGTTGACTGCCACGACCTGGTATCTGGTCTCGGGCGGGGAGAAGAACCCAGCCTGGCAGTGGACGGTGCCGCCGGACCTCCAGGCCCGGTACACGATCCGGTTCGAGAACGATGGCAGATTCGCCTCTCAGGCCGACTGCAACCAGCTCGCTGGAGCCTGGCAGGCCCGCGGGTCGGACCGCGTCACCCTCACCCCGGGCCCGATGACGATGGCCTTCTGCGGGAAGATGTCCTTCGACATCCTGTATGCCGGCATGCTGAGCCAAGTTCGTACCTGGAACGTCGCCTCGACCGGGATGAGCCTGACCCTCGCGGACGGCGGACGGCTCGACTACAC
>CAYUWV010000323.1:0-2496 GCA_964448385.1 uncultured Propionibacteriaceae bacterium | reverse complement strand
CCGGGGGCGAGGGACGGCACCCGTCGCTCGGCGGCGAGGCGGAACAGCATGCCGACCACGGCGCCGATGATCGCCGGCACGGTGGCGGCCGGGCCGGCCGAGATCGTCAGGAGCACGCCCAGCAGGACCGCTGTGAACGGGAACCGCATGCTTGCTGCGGTCGCGGCCGCGATCGCAGCAGCGATCAGGGCGGTGTTGGGCAGTGCGCCCGTGAGCGGCGAGGCCATCACGGCCATGATCGTGCCCAAGGCGATGGCGGGGAAGATCACGCCGCCGCGGAACCCACTGCCGAGGCACACCGTGTAGGCGACGAACTTCGCGACCAGAATGGTCGCGGCCGTGCCCAGCGAAGTGAGCCCGAGGTAGGCCGGCATGGCGGGCTGGCCGGAGAACAGCACCAAGTCCGGCGACTGCCCGGCGAAGAGGAGCACCGCGAGCGCGCAGAGTCCGGTGATCCCACCCGCGCCGGCGAGGGTGGCCAGGGGGGCTCGGCGAGCCATCTGGTCCACCCGAAGCGCGCCCAGCCTGGCCGCGATCGCTACTGCGGCCACGACGATCGCCAGCGGGATCGCGATCACCAGATCGATCAGCCGGACGTTCGGATAGGCGGTCAGGCCAGGCAACGCCATCTGCGCCGCACCGAGCCCGGACCAATCACCGACGCCCACCTGCAACAGGTAGCCGCTCGCAAGACCCACCAACGACGGCAGCAGGATGACCGGCGTCGCCAGGGTGGCGCCGGCGGCGAGCGCCACCTCAAGCAGCAGGATGGTGGTGATCAGCGGATTCCCGAACAGAGCACCCATGGCGGCCATCGCGCCGACGATCATGGTCACCTGGCGGGCGACAGGCTGGTTCTTGCGGAACGCCAGGGCGCCGACCGCGGTGCCCACCGCCATCAGGGGCGCCTCCGGACCCAGAACGGCACCGAAGACGAGGCTCGCCAGCGCAGCCAACATCACCGAGCCGACCTCCCTGGGTCCGATGTTGAGTCCGAGGCCGGCCAGCGGCGAATGCCCGCCGTGCCCCGGAAGCTGGAAGGCAGCGAAAACGAGCAGGCCACCGATCACCGGCAGTGACAACACCATCCACCACGGCGCTTCGGCGTGTCCCAGCAGGCCCGGCACCTCGTACCACAGCCAGTGCGTCAAGTGGTGCTGGAGCGCGACGAAAGCGCTCGCCCCGGCGCCGGCCGCGATGCCAACAACCAAGGCCCAGGCGGACAGAACGACAGTCAACCGAAGCGGGTTGGCGTCCGCGCTGGGCGGCACAGCCGAGTCATGGGACATTCACCCTCCAATCTCGTAAGGACGATAGCGCCCCGCTCGGGCCTTTTCGGCCCATTCGGTCGTCGACCCGCCCCACCTACGGAGGGCGCCGCTGGGGGGCGCAGGAGGGTCGCCGCCCAGGCTCCTCGGCCTGATCGGCAGCGTCCGTGACGCCGGCGCGGGGTCAGCGCCAGCCGAGTCCGGGGGCCACGTAGCGCAGGACGTTGTCGATCAGGTTGGCGTTGTACTCCACGCCGAGCTGGTTGGGGACGGTCAGGAGCAGGGTGTCCGCGGCGGCGATGGCCTCGTCCTCGGCGAGCAGCCGGACGAGTTCGTCCGGCTCGGCGGCGTAACTGCGGCCGAACCGGGCCACCCCGCCGTCGAGGAATCCCACTTGGTCGGCGTCCTCGCCGCGGGCACCGAAGTAGGCCCGGTCCAGGTCGCTGACCAGCGGAAAGATGCTCCGGCTGACCGACACCCGCGGCGCGCGGGGATGGCCGGCCTCGACCCAGGCGTCGGTGAATCGTTGGATCTGCTCGGCCTGCAACCGGTGGAACGGGACCCCGGTGTCCTCGGTGAGCAGAGTGGAACTCATCAGGTTCATGCCCTGGCGGCCGGTCCATTCGGCGGTCGCCCTGGTTCCGGCACCCCACCAGATCCGGTCCCGCAGGCCCGGCGAATGCGGTTCGATCCGCAGCAGTCCCGGCGGGTTGGCGAACATCGGACGGGGGTTCGGCTGAGCGAACCCTTCCCCCTGCAACACCTCCAGCAGCACCTCGGCATGCTTGCGGGCCATGTCTGCGTCGGTGGAACCTTCCGGCGGGACGTGGCCGAAGTAGCGGAAGCCGTCAACCACCTGCTCGGGCGATCCGCGGCTGATCCCGAGTTGGAGCCTGCCCCCAGAGATCACGTCCGCGGCACCGGCGTCCTCGGCCATGTACAGCGGGTTCTCGTAGCGCATGTCGATGACACCGGTGCCGATCTCGATCCGGCTGGTGCGGGCCCCGATCGCGGCCAACAAGGGGAACGGGGAGGCGAGTTGCCGGGCGAAGTGGTGCACCCGGAAGTACGCCCCGTCCGCACCCAGTTCCTCGGCGGCGACCGCCAGCTCGATCGACTGCAACAACGCGTCCGAGGCACTGCGGACCCGCGACTGCGGCGAAGGCGTCCAATGGCCGAACGACAAGAACCCAATCTTCTTCACGCTTGTCACAACACCGCCGTTCGT
>CAYUWV010000322.1:0-2504 GCA_964448385.1 uncultured Propionibacteriaceae bacterium | reverse complement strand
TGTTCTTGGCCAGGATGGTGATGCCCTTCTCCCGCTCCAGATCCATCGAGTCCATGACCCGCGTGTTCACGTCCTGGTTCTCGCGGAAGGCGCCCGACTGCCAGAGCATGGCGTCCACCAAGGTGGTCTTGCCGTGGTCTACGTGGGCGATGATCGCGACATTGCGCAGGTCAGCGCGTACAGCCATGAAGGGACTCCGGATCGATAGGCAACCTGCGAGAGTCTACCGGGGCGAGCCGGGGTCCCCGAGCCGAGGCGATCCGCCGCTCTCGGCTGGGCTCAGTGCCGGTCGTCGGGGTCGCGGGGGGCGTGCCCGGTTTCCATCGCTTCCAGCATGTCCGGACGGATCGGGGCGTGCGTGAAGAGCCTCGAGTGACGGTAGGAGTAGCTGAAGTAGATCGCGAACCCGATCACCAGCCAGATCACGAATCGCAGCCAGGTCTCGACCGAGAGATTCAGCATCAGGTAGCCGCAGATCACCGCCGAGGCGATCGGCAGCCAGGGCGACAGCGGCACCTTGAAGGCCCGCGGCAGGTCGGGACGCTTGCGGCGCAGCACGACGATGCCGATCGAGACCATCACGAACGCCGACAAGGTGCCGATGTTCACCATCTCTTCGAGCATCCCCACCGGGGTCAAGCCGGCGGCCACCGCCACGCAGACGGTCACGATCGCGGTGATCAGCCAGGGGGTCCGGAACGTGGGATGCACCTTCGCGAGGTTCATCGGCAGCAGCGCATCGCGGCACATCGCGAAGATCAGCCGGGTGGCGCCGATCATCAGGGTCAGCACGACGGTGGTGAGTCCGGCCACCGCGCCGGCGGCGATCAGGGTCGCCATCCACGTCTGCCCGTGGTGGGCGAACGCGTTGGCGAGTGCGGCCTTGGGATCCAGTTGGTCGTAGGGCACCATTCCGGTCACCACCAGTGCGACCGCGCAGTACAGGATCGTGCAGACCGTCAGCGAGGCGATGATGCCGATCGGCAGGTCTCGCTGCGGGTTCTTGGTCTCTTCAGCGGTGGTGGCCACCACGTCGAACCCGATGTAGGCGAAGAACACCAGCGCTGCGCCCGCGAAGATGCCGCCGATGCCGAAGGTCGAGGGCTGCATGCCGAAGAACAGCTGGATCAGCGGCTGGGTGAGCCCCGTCGTGGTTTCGGTGGTTCCGGCCGGGGGCACGAACGGGGAGTAGTTCGCCGGGTTGATGAACATCAGACCGGCGAAGATCACGAACAACACGATGAACAGCTTCACCCCGACCAGCACCAGGTTCACTCGCATGGATTCCTTGATGCCGACCGTGACCAGCACGCCGAGCACCAGCACCAGCACGACGGCCGGCAGGTCGATGACGCCGCCGTAGCTGATCGCTGGGGGCAGGATGATGCCGAACTTCTCCAGCAGCACGCCGAGATAGGCACTCCAGCCCTGGGCCACCACGCTCGCGCCCAGGAACATCTCGAGGATCAGATCCCAGCCGATGATCCAGGCGAACAGCTCCCCCAGCGAGGAGTACGAGAACGTGTAGGCGGAGCCCGACACGGGCACGGTCGAGGCGAACTCGGCGTAACACATCGCGGCCAGGGCGCAGCAGAACGCAGCGATCACAAAACTGACCACGATCGCGGGACCCGCAACGTTGTGCGCGGCGCGCCCGGTGAGCGTGAAGATGCCGGCCCCGATCACGACGCCGACCCCGAAGACCGTCAGGTCGAGTGCCGTGAGGGACTTCTTGAGCTGGTACTCGGGCTCGTCGGTGTCAGCGATCGACTGCTCGATCGTCTTGGTGCGCAGCAGCTTCATCGGTGAATCGCCTTCTGCCAAGGTGCTTGCCCGGATCTCGGACGCCCCACAACTTAGTACCGACGAAACCGCTCATGAAACCGTGTCGGCCGGCGGCGGAAACGTCTTGCGTGACCCTTTGTCCGGCCTAGTGTGACTGCTAGTGTCTCGGCAGTAGACGGGGTGAGGCAAGGAGCGCCGCCATGTTGGATTTCTTCAGCGCCGTGGGGCAGGCGATCTGGGCGATCTGGACCCTCGACGAGTCCATGGCCCCGTGGTTCCACACGCATCCGCAGAACATGCAGATCGCCATCGCCGTCGCGGTTCTCGCCGGCGCGTCCATCCTGGTCGGCAACAGCGTCGTGTTGTTCCTCAACCGGATTCACGGGTGGCGGTTCTTCGCGAGTCTGGTGCTGAACGGGTTCTCGTTCGTCTTCTTGTACGCCGTCCAGGCCGTCGCGGTCGCGGGGGTCGGCTTCCTCGTCACGGGTGACCGCGTGGGTCCGCAGGCAGCCATCCGTGCGGTGCTGCTGGCGACCGCCCCCCTGGTTCTCGGGTTCCTCGAACTCATCCCCTACCTGGGCCCGGGCATCGCCCGCATCCTGCAGGCTTGGGGGATGGTCGCGCTCTGGTTCGTTGTGGGGGTGCTCTACGGGGTGGATCGCTGGACGGCGTTGGCGATCACGCTCACCGGTTGGGGAATCATGCAGGCGTTGTCCTGG
>CAYUWV010000321.1:0-2522 GCA_964448385.1 uncultured Propionibacteriaceae bacterium | reverse complement strand
CGATGAGTCAGAAAGTTGCTCGATGAAGGTTCAGCCGAGCGTCAAGAAGGTCTGCGACAAGTGCAAGGTGATTCGCCGGCACGGTCGCGTGATGGTGATCTGCGACAACCCGCGCCACAAGCAGCGTCAGGGCTGAGGCGTCCTGCCTCCGTCCACGTCACGGTAGCTGACGCGGGACGCGGAACACCGGCCCTCGGGCCACGCCACAACTGAATAGCTGACTCCGGCCGGACAAGGCCGGGAGTCACGACACACAACGTGATCGCACCGCCGGGATTCCTTCCCGGTGCCACCCCCGGACGAAGGCTGGGGCCCACGCCAGGCGGCGAGGGGACGCATCACGCCAGACACCTTCGCGGGCCGGGCGACCGGAACGACAACTTGAAAGGTAAACCGCCTGATGGCACGCCTCATTGGGGTAGACCTGCCGCGCGAGAAGCGGCTGGAGATCGCCCTCACCTACATCTACGGCATCGGACGCACCCGGGCCGTGGAGACCCTGGAGGCCACTGGAATCAGTGGCGACATCCGTGTTCACCAACTCACCGACGAGCAGCTCGTTGCCCTTCGAGACCACATCGAGGCCAGCTACGAGACCGAGGGTGACCTGCGCCGCAGTGTCGCTGCTGACATTCGTCGCAAGATCGAGATCGGCTCCTACCAGGGCCGTCGTCACCGTATGGGCCTTCCCGTCCGTGGTCAGCGCACCCGGACGAACGCTCGCACCCGCAAGGGCAAGAAGAAGGCCGTCGCCGGTAAGAAGAAGGCCCGCTGAGCGGGGCCTGATGGCACAGAGAAACTCCAGGAGAAACTGACACAATATGGCTACTGCAAGCCGTTCCGCGAGCCAAAAGGCCGCCAAGACCAAGCTGCGCCGCAAGGAGAAGAAGAACGTCGTCTCCGGCCAGGCACACATCAAGAGCACGTTCAACAACACCCTGATCTCGATCACCGACCCCACGGGTGCGGTCATCGCATGGGCCTCCGCCGGCACTGTCGGTTTCAAGGGCTCCCGCAAGTCCACTCCGTTCGCGGCGGGCATGGCTGCCGAGGCTGCTGGCCGTCGGGCCATGGAGCACGGCATGAAGCGTGTGGACGTCTTCGTGAAGGGCCCCGGCTCAGGCCGGGAGACCGCCATCCGTTCCTTGGGCGCGGTGGGGCTGGAGATCGGTCCGATCTCTGACGTCACCCCCGTTCCCCACAACGGTTGCCGCCCGCCGAAGCGCCGCCGCGTCTGACCCCGAGCTAGAAAGGACTTGAATCATGGCCCGTTACACCGGACCCATCACGAAGAAATCCCGCCGGCTCGGTACCGACCTGGTGGGCAACGACAAGGCGTTCGAGCGCCGCGCCTACCCCCCGGGCATGCACGGCCGGGGCCGCACCAAGGAGTCGGAGTACCTGCTCCAGCTCCGTGAGAAGCAGAAGGCCCGCTTCTCCTACGGCGTGCTGGAGAAGCAATTCCGTCGCTACTACGAAGAGGCCGTTCGGCTGTCCGGCAAGACCGGTGACAACCTGCTGGTGATCCTTGAGTCGCGTCTCGACAACGTGATCTACCGCGCCGGTTTCGCCGGCACCCGCCGCCAGGCTCGTCAGCTGGTCGTCCATGGCCACTTCCTGGTCAACGGCAACAAGGTCAACGTGCCCAGCTATCGGGTCAGCGCGTACGACGTCATCGACGTCAAGCCGACGTCGCTCAACCTCCACCCGTTGGTGGTGGCTCGCGAGACCCACCACGAGCGTGTGGTGCCGGCCTGGCTGACCGTCCGGCCCAACCGGATGCGCATCCTGGTGCATCAGTTGCCGACCCGCGCACAGATCACGATCGATGTCTCCGAGCAGCTGATCGTCGAGCTCTACTCCAAGTAACCCGCACGACCGCATTCGGTGGCCCGGACGTTCCGGCGTCCGGGCCACCGAGCAATCACCGTCAAATAGTGGGCGGTGGAGAGGAATACACATGCTTATTGCACAGCGTCCGATCCTGACCGAAGAGGTCATCGACGACTACCGTTCGCGGTTCGCCATCGAGCCCCTTGAGCCTGGCTTCGGGTACACCCTGGGCAACTCACTGCGTCGCACCCTGCTGTCGTCCATTCCTGGCGCGGCGGTGACCAGCATCAAGATCGAGGGCAACCAGCACGAGTTCTCCACTGTGGAGGGTGTCGTGGAGGATGTCACCGAGATCGTCTTGAACCTCAAGCAGCTGGTGCTGTCCTCGGAAGAGGACGAGCCGGTGGTCATGTACCTGCGCAAGTCCGGTTCCGGCGTGGTGACCGCGGCCGACATCGCGCCGCCTGCCGGAGTCGAGATTCACAACCCCGACCTGCACATCGCCACCCTGAACGAGGTTGGCAAGATCGAGATGGAACTGGTCGTTGAGCGCGGCCGCGGCTACGTCTCCGCCGTCCAGAACAAGAACCCGGATGCCGAGATCGGCCGCATCCCGGTCGACTCGATCTATTCTCCGGTGCTCAAGGTCACCTACAAGGTGGAGGCCACCCGCGTCGAGCAGCGCACCG
>CAYUWV010000320.1:0-2531 GCA_964448385.1 uncultured Propionibacteriaceae bacterium | reverse complement strand
TCGCCACGTAGAAGACGATGGGCGCGCCGAGGGCGACTCCCAGCAATCCAACAAGCGCGAATCCCAGGCCGACCGACTGCGCGAACCTGGGTGGGCGCTCGTCCTCAAGCTCCGCAGGCGCGCCAAGGCGCGGGCGGACGAAGCGGCGGAACACTCGTCCGTACGGCTGGTGAGCGAGCCCGA
The DNA here is from genome assembly GCA_964448385.1 of uncultured Propionibacteriaceae bacterium. Taxonomy (GTDB): domain Bacteria; phylum Actinomycetota; class Actinomycetes; order Propionibacteriales; family Propionibacteriaceae; genus Propionicimonas. The sequence continues at coordinate 2,348 of CAYUWV010000320.1, read as the reverse complement.
GCAGCGAGCCGAGGCCGAAAACCACCGCCTGCAGCCCGAGCAGGATCCACCCCCAGTCCGGGCCGATGATCAGCGCCGCCGCGAGGACGAGCGTGGTGATGGCGGCCCCGAAGCGGGGCCCACGTGGGTCGATGAGAGCGGACGAGTCCGGTGATGAAGCCATGGGATTTCCTTCTGGGTACGCTGCTGGCGGGGAGTCGGGGGATCTCTGACGCGCCCATCCCGGTCGGCAGCCAACACAGGGACGTGATGATCGCGCACGCCGGGATCAGGCACCGGCCATCGCGATCAGGATGAGTTGTCAGGTCGTGGTCAACGACAACAACACGGGCACATTCGAGCACGCAGGGAACGACCGTGGGTCGCCCGCTGGCTCGTCGTGTGCATGGGTAAACGCTAGCACGCCGCCCCAAAGCGAGTCTCTAGCAGTGACACGGGGCGTCTTGCCTGGTGACTCTCCGCGCGCGGATCAGGGCTTGACAACGGGATGTGGCGCCGCCTACCGTCGAGCCCATGCTCAGACAGCCCGCCTTGGTCGAGACCCGTGGTCTCGGTCGTGGTGCGCGCGGTCTGATGTGTTGCGGGTGTTGATCACGCTCGCAGTCATTGACGTCGCCGGGTCGTGAGGTCCCGGCGATTTCTGCGTTTCGGGCCCATGATGCCCGGCTCCTCAGCCCCACGAACCACAACCAGGAGCAACCATCATGAAGACCCTCCCGCGCACCATCCGGCACGTGGCACTCGGTGCCGCCTTCGCCCTGCTCGGCGGCATGCTGGCAGCCTGCTCTGGTCCGGCGACCGCCCAGACCGGTGCTGCGACCGTCGTCAATGTCGGCTACTTCCCCAACGTCACCCACGCGCCAGGGCTGGTCGCCGACGCGCAGGGCTTCCTCGCCAAGCGACTCGGTGCCGCCTCCGCCAGTGCGGCGACCAAGTCGTTCAATGCGGGGCCGGACGTCATCCAGGCGATCCTGAGTGGCTCGCTCGACATCAGCTACATCGGGCCGAACCCGACCGTGACGGCGTACATCCAGTCGCGGGGCGAGGGTATCCGGGTGATCGCCGGCTCCACCTCCGGGGGAGCCTCGCTCGTGGTGAAGCCGGACATCACGGAAGCCTCGCAGTTGAAGGGCAAGAAGCTCGCAACGCCGCAGCTGGGCAACACCCAAGACATTGCGCTGCGCTACTGGCTCAGCACGCAGGGCCTGAACGTCACCAAGGACGGCGGCGGTGACCTCAGCATCCTGCCGCAGGCGAATTCCGCCGCGGCCCAGGCGTTCACCGCCGGTCAGATTGACGGGGCCTGGGTGCCCGAACCGTACGCCACCCGCCTGGTGCAGGCCGGCGGCAAGGTGCTGGTGGACGAGGCCACGCTGTGGCCAGACGGCAAGTTCGTCACCACCAACATCATCGCGCGGACGGACTTTGTGCAGCAGCACCCAGAGCTCGTCAAGGCATTCCTTGAAGCCCATCTGGACGCCTTGGCGCTGATCAAGTCCGACCCCGCCACGGCGCAGACTGCTGTCGCGTCCCAGATCAAGAAGATCACTGAACAGGAGATCGCTCCCGGCCTGCTGCAGGCGTCCTGGAAGAACCTGACCTTCACCGCTGATCCCCTGGCCTCGACCTTGAAGACGTCTGCCGAGCACGCCGCCGCGGTCGGGCTGCTGCCGGACAAGCCGTCGGACGGCTTCGCCAAGCTCTGGGACGTCACCATTCTCAACGAGGTGCTGGCAGCCGGCGGCCAGACCAAGGTGACTACGTGACCAGCACCATCAGTGATGCCGCAGTCGCCCCGGAGACCACTCCGGGGCGGTTGCGGCTGTCAGGGGTCAGCAAGGTCTTCGGCCGAGGCAACCAGCGGGTGGTGGCACTCGACGGGATCGAGTTGACCGTCGAACCGGGCGAGTTCGTCGCCGTGGTGGGTGGTTCGGGCTGCGGCAAGTCGACGATGCTCAGCGTGGCCGCCGGGCTGGAATCCCCCACGACCGGAACGGTGGAGGCCGGGGGCGGAGTCGCCCTGATGTTCCAGGAGAGCACCCTGCTGCCCTGGCTCACCGCGACGAGAAACGTCGAGCTCGCCCTGCGACTGCGGGGCGTCGGGCGCGACGAGCGCGAGGAACGAGCCAGGCTGCTGCTGGCCAAGGTCCGCCTGGGTCGCCACGCCCACAAGCGTCCGCACGAACTCTCCGGGGGGATGCGGCAGCGGGTGGCACTCGCCCGGGTGCTGGCACAGGAGGCTGCCATCGTGTTGATGGACGAGCCGCTGGGGGCCCTCGACGCGATGACCCGTGACCAGATGCACGACTTGATCGAGGACGTCTGGCAGGAGTCGCGGTTCTCGGTGG
>CAYUWV010000319.1:0-2533 GCA_964448385.1 uncultured Propionibacteriaceae bacterium | reverse complement strand
CTGCCTGCGCGCGGACGATAGCCTCCGGCTGGAGGCCGCGCACTACTTTGCCTGCTGGGACCGGGTCAGCGGGGCGGGCCTGGCCGCTATCGTGCGGTTTGCCATCCGGCTGCGACGTCGCGTCCGGTCATAGGTGGGGTCGGCGCCTCGTTGCACCGTTCGTGCGGAGCCTGTCTCTTCACGAGGAGGCGGGTAGAGCGCTCCGCCATGGGTGGGTTGAGGGGGAATGGAATGGTACAGACGAGTCTGCCGTCGCTTCATGCGGTGCTTCGTCGCGTCGCGTTGGGGCTCGCTCTGGTGCTCGCGGTGTTGGTGGCACCGTCTGCACCGGCGACTGCAAGCGATCCGACGATCGTGTTGTCGGGGGTTATCTCACCCGGGGACGGGGGCATGAGTGATGCCACCATCACGGTCCTGGACAGCGCAGGCATCGAGGTCGCTTCGGTGGACACGGCCTCCAGCGCCTGGTCGGTGGATGTGGTTCCCGGTGTGTACTCGGTGCAGGCGCATGGACGGATCGACTTCCTCTACTTTCTGACCACCACGGCGTTGCGTGAGTTCGTCCAGGACGCGTCGCTGGACATGTATCCCGTCTTGCACCCGGTGACGGTCCACTTGTTTGCCGCCGACGGGTCCCCGGCCCCCGGGGAGGTGAACTTGCGCTGCCTTGCTGTCGGTACGTTCGATGAGGAGACCGTCCAGGACGTGACAACCTGGTTCCCGGTCACCGGTTCGGGGGATGTGGTCGCCGAGATCGTCGAGGCCGACGCCAGCGCCACTGGCACGATCACCGTGCTGGGCCCGCCCACACCCGAGGGCAGCCACTGCAAGCTCGCCGTGTCGACCGACGGAGTCATCCTTCCGGTGGTCCGCGACGTCAGCATCCTCCCCGACGACTCGACTGCTGTCACCATCATCAACGCCGGCACCCTCCTGGTGCTGGACGGCGACCCGACCACGACCCTGCTGGATGAGGACGGCATCGCCGACGCCGTGGAGGCACTGGCTCCCAATAATGGCGACGGGAACCACGATGGGACACCCGACTACCAGCAGCCGCATGTGACGTCGCTTCCCGGGCTGGGCGGGCAGGTGGGTGACGGCAATCCCTACCTCACGCTGGTCGCCCCCGTGGGCAGCGCTCTGGTCGACGTGGCCACCCTCGATCCCGCCATGGTGGCTACCGCACCCCCTCCGGGGACGACGTTGCCCGCGGGCCTGGCCAGCTTCGTCCTGGACGGTGTCGAGACCGGCTCGACTCGCACGATTTCGATCTATACGGCAGCGACCGCTCAGGTCACCGGCTACGCCAAGTACGACCCCGTCACCGGCGCCTGGTCGATGCTGCCCAGCGAGAACGTGCACGTCTACGCCGACCGGGTCGACATCGACCTCACCGACGGCGGCCCTGGCGACGCCGATGGGATCGCCAATGGCAGGATCGTCGACCCGGGCGGCTTGGCGATCGTCGCGGACACCCCGCCACTGGTGGGTTGGACGCTCAGCGGGTTCTCCGCCCCGGTCGATATGGGCATCCGCAACACGGTCAAGGGCGGATCGACCGTGCCGCTGAAGTTCCAGGTTCGCCAGGGCAGCACCGAGCTGACCGACCCGGCAACAACCGTGCAGAGCTTCACCACCAGTCGGATCCCGTGCACGGAGGGAGCCGTCGAGGATGCGATCGAGGCCACCACGTTCGAAGTCACCAATCTCCGCTACGACATCGACGAAGGCCAGTTCATCCAGCACTGGAAGACGCCCAGAGCCCCCAATACCTGCCACCAAGTGACCCTGACCACCCGCGACGCCTCGCAACTCATCGCAACCTTCAGAATCAAATAGGCCGTGGGCTCATCCTCACCCACCGGCAGTCGTCGGATCGGAGACAGGAGCCGCGGCGAGGACACCGCACGCGACAGCCCTGGCACATCATCAACCCCAAATCGAGACGAGCCCCGGTGACCATCGAGCACCCAACGCCGGCACCCCCGCATCACCGCTTCTGCCGCGGTGTGCGAGGGTAGCCTTTCCGGCTGGAGCACCCGAGCGCGACCGCCCTGTATTACCGCGGGTGGTGTGCGGTAAGTTGCCGGCTCGGCAGCCATCTTGGGGGAGCGACCGCGCACTGAACGCCCTGCGCGGCGGCCGTGTTCGTTGGGCCTTTGGGCGGGAAGTCCGCGGGAGTCCTATGGGACGGTGATGACCACGTTGCCGCGCTTGCGCCCGGTGTCGACGTACCTGTGGGCCTCGACGATGCCGTCCAGGGGATAGGTGCGGTCGATGACGGGCTTGATCTCACCTTTAGTGGCCAGTTCGCCGAGCAACACCAGGTCTTCACGACGAAGACCCGGTCTTCCATCGTCTACCGAGATGCACGCTCCGCCCGGAGCCAGCACTTGCCGGCACTGGCGGAGCGCAGCAGCACTCTTCCTCTTGCCGACGGCGTCAAGGATCAGGTCGTAGCGCGCCGTCCCCTGTGTGAAGTCCTCGACCGTGTAGTCGACCACTCGCTGCGCGCCGAGAGAGGTCACCA
>CAYUWV010000318.1:0-2543 GCA_964448385.1 uncultured Propionibacteriaceae bacterium | reverse complement strand
AAGATCGCCAGTGCCTCTTCGGTCATGCCCTCGCGAACCGAACGCCCTTCTTCCTCGGACAGGGTCTGCGAAAACTCGATCAAGCGTCGAAGGTACTCGTCGATGTTGACGCTGCCGGCGTTGTAGTCATCGATGAGTTGCTCGATCCGCTCGACCAACTCGTACCGGGTCGGGTTCCGTGTTGCCGATGCGACGGCTTGCTGGCGCAACAGTTGCGCCAACCGGTCGGTCTCGGCTCGCTTGCGGCCCGCGAACTTCGCGGCCAAGCCCTCGAAGTCGATCATCGATAGGTCGATCAGGGAGTCTGGCCTTGACCCCTCGGCAGCGGCCCGAATGATGTATTCCTCGGCGCCCACGGATCGGTCGAGCAATGCGTCGACCGCATCACTGACCGTCTCAATGTCCGCCTGGGGCGGCCTTGTGACTTCCGCTATACGTTCGGCGAGTACCCGGATGGCCGCGACGTTGCGCTGCTGGGCAGCGGCCTTGGGATTGGGCAGCAGTGCCTTGAACAGTTTGCGCACCTGACGGGCGCGCTGTTGGAAGTCGGTCCGGGTTTCCTCGTCGACGAGCAACGCTTCGACGGTGGCGTCGCGCTTGGCGACGTGATCGAACCCCTCCGCGTCGCGCATAGCGGCGAGGTCTACGCCAACCCTGGAGCAGAACTCGAACACCTCGGCGACGGCCGCGTTCAGCGCTCCCGAGAGGGCATCGATGATTTCTATAGGTGATTCCCCCACGCCGGCGGCCCCGTAAATCGCCAGCGCCTTCTCCAGGTTCCGGAACACACCGACGTAGTCGACGATCAGCCCGTTGTCCTTCTCGGGGAAGACTCGGTTGGCCCGCGCGATCGTCTGCATCAGCGTGTGGTTGCGCATCGGCCGGTCGAGGTAGACCGTCGAGACGCTGGGAGCGTCGAACCCGGTCATCCACATCGCGCACACGAACACCAGGCGGAGCGGGTCCCTGGGGTCCTTGAACTTCTCGGCTAGGTCCTCGCGGTTCATCCGCTCCCGATGGGGTCGAATGTCGAGACCGAGATCGTCGAGGAACTTCAACTCGTTCTGGCTCTGCGACACCACCACCGCCATGTCGGTGGTCTCCATCAGCTCGATCCGCGACGCCAGCCAGGGACGCTCGAGCTCGGGCAGCGCGTCATGCTTCGCCCGCAACGCGCTGAGGTGCTCCCCCCAGGCTTCTCCCACCAGGTTGTACATCCTCACGGCCGCGGCCTTGTCGAGCCCGACGTACATCGCCTTTCCGGTGAAGCCACGACCCACGAAGTGGGCGACGAGGTCCTTGGCGATGGTCTTCAGCCGCTCAGGCCGCGTCAGCAGCGTGTACTGCGTGCCGAAAGCCCGAGCCAGCTGGCCCTCGGCATCCTCGTCGAGCTCGGCCTCCTCGAGCAGCGCGTTGAGGTCGTCGGAGAAGTTCTCGTTGATCAGCTGGAGCTCGGGGATGCGGTTCTCGTAGTAGAGCGGGACCGTCGCGCCGTCCTCGATGGCGTCGCGGAAGTTGTACACGCTTACGTAGTCACCAAACTGCTCTCGCGTGGCCTGCTCCTCGCCGGCGATCAGGGGTGTGCCGGTGAAGCCCATCATCGACGCGTTCGGCAGCGCCGTGCGCATGTTCAGCGCAAGTGTGTCGTACTGGCTGCGGTGCGCCTCGTCGGTGATCACGATGACATCCGACCTCGTCGACAGAACCGGCATCTGCCGCTCCCCCAGCGCCTTGGACGGCTGGAACTTCTGGATCAACGTGAACACGTACCGGTGGTCGGCTGCCAGGAGCTCGCGCAGGTGCGCGACGGACTGTGCGTGCACCCTGGCCTCGGGTGAGATCGCGCCAGCGTCGGCGAACTCGCCGTGCAGCTGGGTGTCTAGCTCGGTGCGGTCGGTGACCATTACGAAGGTCCACTTTCCCGGCACCTGACGCAGCACCTTTTGAGTGAACCACAGCATCGACAGCGACTTGCCCGACCCCTGTGTGTGCCAGAAGACCCCCAAGCGCTTGTCCCGCTCGGCCCGCGCCCGGTGCAGGTTTTCGATCGCGGCGTTGACCCCGAGATACTGGTGCGACCGGGCCAGCACCTTGATCAGCCCACCGGGCCGCTCCAAGTACGCGACGAAGTTCCCCAGCAGATCCAGCAGCACGGCTGGGTCACAGGTGCCGCGCAGCGCCGTCTCCAGGGCAACCGCGCCGCGGGTGCCGTGAGCGTCGATGACCTTCCAGTCATTGAAGAACTCGTACGACGCGTACGTCGACCCGACCTTGGCCTCGGATCCGTTGGACAGCAGCACGAAGCAGTTCGGGACGAATAGCTGAGGGATCGTGTCCCGGTAATCGGTGAGGTTGTTGTCGTAGGCCGCCTTGACCGGCTCGTTAGGCTCCTTGAACTCCATCAACACCAACGGGATCCCGTTGACGAACAGCACCAGATCCAGCCGCCGGCTGTGCAGGTTGCCTTTGACCCACATCTGCTGGACGGCCAGCAGGTCGTTGTTCAAGGGTGCGCGCAGGTCGAGGAAGCGAAGCGTCTCGAT
>CAYUWV010000317.1:0-2546 GCA_964448385.1 uncultured Propionibacteriaceae bacterium | reverse complement strand
TGGGCATGATGCTGGTCAGTGACATGGCCGTCCTCGACCACCACACCGGTGAGGTCTGGCTGGTGGCGAATGCCATCAACTTCGACGGTCGTCCCGAGCGTGCCGCGCAGGCCTACGCCGACGCCGAGCACCGGGTGCGACGCATGGCCAAAGCCCTGCAGCACCCTGCGGCGCCGCTCGTGGCCCGCTACGACGATTCCGCGCCACCGGTCGACGTACGCCGGCAGCGCACCCCAGCTCAGTTCCAGGCGGCGGTCGCGACGGCCATCGAGGCGATCCGGGCCGGTGAAGCCTTCCAGATTGTGCCGAGCCAGCGATTCGAACTGCCGTGCCCGGCGGACGCGCTGGACGTCTACCGGGTGTTGCGGCGCCGCAACCCCAGCCCGTACCTGTACCTGCTGCGGATGGAATCCTTCGACATCGTCGGCTCAAGCCCCGAGGCACTGGTCACCGTGGTGGACGGACGCGCCACCACGAATCCGATCGCGGGCACCCGTCCCAGGGGAGCGACGGCGGCCGAGGATGCTGCGCTGGAGGCCGAATTGCTGGCCGACCCGAAGGAGGCTGCCGAGCACCTGATGCTGGTCGACCTCGGGCGCAATGACCTGGGCCGGGTCTGCGAACCGGGCAGCGTCAACGTGGTGGAATTCATGATGGTGCGGCGTTACAGCCACGTCATGCACCTGGAAGCCGCCGTAACCGGCACCCTCGCCGCGGGTCGCACCGCGCTGGAGGCGACGTTGTCCTGCTTCCCGGCGGGGACGCTGTCCGGGGCGCCGAAAGTGCGGGCGATGGAGATCATCGACTCCCTGGAGGTGTCCCGCCGCGGCCTGTACGGCGGCGTGGTGGGGTACTTCGACTTCGCGGGGGATTCCGACGCTGCGATCGCGATCCGGACCGCGCTGATCCGCGACGGCGTCGCCTATGTCCAGGCCGGGGCGGGGGTGGTCGCAGATTCGATTCCGGCCAATGAGGATGCCGAGTCGGTCAACAAAGCGGCTGCCGTCCTGGGAGCAGTGGCCGAGGCGGGACGGCTGGTTCGCTTGGCGCCCGACATTGCTGAGCCATCCTGAGAGTGATCATCAGCGAACAAATAGCCAGCGGGGGGTTGGCCAAATCCCATTCGCCTTGCAAGGATGTTTGATTGTATCGAACCTTTACCTCGAGCTTCAGGGAGCGATTGTGATCCAAAGCGCCGAACAGACCACCCGGCCGGCCGCCAAGGAATACCACCACGGCCGCACTCCCGCAGCTTGGGCCGGCAGCATCATCGCGGCCATAGCCTTCACGCTGGGGGCAGTGGCCTTCATGATCGGCCCGAACTGGACCCTGATCTGGGTTTCGGCCGTCCTGCTGGTTCTGGCCGTCGTGACCGGTGGTGTGCTGCGTCGGATGGGCTACGGGCAGGTCTGACATGACGGTGCTTGACGAGATCATCGTCGGCGTCCGTGAAGATCTCGCCAAGCGGCAAGCAGTTCGATCCCTAGCCGATCTTGAGCGTGTCGTTGCGGAGTTGCCGAGCCCCCTCGACGTGATGCCGGCGCTCATGGCGCCAGGCCTGTCGGTGATCGCCGAAGTCAAGCGAGCCAGCCCCAGCAAGGGACACCTGGCCGCCATCGATGATCCTGCCGAACTCGCCCGTGCCTATCAGGCCGGCGGGGCCGCAGCGATCTCCGTCCTGACCGAAGCCCGCCGGTTTCGAGGCTCCTTGGCGGACCTGGAGCACGTCCGCGCGGCGGTGCGGACACCGTTGCTGCGCAAGGACTTCGTGGTCACCGACTACCAACTGTGGGAGGGTCGCGCTGCCGGGGCCGACCTGGCGTTGCTGATCGTGGCCGCCTTGTCCAGCAGTGAGCTACCACGGTTGTTGGCGCTGGGGCGAAGCCTGGGTCTGGCTTGTCTGGTCGAGACCCACACCCCCGATGAGGTGAGGCGAGCGGTGGACGCCGGCGCCACCCTGATCGGGGTGAACAATCGTGACCTCAAGACGCTCGCTGTGGACCTGGCCCAGTTCGAGCGGCTGGTTCCCCTCATTCCCTCCGGCGCGGTCACGGTGGCCGAATCCGGCATCCTCAACCTTGCCGACGCCGCGCGGATGGCCGCAGCGGGGGCTGATGCGGTGCTGGTGGGAGAGGCCCTGGTCAAGGACGGCGACCCGGCGGCGGCGATTCGGGCCATGCGGTCTTTGGCTTGAGCCCGGTTGGCCCACCGGGCACGTTTATGAGTGAATGGGACCGTGAATCGACCCCAGTTGCCTGATCCGACGGGCCACTTCGACATCTTCGGCGGCAAGTTCGTGCCGGAGGCGTTGATCGCGGCACTCAGCCAGCTCGAAGCGGAATTCGACACGGCGATGGGCGACCCGGAGTTCTGGTCTGAGTTGGACGCGCTGCGGCGCAACTATTCCGGACGGCCGACGCCCCTCACCGAAGCACCGCGTTTCTCCGCGCTGTGCGGTAACGCCCACGTCCTGCTGAAGCGTGAAGACCTCAACCACACCGGGTCGCACAAGATCAACAACGTGCTCGGCCAGGCGCTGCTCACCC
>CAYUWV010000316.1:0-2558 GCA_964448385.1 uncultured Propionibacteriaceae bacterium | reverse complement strand
CGCGGCCGAGGCGGGCCGGCAGCTGGCCGAGGTGCTCGTCCCGCAAACCCATCCCGCCGGTGCAGAGGCCGAGGTCGACTTCGCCGATCTGTGGATCGTGCTCGCCGGGGTGAAGACCAAGGTGTTCCTGTTCACGCTGCGGCTGTCCTACTCGGGCAAGGCGATCCACCGGGCCTATGCGACCTGCTCGCAGGAGGCGTTCCTGGACGGCCACCGGTACGCCTTCGAGCAGCTCGGCGGAACCCCGTTCGTCCACATCCGCTACGACAACCTGAAAGCGGCCGTCTCCAGGGTGTTGACCGGCCGGACCAGGGTCGAGTCGGACCGGTGGGTGCTGTTCCGGTCCCACTACGGCTTCGACGCGTTCTACTGCCGTCCCGGTGTCGAGGGGGCGCATGAGAAGGGCGGTGTGGAAGGGGAGGGTGGCCGGTTCCGCCGCACCCATACCGTCCCGATGCCGAAAGTCGAGACCCTGGCCGAGCTGAACGCCTACCTCGCCAAGTGTGACGCGAAGGATGATCACCGCCGGGTGGGGCAACGAACCTCCTTGGTCGGGGACGACTTCGCTGTCGAACGGCCTCTGCTGCGCCCGTTGCCGGCCGAGCCGTTCGAGACCGGGATCAGCCTGCGGCCCCGGGTCGACCGGCACGCCCGCGTCACCGTGCGGCAATGCCAGTACTCGGTACCGGTCCGCTACGTCGGCCGCCAGGTCCGGGTGCTGCTGCGCGCCACCAGCGTGCAGGTGTTCGACGGGGGTCGGCTGGTCGCCGAACACGAACGGGCCACCGAACGCGGCTCGGTCACCCTCGTCCTGGACCACTACCTCGAGGTCCTGGCCTACAAGCCCGGCGCGCTGCCCGGGGCGACCGCCCTCGTGCAGGCCCGCAAGGCCGGGGTGTTCACCGGCACCCACGAGCGGTACTGGACCGCGGCCAAGGCCCGCTACGGCGACAAGACCGGCACCCAGGCCCTGGTCGAAGCCCTGCTGCTCCACCGCCAGTATCCCCACCGCCAGGTCCTGGCCGGCCTCGAAGCCGCCCTCGCGGTGGGTGCCCTGTCGCCGGAGGCGGTCGCTGTCGAGGTCCGTCGCGCCGGCGAAACCAGCCCTGTCCGGCCCCAACTCGGCCTGGTCACCGCCGAGGGCCGGATCGCCTACCCGGCCGACACCCGGCCCCTGCCCACCGTCGATGTGTACGACACCCTGCTCACCGGAGGAAACCCCACATGACCGCCATGACCAGCCAAGCCGTCGAGGTCGCGATCGACACCGCCTGCCGCACCCTGCGGCTGCCCACCATCCGCGAACGAGCCGCCCACGCCGCCGAGGTCGCCGCGCGTGAGCAGCACACCTACCAAGGCTTCCTCGCCGAACTGCTGCTGGCCGAGTGCGATGACCGGGACGAACGCCGCCGGGCCCGCCGGGTCCACGACGCCGCCTTCCCCCGACCCAAACGCCTCGACGAGATCGACTACGCCGCGAACCCGAACCTGAACCCGGCGGTGATCAACACCCTCGCCGGCGCCGAATGGGTCGGGAAAGGCCGGCCGCTGTGCCTGATCGGGGACTCCGGAACCGGGAAGACGCACCTGCTGATCGGGCTCGGGACCGCCGCCGCCGAAGCCGGCTACCGGGTCCGCTACGTGCTCGCCTCCCGGCTCGTCAACGAACTCGCCGAAGCCGAGAACGACCGAGCCCTAACCAAAGTCATCGCCCGCTACGGCCGGGTCGACCTGCTCTGTCTCGACGAGCTCGGCTACCTCCAACTCGACCGGCGCGGCGCCGAACTGCTGTTCCAGGTCCTCACCGAACGCGAAGAGAAGACCGCCATCGCGATCGCGTCCAACGAACCCTTCAGCGGCTGGACCAAAACCTTCACCGACCCCCGCCTGTGCGCCGCGATCGTCGACCGGCTCACCTACGACGCCACCATCATCGAGACTGGCACCACCAGCTACCGCCTCGCCCACACCCGAGCCCGAGGATGAGGCGTCGAGCGCGGGGCTTGGGTGGCCGAGCGCATCAGATCATTGCTCAGATGCCGGTTCTGTCGAGCCTTGGTCCGGCATGGCCGGCGAAGCAGAGCCAGCGGCCGTGCTCACGAACCCAAGTCTGTGTCATCGGCATGGTGAACGTCTCGGGCTCACCGGCGCCGACGTCGACCCGGTCCACGACGATGCAACGCAGGACCGCGGTATCGCCCACAACTCGCACCTCCGCGTCGCGGAGTTCCTGCCCATGCCAGGTGTTCGATCCGCGCCGGTTCGAGTCCAAGTAGGAGTCGAGATCGAACCACTCACCCTTGTGGGAGATCCACACGAAGCGAGGGTGTAGCAACTCTCGGAGACGGGCCTCGTCTTTCCCTGCCATCGCGGACGCTCGCGCTCGAGCTGCACTAAGCACATCGTCACTGTCCGTCACCACCCCGAAGATACCCCCGGGCGCACCTACGCCCCCCAGCTGACCTCGGTCGCCGAAGTCAGCAGGCAAGGGCACCCCAGCCCACAGGTGGGGCCAACTCAAGCCGCCAGGGTGGGGCCCAGTCGAGTTGACATACTCA
>CAYUWV010000315.1:0-2575 GCA_964448385.1 uncultured Propionibacteriaceae bacterium | reverse complement strand
CCGGTTGGCCAGCGCAGGGACACTGCGACCTGAGGTGGGGCCCGCTGCCCCCGTGGCTGGCGCATCGGAGGTTGCGTTGGGGGCCGCTTCACCCGCGACCGACGGATCGGAGGTGGCGCTGGGAGGCGTTAGGCCCGTGACAAGCGAATCCCGCTGGGTGGCGGGTTCAACCCTGGATGCCGCCGAGGCCGACCGGTGCGGGTATTCGAGGGGAACTGTCAGCAGTTCCGGCCCGGTACTCGCTGGGCTCCAGGTTGCGAGTCGCTGGACACCAGGTGTGGGCCTGACTGTCGCCCGCTGCGGGACGACGAGTTCGGGTCCGCCGCGAGACTGCGATTCGCCTGGTGAGACCAGCCCGGCGACCAGCCCGCCGTCCAACGGGTCTACCTGGTGGCTCAGCGGGGCCAGGAAGCTGGGGTCGGTGAAGGCGGCCAGCGAGTCACGGAACCCGTCGTTGATCGCAACGGGCGCGATCGGCTCCGCGAGGGTTCGCTGGAGGCGGGGAACATCGCGCCACCCCTCGGGGGAGGTTACCGTCGGCTCAGCGCGCGTTCCCGAGGGCAAGCCGACCGGCCCGGCGTTGAAGGACCCAGCGTTGAAGGACCCGGCGTTGAAGGAGAAGTGCTTCCGTACGGCATCCAACGGGCGATCCCACCAGGACATTGCTTCACCTCCTCGACGTTCAGGACTGCTGGATGCGAGTGTTCAGAGCCGCGATCTCGGTAACGAAGCGTTGTCGTTCAGGATGCTCAAGGTCGAGGATGTCGTCGCGCGACCAGTGCAGGTAGTAGGCGATGTACGCGACCTCGGCGTAGAGCCGTTCGGGCGCGTACGTCGCTATTCCCCCAGGCGTCCCCCTGAGACGTCCACAGCGAACCGGTGTTCACAGGCCGGGCAGGTCACCGCCGCACGGGTGTGCCCCTCGGTGTTCACCCGACGGTAGAGGTCCTGCAGGAAGGCGAGGTCGGCGGCGAACATGTTCTCGACCACGCCCGCATGGACGTCGGTGATCGTGCCGATCCTGGTGATCACGCGGGCCAGAAGCACCACCGTCAGGTAGGAGGGGTTCTCCCGTACCCGGTCGTCCCGCAGCGGGACCAGCTCATCGCGGGCCGTAGCCAGCCGCATCACGCCATGACGGTGCACGATGCCGGCGCCGTCGACATAGCCGCGCGGCAACACGAACGCGAACTCCGTGATCAGCGGCTGCTCCGGGTGCGACTCCGGGGCCTTGTCCCAGCGAGGGCTCGGGTCAACCACGTCCGCGAGCGGCTCGGCGAGCGACCCCCGGCGCATCACTCGACCTCGATGCTCTCGCAGGTCAGGACGAGCTTCTCCGACAGGTAGGACGTGTCGCCCGCCTTCAGGCTGCCGATCTCCAGGCTCTTGGGCCAGGCATTCGTCAACTTGTAGCGTTTGACCGCGTTGCCCTCGAAGTCGTAGACGATGATCGCGCCACCTTTGCGAACGTCAGCCATCTTGCCGAACCTGCTGTCCTTGACCCATTTCTCAAAGCTGTTGTCGGCGGTCAGGCCGCGGGTCAGGGTGATATCGGGTGCCTTGGGACGGCCCGGCAGGCGACGGATCTGGTATTTCCCGTCCGGACCGTTCTCCTTGTACTCGACAACGTCCTGCTCGATCTTGAGGCCGCTGACCTCAGTGATGGCCTTGATGGTGATGCCGTCGAACTCCAGGCCGAAGGAATGGCCAACTGAGCTGTCGCCCTCGGGAAGTGCCATGATGCGCCTGCCTCTCTACACGTGTGCTATTCGCTGACCAGGGAAGTGCCGCCGGAGAACTGGGCCAGCCGGAAGATCACGAACTCCGCGGGCTTGACTGGGGCGACGCCGATCTCGCAGACAACCTGGCCCGCGTCGATACCCTCGCTGGGATTGGTCTCGGAGTCGCACTTCACGTAGAACGCCTCATCGGGAGTGCTGCCGAACAACGCGCCGGCCCGCCACTCCTGCACCAGGAAAGCCGAGATGGTTCGCCTGATCTTGGCCCACAGGGCGTCGTCATTGGGTTCGAACACCACCCAGTTGGTGCCGCTGAGGATGCTCTCCTCCAGATAGTTGAAGAGCCTCCGGACGTTGAGGTAGCGCCACGCCGGGTCCGAGGAGAGGGTGCGTGCCCCCCAGACCCGGATGCCGCGGCCGGGGAACGCCCGGATGCAGTTGATCCCCTCCGGATTGAGCAGGTCGTGTTCGTTGCGGGTGATGTTGATCTCAATGTTGACAGCGCCTCTGACCACCTCGTTCGCCGGAGCCTTGTGGACGCCGCGAGTGTCGTCGTTGCGGCCCCAGATGCCAGCCACGTGGCCTGAAGGCGGCATGAACGACAGCATCCCGGTGGCGGGGTTCATGGTCTGGATCCACGGCCAGTAGAGGGTGGCGTACATCGAGTCGTAGCGTGCCCTGTCCACCCGCCACTCCTTGACCTGCTGGGCGTTCATGCCTGGCGGGGGATCGAGGATCGCGACCCGGTCACCCATCAACTCGCAGTGCGCGATCATCGCCACCTGCACCGCCTGCACGGTGTCCAGATCGATGGCGCCCTGCTGGTAGGCGCTCAT
>CAYUWV010000314.1:0-2581 GCA_964448385.1 uncultured Propionibacteriaceae bacterium | reverse complement strand
GCCACGAACCCACGCTGGTGCAGGCGGTGGCGACCAAGGTCGTCCGGCTGATGCCGGTGGTGGCGCCCGATGGTGAGGCCTGAGTTGAACCAGGACGGGGGCCAGCGATGAGCAAGAAGTCCCGCAAGCTGATTCGGACGACCCCGGTAGCACCAGAGCCGCCGGTCGACGTTGCGGCAGAGACCGAAGCGGTCATCGCGTCCGCCGCGCCGACCTCATTCTGGTTCCTGCCCGACACCCCACCGGTGACCGTGCACGAGAAGGAACTCCACGACCTGATGAAGGTGTGGCGGCATGGTCGGGCCACCCGGACGATTTGGGAGGTACTGCAGGACGGCTACGTGGCGGTGTTCACCGTCGCCCTGATCGGCGCCATGGTGATCAACGTGGTGCTCCGGGCTCAGTCCGGGGCGGCCGGTTGCTCGACCGAGAGTTGCACGTCGGCGCGGCTGCTGATGCCGACCGCCACGGTCTTCCTGAGCTACGCGCTCACCTTGTCGATTGCCCGGCTGTTCGGCCCGGTGCTGGCCTCGGCGGCCGAGGGGTTCTGGTTGATGGACGCCCCGATCAGCCGTCGGCGGCTGCTGCGCGGACGCCTCATCTCCCCGGTCGTGCTCGCTGGCGTGATGGCAACCGTGGTGACCGCCCTGGCAGCCGCCCTGGTCGGCATGGACGTGGCCAGCCTCATCGTCTGGGGGGTGGCCGCCGGACTCGGCAGCGCAGCGCTGATGGCCTGGGCCGCCGCCGAACAGGGCCTGGAGCGGGTCAGGTTCGTGCGCCTGGGGCTGGGCCTGTTCGGTGCTGCGGCGCTGGCCGTCCTGCTGGGGGTCGTCTCGATCGCCGCCGGCTGGCTGCCGGCCACCGGCGCGCTGGCGACCCAGGCTGCGCTGTGGACGGGGGTGGCTGTCATCGCGGTGGCGGCCGTCGGACTGGCAGCTGCCCTGACGGGGGCCAGTCGGCGGCTGGAGTCCATCCGGCGCGCCCGGCTGGTGAGTGGCGGCTCGCTGGTCTCAGGGATGCAGGGGGCTATGTTCGCGCTCGACTTCGGGCTGATCCGCGACATCCTGGTGGAGCGCGAAGCCGCCGAGCGCGGCCACGTCCGTCCCACGAAGGGACGCGGCCTCGGGATCACAGCGCTCATCTGGCGCGACGTGGAGCGACTCAAGCGCAACCCGAAGTCGTTCATCGCCTTGGCCGTGAGCATCGTGGTTCCCTACGCCGGCGATGCCCTGCGGATGAGCCAGCTCAACCCGCTGATCAGCGCCATCGGCCTGTTCATCGCCTTGGTGCCGTTCCTCGGCAGCTTGCGCGTCCTCACCCGGACGGGCGGACTGGCGCGGGCCCTGCCGTTCAAGACCTCCACGATCCGGACGGCGGCCATGGCCGTCCCCGCGGCGCTGACGCTGCTGTGGGCGCTGGCGACCACCCCCGCGTTCATCGGCATCGCCCAGACCGGCGCTGACCGCAGCGTGGCGAACGGTTTCGCGACGGCCCTGGTCACCGGCGTGGCCGGGCTCTTCGGGGCGGTTCGCTGGGTCACGGCCAAGAAGGTCGACTTCGGTGTACCGATGATGGCCACCGAATCCGGGGCCATGCCGCCGACGTTGTTGTTCAACCTCGTCCGCGGCTTCGACATGGCGATCCTGATCACCGCGCCACTGATCCTGCAGCAACCCGTGACCTGGTCGCTGGCCATCGCCGGGGTCGTCTTCGTCTTCCTGCGCGGCACGTTCAACATGGCGGAGTTGCAGGCCGAACAGGAGGCCATGAAGCGCCAGGAAGCTGCGGCGAAGACGGCCACCGTGGAGAAGGTGAAGATCGTTCGTCCAACCCGCTGAGACCGAGGTATCGCGGCGTTTCGCCCCCCACACCAGACGCTGCTCCTAGCCGGGGGGCACCGGTGGCCGGCAGCGCGGCCCGCGATCGGCCGAAGGAGTCTGGCGATGGCAGGACGAGTAACGGTTCAGTACCACCACCACGTGGCGACGGTGGCCCTCGACAATCCGGGCAAGCTCAACGCCCTCACCGCCGACATGTGGCAGCAGGCCGCGGTGCTGTTCCGGGAGCTGTCCGACGACCCGTCGGTGCGCGTGGTGGTGCTGCGCGGCGAGGGTGACCACTTCTGCGCCGGCTCCGACATCGTCGACCTGCAGGCCCATCACAACTCGGGCCTGCCGAGCCTCGCCGAAGAGGCGATCGCGGGCTGTGTGAAGCCGGTGATCGCCGCCGTGGCCGGGCACTGTCTTGGGGGTGGCTTGCAGCTTGCCGCCGCCTGCGACATCCGGCTCGCGAGCAGCGAATCCCACTACGGCGTGCCGCCCGCGAAACTCGGGATCGTCTACCCCCTCTCCGCGACCCGTCGGCTGGTGTCGATGGTGGGCGCGGCAGCCACGAAGTACCTGATCTTCACCGGCGACCGGATCGATGCCACCCGGGCGCTGCACATTGGCCTGGTCGATGAGATGGTCGGCAGCGACCTGCTGTTCGCCCGGGCCGCCCACGTCGCCAGCCAGGTCGCCGAATTGTCACAACTCACCGTCCAGGCGACCAAGGAGATCGTGGACCACCTCGTGGCCGGGAC
>CAYUWV010000313.1:0-2588 GCA_964448385.1 uncultured Propionibacteriaceae bacterium | reverse complement strand
CTTTTAATCCGCGGGTTCTGGGTTCGATTCCCAGTGGGCCCACCAGTGATTTCAGCGTCACCACTAGGTGTTTGAGGGATGGTGGCGATCCTCCCCATGGGCGGCCGACTGTCGAGGAGAACCTGCGCCCCACGTGAAGCGCGGCGCGGACGCGCTTCGGTTCCCCGGCGGTCCGGTGGCCACAGATCGCTGAGCGGCTCGCTCGGAGCTCCTGTGTAGAATCCTGTGTAGGGAGGTGCACATGGCTACGAATCTGGCTATCGATCCGGAGTTGTTGAATCACGCGTTGGCGGTGAGTGGTGTCCGGACGAAGAAGGAAGCGGTCACGTTGGCGCTGCGCGAGTTCATCGCCCGCCGTGAGCAGGCCCGGATCGTGGAGTCCTTCGGGACGCTGGACTGGGACGACTCCTACGACCCCAAGGAGGATCGCCGGGGCCGCGACATCAAGCTGGGCTCTCTCGGCTGATGGGCCTTCTCGTCGACACCAGCGTCTGGTCTTTGGCCTACCGGCGTGACAGTCCACCTGACGTCCCCGAGGTGGAGGCGCTTCGGTCCGCTCTGGTGGAGGGGGAGCGAGTGGCCATCACCGGGATGGTGCTGCTGGAGTTGCTGCGGGGCTTCGTGCCAGAACAGGCGCAGGCGCGGATCACGGCCGACTTGGCGGCTGTGGAGATGCTGGTGCCGACCCGGGACGACTACGTCGCGGCGGCACAGCTGGCCAACACCTGCCGGCGCGCCGGAGTCCAGCTGGGCTCAACCGATGCCCTGATCGCGCAGTTGGCGATCGCCCATGATCTGGCGTTGTTGACCACCGACCGCGACTTCGAGAACGCGGCCCGCTGGATACCGCTTCGTCTATGGAGTGCAGCTTGACGCGGTTGGAGCTCGACACCGATCCACGCGTCCCGACGTCGCGTCCCAGACTCAGCAGGGGGAACAGCGCCGCCGGCCGTGCCTAGCCACCGAAGGCCGAGCGGGCGGATCTGCGGGCCGTCGAGCGTCCGACCAGGCAGGCAAAATATTGCATGACTGCAAACTTGCGCTACTGTAGAGATGCGCTGCTGCAAAAAGCAGTGCTTTTCGTTTGTAGGAGGAGACGTGGCAGTCGCCACCATGGAGCGCACGGCTTCGATCGAGAAGGCGTCACCCCAGCCGGTCATGAACCACCGCCAGATCATGCTGGTGATGTACGCCCTGATGGCTGGCATGTTCCTGAGCGCGCTGGACCAGACCATCGTTGGCACTGCGATCCGGACGATCGGCGACGAGCTTCACGGGCTTGACCAGCAGGCGTGGGTCACCACGGCCTACCTGATCGCGGCAACCGTCACCACCCCGCTGTACGGGAAGCTGTCGGACCTTTTCGGACGCCGTCCGCTGTTCATCCTCAGCATCAGCATCTTCGTGCTCGGCTCGTTCTTGAGCAGCTTCTCCACGTCCATGATCATGCTCGCCGCGTTTCGCGCCTTCCAGGGCCTCGGCGCCGGCGGCCTGATGTCACTGCCGCTGGCGATCATCGGCGACATGCTGGCGCCCCGCGAACGTGCCAAGTACCAGGGCTTCTTCCTGGCCACCTTCGGTATCGCCTCGGTCATCGGCCCGCTTGTCGGCGGTCTGTTCGCCGGTGCGGACAACATCCTGTTCATCACCGGCTGGCGCTGGGTGTTCCTGGTCAACGTCCCTGTCGGCGTCGTCGCCCTGTTCATGGTGATCGCCTTCCTCCACCTTCCGCACACCGCCCACGCGAAGCCCACCATCGACTGGTGGGGTGCCGGACTCGTCGTCGCCACGCTGGCGCCGTTTCTGCTGGTGGCCGAACAGGGCCGTGAGTGGGGCTGGACGTCGGCGGCGTCGATCGCCTGCTACGTGATTGGCGCAGCCAGCCTGGCCGGCTTCATTCTGGTCGAGCGCGCCATGGGCGCGAGCGCGATCATCCCGCTGCGGCTCTTCAGCAGCAAGGCGTTCTCCACCGCCACCGTGCTGAGCATCCTGGTCGGCTTCGGCATGTTCGGAGCCATGCTCACCCTCCCGCTGTACATCCAGATCGTCCTCGGCTTCACTCCGACCCAGTCGGGGTTCGCCACGCTGCCGATGATGGCCGGCCTGATGCTGGCTTCCATCGGTTCCGGCCAGATCGTGGCCCGGACCGGCAAGTACTCCGCCTTCCCGAAGACCGGCACCGCCACCACCGCTCTCGGGTTCTTGATGCTGGCGTTCATGACCCTGGACAAGCCGTTCTGGTACCTGGGGATCGCGATGTTCGTGGTTGGGCTCGGCCTGGGCCAGCTGATGCAGACCCTCACCATGGCCGTCCAGGCTGCGGCGAATGCTCAGGACATCGGCGTGGCCACCAGCTCTGCCACCTTCTTCCGCCAGATCGGCGGCACGCTCGGCACGGCCATCATGCTGTCGCTGCTGTTCAGCATTCTGCCGATGAACATCACCGCGTCACTCGCCGACGAACGGACGACGTGGAACGCGCTCGACGCGGCACTCACTCCGGCGGTCGCGAACGATCCGGCCAACAAGGCGATCATGGACAAGATGTGGACGCCGATCATCGACAAGATCAAGGATCAGGTCGACGA
>CAYUWV010000312.1:0-2595 GCA_964448385.1 uncultured Propionibacteriaceae bacterium | reverse complement strand
GTCACCCGGAAGGTGCTGTAGCCGATCAGCTGCATGCCGGTGAACACCCGGTCGAGGTGCTTGGCGATGACGTCCTCCAGGGGGACGAACCTGCCACCGCCAAGTGAGATGAACCGGCTCAGGATGGTAGGGACCTTGACCCTGGCGAACTGCTTGGACCCCGTCACCGGGTTCTTCAGGAGCACGGCGAGATTGACGCTCAGCCCGGAAATGTAGGGGAACGGGTGGGACGGGTCGACCGCCAAGGGGGTGAGGACGGGGAAGATCCGCGATTGGAACAGGTCCGTCATTCTGGAGCGTTCGGGAGCGGTCAGCTCGTCCCAGCGCAGGATTTCGATGAAGTGCTTGGCCAGGGCGGGGCGGATGTCTTCGGCGAAGACGACCGCCTGCTGGAGCACCAGTTGGCGGGTGCGTTCGAGGATCGCGTCGTGCAGGTCGCGAGGCATCATCCCGGAGGCGCTCGGCACCGCGACGCCGGCCGCGATTCGGCGCTTCAGCCCGGCGACGCGCACCATGAAGAACTCGTCGAGGTTGGAGGAGAAGATGGCGAGGAACTTCGCCCGCTCCAGCAACGGGACCCGCTTCTCGTCGCGGGCCAGGTCGAGCACCCGGGTGTTGAACGCGAGCCAGGAGAGTTCGCGGTCTCGGAAGCGGTCAGCAGGGAGTTCAAGGGGCACGTCGTCCATCACGACCGTCACTTCGTCTTCGACGAAGGTCATTTCAGCTCCTCGATGATCGGTGCGTACAGCACATCACGATGGGTGATGTGGAAACCGGCGGATGCGTACAGTTCTACAGCTACCGTCTCGGCGCTGTCGACGTAGAGCAACACGCGTTGTAGGCCAGCGTCTCGAAGGTACGCCAGCCCCGCGTTCAGCAACACGCGTCCCAGCCCACGCCCTTGGGCGCGGGGGTGCACCCCGATGACGTAGACCTCACCGAGGGTGGCGTCGTGGCGCTTGGTCCAGTGGAACCCGGCGATCCCCTCGCCGTCGACCGCGAGGATGAGGCCGTGGGCGTCGAACCAGGCCTCCGCCATGCGGGCGGCCAGCCCGGGCGCCTCGAGGGCGCCCTGCTCGGGGTGGTGGCTGAAAGCGGCCGCGTTCACCGCCAGCAGGGCAGCGGCGTCCTCGTCGCGGAAGCCGCGCAGGGTGAAGCCGTCCGCTGCGGGGGTGGCGGCCGGCAGGTCATCCAGCCGGCGTTCCATGATCAGCAGGGAACGTTCCGGGGACAGGTGGTGATGGGACGCGAACCCGCGCGCCGCCGCCAGATCGCCGAAAGCCCACAGCCTCGCGGGGCCGGCAGTTCGCAGGTCGGCCAGCAGCGCTGAGCCGAGTCCCTCCCGCCGGTGCGCGGGGTCGACGGCGAGTTGGGCGGTGCCGTGGCTGTCGCTGCGGAACAGGTAGGCCGCCAGCTCGTGGTCGCGCCACACCAGAGCGTGACGGGCCCCGCCGGTGGTGCGGGCGACCCGGGCCTCCTCATTCAGCGGATCGACGCCGTCCGCAGCCGCACATCGCCGCGCGAGCGCGTCCACGGCGAGCGTCTGGGAGTTGGTCAGGTTGTCGAGCCACACGCAGTCAGGCTAACTGCTGGACACGTCAATGGCGGTGACGCCGCTCAGCGCCGGACGCCCTCGGGGGAGAATCGATAGCCGACATTGCGCACGGTGCCGATCAGCGCCTCGTGCTCGGGGCCGAGCTTGGCGCGGAGCCGCCGCACGTGCACGTCGACGGTCCTGGTGCCGCCGTAGTAGTCGTAGCCCCAGACGTCAGCCAGCAGGTGTTCGCGGCTGAACACCCTGCCGGGATGCTGCACCAGGTACTTCAGCAGTTCGAACTCGGTGTACGTGAGGTCGAGCGGCTCGCCGTCCTTGACCGCGGAGTAGGCGCCGTCGTCGATCACGATGCCCCCTGACGAAATCAGTCCGTCGTTGGCAGCAGCCGTCACCAGCAGCCGGATCCGGGTCTCGAACTCGGCGATCCCTGCGGTCTCGATGATGAGGTCGGACAGGCCCCAGTCAGCCGCGACCGCGGTCAGGCCGTTCTCGGCGAGCACCAGCAGCAGCGGGACGGTGCTGCCGCTGGAGGCGAACAGCCGCGCCATCATGCGGGCTCCGGCCAGGTCCTGGCGACCGTCCAGCACCACGAGGTCGGCTCGCGCAGACTCCGTGAGAGCCTGGGTGTCGGCGGGAACGAACTTGATCTCGTGCGGCAGCAGGGTCAGCACGGGAAGGGTCTGCTCGGCGGCAGCACCCTGGCTCAGGGTGTTGCTCACCACCAGCAGTTGGGCCATGCACCTCTCCCCGGGATTGCGTCGTCGCTCACTGTAGTGAACTCCGGCAGCTGGGGACATTCGACTCCCGACCACTCGTCGTTCCCGAGCGGCTCAGCTCTCCAGTACGAGGGTCACCGGGCCGTCATTGGTCAGGGTCACCTGCATCATCGCGCCGAACTGTCCGGTCTCGACATGCGCGCCGAGGTTGCGGAGCGCCGCCACGAAATGCTCCACCAGGGGCTCGCTGAGCGGACGGGGTGCTGCCGCGCTCCAGGAGGGGCGGCGGCCCTTGCGCGTGTCGGCGTACAGCGTGAACTGGCT
>CAYUWV010000311.1:0-2598 GCA_964448385.1 uncultured Propionibacteriaceae bacterium | reverse complement strand
GGCCAGCGATGGCGTTGAGGACGCGCGAGATGGGCCTGCCGACCGCAGCGACCGCGGTGGCGCATCGGGAGTGGGTGCGGAGGCGTGCATTTTGAACTTCTGGTGTTAGATTTGCATACATGATCCCTCGGATCCTTTTCCACGAGCTTCAGCGCCGCGTGGCCACGTCCGCAGCCGTCGCGTTACTCGGCCCACGCCAGGTCGGCAAGACCACGCTGGCTCGTCAACTCGCCGACCAGTGGCCGGCAGGTGCGGTATACCTCGATCTGGAACGTCCCTCAGACCTGCGCCGCCTCGAAGACGCAGACACCTACCTGCGCAACCTCGCCCCCAAGCTGGTGGTCTTGGACGAGGTCCACCGCTCCCCCGGCGTGTTCGACGTCCTCCGAGGGGTCATCGACGACAACCGCAGAGCCGGGTTCCGCACCGGTCAGTTCCTCCTGCTGGGCTCAGCCTCCCTCGACCTCATCCAGCTGTCCTCCGACAGCCTCGCCGGACGCATCTCGCATGTGGACCTGGGCGGCATCAACGCCGACGAGGCCGCCGACGTCAACCTACCCGAGGATCGGGTGTGGTTGCGGGGCGGCTTCCCCGACAGCCTCACCGCTGACACCGACGAACAGTCGTCCCGGTGGCGCGCCGACCTCATCCGTTCCTACCTGGAACGCGACGTTCCCATGTTCGCCCCGCGCATCCCTTCCGAGACTCTGCGCAGGCTGTGGACGATGCTCGCCCACACCAGCGGCGGCCTCCTCAACGCCAGCCGACTCGCCGCCAACATCGGCATCAGCAGCCCCACCGTCGATCGGTACATCGACCTGCTCACCGACCTTGGCCTCGTCCGTCGGCTCCAGCCCTGGCACCTCAACACCGGCAAACGACTCACCAAGTCCCCCAAGGTCTTCGTCCGCGACAGCGGCCTCCTCCACGCCCTGCTCGAGATCGACACCCTCCACCAACTGCGCGGCCACCCGGTCGTCGGTGCCAGCTTCGAAAGCTTCGCGGTCGAAGCCCTCATTGCCGCCGCCGGACCCACTTTCCGGGCGCATCACTACCGCACTGCCACCGGGGACGAGGTCGACCTCCTCCTCGTCCGGGCCGGTGCTCCCGACATCGCCATCGAGATCAAGCTCTCCACCGCCCCATCCCTCAGCCCCGGCTACCACCGCGCCTGCGCCGACCTCGGGGTTCAGCTCCGCTACGTCGTCCACCCCGACACCGGCACCGACCCCTACCCCGCCACCGGAGCAACCGTGATCGGACTCACCACCCTCGTCCGGCTTCTGCGCAACGCCTGACCGCCAGTCCGTCGGCGTCCTCACGGCCCCGTCCGCCCGGTCGCCACAAGCAGGACGACCTGCCAGGGCTGACACACGAGATAGGCGCTGTGGAGGCAGTCCCAATCACTGGGCGAGGCGGCGCCTTGTCAGAACACTGATTCATGAGTGCCGGAGAAGGGACTTGAATCCGACATTGGGCCGTCTTAGATCAACGGCTGACTAGCCCATTCATTGCTCCGACAAGGTATGATGCATGCAGGTCGAACACTCGTGCGCACTCGTGTCTAGGCATGTCAAAGGGGCTTAAGGGCCCGATAAGGGCCCGGACCATACTGGTGAGCGTTGGAGAAGGGAATTGCCCATGGCGAGGCGAGGGAGGCGTCCGCGCACCCGCTCACGGTGGGGCAGCGTACGGGCGAAGGCGTCCGGCAACTACCAGGCCAGCTACCGGCACGGCGGCATTCCGGGCGTCATTCCCAGCACGCTGTACACCGCTCCCACCACTTTCCAGACCGAGGGCGACGCGAGGATTTGGCTGGAGACCGAGCGTCGCCTGATCGAAACCGGGCAGTGGACTCCGCCCGCTGAACGGGAGGCGGCTCGACAGGAGGCTGAACAGGCCCTGGCCAACCGCATGACCATTGCCGACTACGCCCGGCAGTGGCTGGAGGCCAACACCGAGTTGCGCCCCTCGACGCGAGCGCGCTACGAGACGAGCCTGCGGTACTACATCCTCGCCCAACCGATCCTGAAAGGCTCGACGAGGACCTTCCGCACCAGGGTCGGGATCGGCGACGCTCAACTCCATGAACTCACCCGCGCCCAGGTGAACACCTGGTGGCAGGCGCTCCCCCGCACCACCCACCGGCGCAGCTGCGACCTGGCCTACAACCTGCTCAGGACCCTATGCCTGGCCGCTGTCGAGGACGGCCTGATCCCGGCCTCACCCGTCCACGTCCGCGGCGCCGGCAAACCCAGCCGCATCCGCAACCTGGAACCCCTCACCCCCCTCGAAGTCCTCGCCATCGCCGACGCCATGCCGCCCAGATGGCGGCTGGGAGTGCTGCTAGGCGCCTGGTGCGCGCTGCGCTCCGGCGAGATTCGAGAACTCCGCCGCTCCGACATCGACCTCGAACGCGCCACGATCCGCGTCACTCGCGGCGTGGTCAGAGCCGGCACGACCACCCACATCGGCGCACCCAAGACCGAGGCCGCCAAACGCACCGTCCACATCCCCGCGTCGCTGCTCGACGATGTGCGCGCCCACCTGCGAGACCACGCCCAACTCGGCGGAAACGGATTGCTCTTCTGGAACCAG
>CAYUWV010000310.1:0-2602 GCA_964448385.1 uncultured Propionibacteriaceae bacterium | reverse complement strand
CCGCTGCGATACTGCTATCGTTCGCGGTGAGCAAGCGCTCAACAGGGTTGTTACCCGCCACGGGGCAAGACCTGAGATGCAGTCACCTGCATCTCGGGTCTTTTTGTTTTTGTTGGGTTTTTCCCGCGCCAGCAGGCGCCCACAGGAAGGATTGACAATGCAGTCCAACACCAAGCGAAGTACCGCAGAGGAGATCGTCGACGCGCTCGGCGGTGCCGGCAACGTCATGAGTCTCACTCACTGCGCGACGAGGCTTCGCTTCGAACTGAAGAACGCCTCCGGCATCGACCAGAAGGCCGTGGAGAAGATCTCGGGGGTCATGGGTGCCGTGCCGCAGAGCGGTGACCGGTACCAGGTCGTCATCGGCGGAGGCGTTCAGACCACCTTCAACGAGATCATGAACCTGCCGTCGATGTCAGGGGTGGGCAAGGGCCTGACCGACGCCGACGTGAAGGCCAAGGAGCGGGCCAAGGCCCGCGGCAAGTCGGCCTGGCTGGACTTCTTCTTCGAGTACCTGTCCGACTCGTTCCGTCCCCTTCTCGGTGTGCTGCTCGGCTCCTCGCTGATCATCGCGATCGCCGCCATCCTCGACGCCCTGCACATCGTCCCGTTCCAGGGCGTTGACCGCCTGACGGCCGCGGGCGCCACCTGGGTGTTCTGGGACGCGATTTGGCGCTCCGTGCTGTACTTCCTGCCGATCATGGTCGCGTACAACGCCTCCAAGAAGCTGAACGTGGACCCGTGGATCGGTGGCGCGATCATGGCTGCGATGTTCACCCCGGAGTACCTGTCCCTCACCAACGCGGCCGACACGGTCTGCACCAAGACCGACCTCGGCAACTCGTGTGTGGCGACGATCGCCGGTATGCCGATGCAGTTGTTCAACTACGGCGGCCAGGTGTTCGTGCCGTTGATCATGGTCGCGGTGCTGGCCCAGCTCTACAAGCTGCTGAAGCGGATCTTCCCGGAGAACCTGCAGATGGTCTTCGTCCCGTTCTTCTGCTTGCTGATCATGACTCCTGTCACCGCCTTCCTGATCGGCCCGCTCGGCATCTGGATCGGCACCGGTCTCGGCTACGGGCTTGCGTGGCTGAACAACACGGTGCCGCTGCTGTTCGCCGTCCTGATCCCGATGCTCTACCCGTTCCTGGTGCCGCTCGGCCTGCACTGGCCGCTCAACGCGCTCATGCTGGCCAACATCAGCACCCTGGGCTACGACTTCATCCAGGGCCCGATGGGCACGTGGAACTTCGCCTGCTTCGGCGCCACCGCCGGCGTCCTCGTCGTCGCCACCCGGGCCCGCCACGACGAGGTGCGCCAGACCGCGATCGGTGCCCTGGCCGCAGGCCTGCTGGGCGGCATCTCGGAGCCGTCCCTGTACGGCATCCACCTGCGCTACAAGCGGATCTACCCGCGCATGCTGATCGGCTGCGCAACGGGTGGTCTGACGATCGGCATCCTCGGCTGGATCTTCAAGCCCGTCACGACAGGCGCCTTCGCCTTCACCTCGTTGCTCACCATCCCGGTCTTCACTCCGATCTGGATCTACGCGATCTCGATCGCCGCCGCCTTCGCCGTGTCGATGATCCTGGTCATCGCCTCCGACTACCGGACCCCCGAGCAGAAGGCCGAGTTTGAGGCCGAGCGCCAGCAGGCCGAAGCTGATCTGGCGCTGGAGAAGGCCCGCGTTGCCTCGGCTGCCCGTGCCGCCGCTGCCGCTCCGGCCGCTGCCGCCGCTGCCGCCGTTCCCGGCGCCGCGACCTCCGTGGTCGTGGCTCCGGTGGCCGGCATGATCGTTCGGCTCGCCGACGTCAACGACAAGGTCTTCGCGTCCAAGGCTCTCGGCGACGGCGTCGGGATCCTGCCCACCGAAGGCCACATCACCTCGCCGGTCGCCGGCACCCTGGTGACGGTCGCGGACACCGGTCACGCGTTCGGCATCAAGACCGACGACGGTGTCGAGGTGCTGGTGCACATCGGCATCGACACGGTGCAACTCGCCGGCAAGTGCTTCGAGGTGACCGTGGCGAAGGACATGCGGGTCGAAGCTGGTGACCTGCTGGCCAAGGTCGACTTCCCTGGCATCGAGGCGGCGGGGTACGACCCCACCACCGTCGTGGTCGTCATCAACACCATGACGCTGGCGAAGGTCGCTCCTCGGACGGGTCGTGTCGCTCCTGGCGACCCGATCATCGACGTCACCCCTTGAGGACGGCGTTGAGCGCTTCGTCGAGTGACGCAACGCTGGCCTGACATGGAGATCGTGCGCGTCTTCAACAACAACCTCGTCCTGGCAAGGGACGGGGTTGGACGCGAGGTGATTCTGACCGGCCGTGGCCTGGGATTCCAGGCCCGGCCGGGTCAGGCCGTCGACCCGGCCAAGGTGGTTCGGACGTTCATCCCCACCGACGGCCGTGACCCAGACCACCTAGCCCACCTGCTGTCCGGCATCCCGCCCGAGCACATCGCTTTGGTGGGCTCGGCCCTCACCGAGGTCGGGCTGGACGGCCTGACCCGCAACCCGGCGCTGATCATCGCGCTGGCCGACCACGTGAGTTTCGCCCTGCGACGCATCGCGATGGGCATGGACGTGGAATACCCG
>CAYUWV010000309.1:0-2610 GCA_964448385.1 uncultured Propionibacteriaceae bacterium | reverse complement strand
TCGTCCGCCGATCGCGCGCCGGAGCCGTCCAACGGAGCTCAGCCGGTAGATTGACGCCGTGGCCGACACCGTGACCCATGCCGTCCAAACTCCCGACATCGAGCAGCCTTGGGCAGAACTCGGCCTGAAGGCCGACGAGTACGAGCGGATTCGCGAGATCCTTGGTCGCCGTCCGACCTCGTGCGAGCTTGCCATGTACTCGGTGATGTGGTCGGAGCACTGCTCCTACAAGTCCTCGAAGGTGCACCTGAGCAAGTTCGGTGCGCTCGACAAGACGACCCCGCGCGGACCCCTGCTGGCCGGGATCGGGGAGCAGGCCGGCGTGGTGGACGTCGGCCACGGCCTGGCGGTCACCTTCAAGATCGAGTCCCACAACCACCCGTCCTACGTCGAGCCCTACCAGGGCGCCGCGACCGGCGTCGGCGGCATCGTCCGCGACATCCTGGCCATGGGAGCCCGTCCGATCGGCGTGATGGACGCGCTGCGCTTCGGCCCGCTGGACGCCCCCGACACGGCGCGGGTGATGCCCGGCATCGTCGCCGGCGTCGGCGGCTACGGCAACTGCCTGGGGCTGCCGAACATCGGCGGCGAGGTCGTGTTCGACCCGTCCTACTACGGCAACCCGCTGGTCAACGCGCTGTGCGTGGGAATCCTCAAGCACGAGGACCTGCACCTCGCCTTCGCCACCGGCACCGGCAACAAGGTGGTGCTGTACGGCGCCGCGACCGGTGGGGACGGGATCGGCGGCGCGTCGATCCTGGCCTCGGAGACCTTCGAGGCGGACGGTCCGGCGAAGCGACCGGCCGTCCAGGTCGGTGACCCGTTCATGGAGAAGCTGCTCATCGAGTGCACGCTGGAACTCTTCGCCGCGGGCGTCATCGTCGGGATCCAGGACCTTGGCGCGGCCGGCATCTCGTGCGCGACCAGCGAACTGGCCAGCTCCGGCGAGGGCGGCATGCATGTCGACCTCGATCTGGTGCCGCTGCGGGATCCCACGCTGGCCCCCGAAGAGATCCTGATGAGCGAATCCCAGGAACGCATGATGGCCGTCGTGGAGCCGCACAACGTGGCGCGGTTCGAAGAGATCTGTGCCAAGTGGGACGTGCTGTCGACCGTCATCGGTGAGGTCACCGAAGGCGACCGGCTGATCATCGACTGGCATGGCGAGAACGTCGTCGACGTCGACCCCGCCACGGTGGCCCATGAGGGCCCGGTCTACCACCGTCCGTTCGCCCGTCCGGCCTGGATGGACGACGTGAACGCGAACTCGGCCAACGGGCTGCCCCGGGCCAAGGAGCCCGACGACCTGGCGGCCACCCTGCTCAAAGTGGTGACCTCACCCAACCAGGCCGACAAGTCGTGGGTCACCGACCAGTACGACCGCTACGTGCGCGGCAATACCGTGCTGGCCCGACCGGAAGATGCCGGCATGCTGCGCGTCGATGAGGAGTCGGGTCTCGGGATCGCCCTGGCGACCGACTGCAACGCCCGCTTCACGCTGCTGAACCCCTACCTGGGGGCGCAGTTGGCGCTGTGCGAGGCGCACCGGAACGTTGCCTGCACCGGGACGGTGCCGGTCGCGATCACCGACTGCCTCAACTTCGGCTCCCCGGAGGACCCGGACGTGATGTGGCAGTTCTCCGAGGCCATCCTCGGGCTCGTGGACGGCTGCAGGGCGCTGGGGACTCCGGTCACCGGCGGCAACGTGAGCTTCTACAACCAGACCGGTGGGGCCAACATCCTGCCCACCCCCGTGGTCGGGATGCTGGGCGTGATCGACGACGTCGCCGACCGCGTCGGGTCGGGTTTCGTCGCGAAGGGTGACGCCGTCCTGCTGCTCGGGACGACCGGTGAGGACCTGTCGGGAAGCGCGTGGGCGGACGTCATGCACGGCCACCTCGGCGGTGTGCCGCCGGTGCCCGACTTCGACCTCGAACGTCGCCTCGGCCAGGTCCTGGTCGCCGCCAGCCAGCGACACCTGCTGAAGTCCGCCCGCGGCCTGTCGGACGGTGGGCTGGCCCAGGCCTTGGTGGGGTCCTGCCTGCGGCACGGCACGTCGGTCGCCTTGGACCTGCCCGAGGGAGACGCCTGCGTGCAGTTGTTCTCCGAATCCCCGGGACGCGTCCTGGTGAGCCTGTCGGGCGCGGCGCTGGAGGAGTTCAACGGGTTGTGCGCGGAGCACCGCATTCCCGTCACCCGGCTCGGGGAGGTCACCGACACCGGCTACCTGGAGATCCACGGCCGGTTCGCCTTGCTGCTGGCCGAGATCAGGACGCTGTGGGAGTCCCCGATCCCCACGGCCATGCGCCACTGACCCGGACGTCGCTTCGCCGTCCGGAATCCTGCGGCAAGGCGGTTCGGCGTTCTCGCGGAGTGGGCTCTCGTCCCAGCGACCGTGGGTGAGACACAATGGCCGCGTCACTACTGAGGAGGACACATGAGCAATCCGACCGGTTGGGATGCGCCCAAGCCCGAGGTGCCGGACGATCCGGCGCTGGGCGGCCCGGCACACGCCGTCCCCGACCAGGCACCGGAGGGGTTCACACCCGCGGAGCTGGCAACCCCCGAATCCGACAGCATTCCCGAGGTCATCTCCTCGGATCTCGCCCC
>CAYUWV010000308.1:0-2614 GCA_964448385.1 uncultured Propionibacteriaceae bacterium | reverse complement strand
GCCTTCGTGGTTCGCTCGGGGGTGACCGAGCAGTCGTGGGTCGATCTCTCCGATCCGCTGCGGCTCGAGTTCGAGTACGTGCGGCGGATCGCGGAGATCCTTGAGGCCACCGTGCTGCAGCGGCCCGGGGCTGAGCGCGTCCGGGTCGTCCACATCGGCGGGGGAGGGCTGACGCTGCCGCGCTACGTCGAGGCACGCCGTCCGCACACCGCACAAATCGTGCTCGAACCGGACGTCGCCCTGATCGACGAGGTCCGCGCCCGGCTGCCGCTAGCCCGCAACAGCGGCATCAAGATCCGCCCACAGGACGGACGCAGCGGCCTGCGCGAGATGCCGGACGACTACGCCGACCTCGTCATCGTGGACGCGTTCGCCGGCGCCCAGGTACCCGCCGATCTGGCGACCGCCGAATTCTTCACCGACGCCGCCCGGGTGCTGCGGCCAGGCGGACAGCTGGTGATGAATCTGGGCGACCGGGCCCCGTTCGACTGGTCCAAGCGTTGTCTGGCCGGACTAGCCCTCTCGCTCCCGCAGCAGGGCGTGAGCGCCGAGGTGTCGGTGTGGAAGGGCCGCCGGTACGGCAACCTCGTGGTGCTGGCGAGCACCTGGTCCCTGCCGATCGCTTCGCTGGAGCGGATGCTGGCCAGGGCGTCCTTCCCCTATCGCCTCATCTCCGGGATATCGCTCCAGGCGTGGGTTGGGGGCGTGGCCCCCTTCACCGACGCGGATTCCCGTCCGTCGGTCGACCCGGTGGCGCGCGGCTGGTTCACCTGACGCCCGCGGCGCACCCGACGTCCCACGGAAGCGGGCGAGAACTGTCGGCCACGTGATCTAGGTTGGCTGCCATGACGCAACGAGACCTGCTGATCGAGCAGATCAAGAAACTGGCCATCGTGCACGGACGGGTGACGCTCGCTTCGGGCAAGCAGGCTGACTACTACGTCGACCTGCGCCGGGTGACCCTGGACGGGGTCGCCGCGCCGCTCGTGGGCGCCGTGATGCGCGAACTGGTCGCCGACTGGGAGTTCGAGGCAGTCGGCGGGCTGACCCTGGGGGCCGATCCGGTGGCCGTCGCGATGCTGCACGACGCCGCCGCTGCCGGATCCCGCCTGGACGCGTTCGTCGTCCGCAAGGACGCCAAGGCCCACGGCCTGCAGCGCCGCATCGAGGGCACCGACGTGGCCGGACGACGCTGCCTCGTGGTGGAGGACACCTCGACCACCGGCGGTTCGGTGATGACCGCGGTCGAGGCCGTGCGCGAGGCTGGAGGTGAGGTGATCGGGGTGGCCGTCATCGTCGATCGCGACACCGGAGCGAGGCAGCGGATCGAGGCTGCGGGCGTCCCGTACCGCTATGCCGTGGGACTGGCCGATTTGGAATTGGGCTGACGGCAACGGTCAATTCCTCACCCCACGCACTAGGCTTGGCGAGTCCAAGCGTCCCATGAGCGGAGTAGTAACCATGATGTGGTTCTTCCTGATCCTGCTGATCATTGTGGTCGGCGTCGGAGGGTACGTCGTCTCGCTGTACAACGGCTTCGTCAAGTCCAGAAACCTGATCCAGGAATCCTGGCGCCAGATCGACGTCGAGCTGAACCGGCGCTACGACCTGATCCCCAACCTGGTCGAGACGGTTCGCGCCTTTGCCGCGCACGAGCGCAACACCCTCGAGCAGGTCGTCGCCCTGCGTGCCCAGGCCGCCCAACTCGCCCAGCAGTCCGGTGGCGCCCCGAGCGAGCAACGCGCCCAGGTCGAGGAGCAACTCTCCGGTGCCGTGCGCAACCTGATCGTCAGCGTCGAGGCGTACCCGGAGCTGAAGAGCAACGTCAACTTCCTCGAGTTGCAGCGTGAGCTGACCGAGACTGAGGATCGGATCGCCTCCGGTCGGCGCTATTACAACGCCAACGTGCGCAACTACAACACCCAGATCGAATCGTTCCCCGGCAACATGATCGCCGGCATGTTCAAGCTCGAGCGGGCCAGCTACTTCGAGGTCAACGACCAGGCGATGCGCCAGGCGCCGAACGTCAGCTTCGGTGAGATCAGCGACCGCGGGGATCGACCCGTCAGCGAGCCGACCAACCAGCAGCTGGCCGCCGGCCAAGCCGCCCCGGGCGCACTGCCCAACCCGCAGGCCTACCAGCAGGCGAACCCGTCCGCCCCCCCGCCCGGGCAGTTCTCGACGCCCCCGAGCTACGGGCCGGCCGGGCAGCCGGCTCAGCAGCAGTACCCGCCGCAGCAGTACCCGCCGGCGCAGTACCCGCCGGCCCAGTACCCGCCGCAGAACCCGCAACAGCCCCCGACCTACCAACCGCCGACCTACCAGCAGCCCCCCCAGTAGGTCCCGGCACGGGGTCGTCCCAGTACCTGCCACCTTTGAGCACTGGAGGCATCGGGAGCGAGTCGTGCAGAGGCCCGCGGGCCCCAGGCCGCGCGCCGCAGACGGACCAGCCGGGAGACGCACACAGGCGAAGCCCGCCCCCCCACTCCGGCCCCCCTGCACGCGCTGGCGCTCTCCACCGCCCCGCGGACGGCGTTCGCCCCGGTGGCGGAGGACCAGTAGATGGTGCCCTTCGCGAAGGTCTGGTAGGCGCCGCCGGCGATGGGCTTCTCGT
>CAYUWV010000307.1:0-2629 GCA_964448385.1 uncultured Propionibacteriaceae bacterium | reverse complement strand
CGACAAGGCGGCCGAGCGCGCTGAAGGAGGGGAGGGGCAACCCTTTCGCACCTAGCCCCTCCGCGGAGGGGTCGTATCTGGGCTCCGAGCCGCCAGAGGGGTTCACCATCAAGGGCAACCCGCGGTCGAAGAAGTATCACGTCCCCGGGAGTCCCTCGTACGAGCGGACCATCGCTGAGGTCTGGTTCGACACGGCCGAGCATGCCGAGGCGGCGGGCTTCACCAAGCCCCGTCGCTGAGGCAAAACCTGAAGAAACTCTGAGTATCGCGGTCGCCCGTCACAAACGGGCGGCCGCGAAGGCTTTCTCCAGCAGGACACCCAGCAGGAGGAACCATGCTCACTCCCGACCCACGTCGCGACGACGGCCAGAACCACGCCTGGGTTCTGGCCGCCCCGTTCCGGGCTCACGTGCGCCAGATCCAGGCGGTCACCACGCTGCCATGGGCAGCCCTCGCGGCCCATGCCGGCGTGTCCCCCACGCTGGTGCACCATCTGGTCTTCGGACGCCGGGGCCGTCCGGTGAGGCGGATCTCCCGTGAGACCGCCGTGCGCCTGTTGGCTCTGACCAGCGCGGACCTGGCCGCCCTGTCAGGGAGTTGGGTGGCGACTGCTGTGTCTGCCGATCGGTTGCGGGCACTGCTCGCGGGAGGGTGCAACGTCGACAGCCTCGCCGCGTGGTGCCGGCTGACGCCCAGCGCGCTGCTGGCGCTGGAGGACGCCCCTCGCTGCAGCCGGCTCACCGAGCTGCTCGTCTACGCGGCCTGCCTGGTCCACCCCCGGTTGTTCGAACCGGACGCCGCCGACGCGGCCGCCTGAGGTTAGGCTGCGCCCATGTCGTGGACCAGCGCCATCCTCGCCGCGGCACTGGCGGGAGTAACCGTCCTGATCTATCCCGTCATTCTGCGCAGGCTGCCGCTGCCGCCGGACGAGCCCGGTGTCGCGCCGTACGCCGACCTCATCTCGCGTCGTTTCGGATGGCAGGTGGGGCTGTGGTGCCTGCTCGCCTTGGGCATCTCCTTCGCCCTCACCCCACCGAGGGTGTGGCTGGCGTGGGCGGTGCTGGGCACCGGCGGCATCCTGCTGGTGGTGATCGATGCGCACACCCGCCTGCTGCCGTTGCGGCTGACCCAGGCGGTGGCCATCGGAGCCGCGGCGGGGGTCGTGATGGCCGCCCTGCTGGCCGGCTCCGTCGAGGGACCCAGCATCGCGTTGAGTGCCGCAGGCATGGCACTCGGGGCCGGCGGATTGTTCTTCCTGTTCTGGCGCCTCGGCCAAGGCGTCGGCTTCGGCGACGTCCGGCTGGCGGCGATTATCGGTGCAGTGACGGGGGCCACCTCGCTGCAGACTGCGACCTGGGCGTTGCTCCTCGGCAGCCTGGTAGGGGTTGGCTGGGGGCTCACGTCCCGTGTGGTCCGAGGCCACGAGGGCCCGTTCCCCTACGGTCCGTCCCTGCTGAGTGGGGCGTACCTGGCACTGTTGGCCCAATTCTTCCTGTCTGGCTAGCGGGCCCACGCGGTGCCACGTGCCGACGGGTCACCCCCGAGGGGTCGAGCGCGGCAACGGGCGCCTGACTCAACTAACGCCCGCCGCCTGGAGGTCAGCCGGGCAGGGCAGCCTGAGTGGCAGCGATCCACCGCTCGAGCACTGCCGCCGCAGCACCAGTGTCGATGGACTCTCTGGCTCGCTCCAGGTGGCCAGCGAATTGAGGTATCAACGGATCGTCCACCGAAACCCCGTCGAAGCTGAGACAGGCAGCTGCCGCGTTCAGTGCCACGATGTCACGCACGGGTCCGGGGGCCCCGGCGAGCACTTCGCGTACGATCCTGGCATTGGTGGCCGGCGTGCCGCCGACCAAGTCGGCGGCCGCAGCCCGAGGGATCCCGAGGTCGAGCGGATCGAGTTCGGCGGGCACCACGCGTCCGTCGCTGATCAACCAAAGCCGCGATTCCATCGTCGTGGTCAGCTCGTCCAGCCCGTCCGCACCCTGGAAGACCAGACCGCGCGTGCCACGGCCAGCCAGGACCCCGGCCACCAGCGGTGCCATCCTGGCGTTGGCCACCCCCACCGCCTGCGCCTGGGGCCGCGCTGGATTGGCCAGCGGGCCGAGGAAGTTGAAGGTGGTCTGCACCTTGAGTTCCCCGCGCGCGCTGGCAGCGTGCCGCAGCGAGGGGTGGTAGAGCGGAGCGAAGAGGAACACGATGCCGGTCTGCGCCAACACCTGAGCCTGGGCCTGGGGCGGCACCGCCAAGGCCACCCCCAAGGCTTCCAGGCAGTCAGCAGTGCCACAGGCCGACGAGGCCGCCCGGTTGCCGTGCTTCACCACCGGCACCCCGCAGCCGGCAGCGACGATCGCGGCCATGGTCGAGATATTGACCGTGTTGGCACGATCGCCCCCTGAACCGACCACATCGACCGCCGCTGAGGTGATCGAGATCGGGGTGGCCCGGTCGAGCATCGCCGCGGCCATACCTCCCAGTTCAGCGACCGTCTCGCCCTTGGCCCGCATGGCCACCGCGAATCCGGCGATTTGCACCGGGGTGGTGTCTCCGGCGAGGATCTGGCCCATCGCCCACGCCGCCGAACTGGCGCTCAGGTCCTCGCCGGCGATCAGCGCTGTGAGCAGATCCG
>CAYUWV010000306.1:0-2630 GCA_964448385.1 uncultured Propionibacteriaceae bacterium | reverse complement strand
CCGCGTCGAGGTAGGCGGTGACATCGGCGCCCCGGAATGCGTAGATGGCCTGCTTGGGATCGCCGATCAACACCAGCGGTACGTGGCCGTGAAAGGTGTCGCGGAGGATCTCCCACTGCACCGGGTCGGTGTCCTGGAACTCGTCAACCAGCACCACACGGCAGCGTCGCCGGAGCCGCTCGGCCCCGGTTCCTCCCCCGGACTGACGCAGGGAATCCCGCAGCCGCAGCAGTTGATCATCGAATGAGTACACCCCCAGCCACCGCTTGCGCCGCGCCAGTTCGACGCGGACAGCTTCGGCGAACGCCAGCCGTTCCTCGCCGACATCGGTCAGTCCTTGTGGTACAAGGCGGGCGTCGAATCGTGCGACCGAAGCCCGTCCAAGTTCCAGCGCTACCGGCAGTTCGAACGGAGCACCGAGCGGGATCGAGGCGTAGCGCGCCAGATAGAGGTCCAGGGCGACCTGGTCGACCAGCGGACCGAGGTTCTCGACCAGGGTTGCCTGGGGATCCTGTTCCGCCAGCACACCCAGCTCGTGGAGCATGGCCTGGCAGAACTCGTGGATCGTCATGATGCTGGCGGAGTCCAAGGTGACGATCGCACGCTTCAGGCGGGCGACGCGTTCCTGCAGTTCGGCGGCTGGGGCATCGAGCAGGTACTGGCCGGTCGCATCGCCGGGCGCGGTAGGCCTGCCGGCAAGGCTGTCCGACAGCAGTCCGTAGGTTGACCGCAATCGCTCCCTGACCCGCGAGCGCAGCTCGGCGGAGGCGATCCGGCTGAAGCTGATCACCGCGAGGTTCTCGGCCGGAACGACCCCCTCGGCGAGGAAACGGGTGG
Organism: uncultured Propionibacteriaceae bacterium; assembly: GCA_964448385.1. Lineage (GTDB taxonomy): Bacteria > Actinomycetota > Actinomycetes > Propionibacteriales > Propionibacteriaceae > Propionicimonas. The sequence goes on along the minus strand of CAYUWV010000306.1, from coordinate 1,793 downwards.
CAAGCGCGGCGATGGCGTGGGTCTTGCCGGTGCCGGCGCTCGCCTCAAGGACAACAGTCCCCTCAGGTAAGGGGGACGTGGGGTCGTAGGGCGTCATCGGGCACCGCTGACTTCATGGCGGAGCAGCGGTGCCCAGATCAGCTCGGCGAGGGCGCCGACGAGGCTCGGCTCCGCGGGGGTGCGCTCAGGCAACCTCACCTGTGTGGTCCGCTCGTCCAGGACCTCGTCGAGCGTGCTGTAAAAGGCCTGCCAGGAGGCGTCGCAGTCCCAATCCCAGCTGCGCCGCAGCTCCGCCCGTCCCACTCTCGGGTCATGGGGGTCATATCCCCTGGCCCGCAGGGTGGCCCAAGCCTCGCAGACCCGCGGCATGGCGGGCAGCGGGCGACTCAACCCGAGCGCGTACAGGCCCAGGTAGCGTCCCAACAGCGCGCGTGCCTCGGCAGCGGGCGGAGCAGTCAGGGTACGGGCATGGCCGCGTCCGATCGCGACGGCTCGCCACGGCCCTGGTTCGGCGGCGGCAAGGGTCAGCAGCCGCAACCACGCGACGATGCGGTGTTTGGGCTGGAGGCGTGAGAACTCCACCGCCATCAGGCTGCCGGCCTGGGTGGTCACCCGCCCGGTCAACGACAGGTCCGCTGCACCGGGCACGGCGATCAGGCAGTGCAGGTCGTGAACCGTCGACGGTTCACGAGCCGCAGCGGGAAGCACGTCGAGGGTGGCCTGCGCTTCGTTCAGGACCCGCCGGAGGGTGGCTTGTCCGAGGTCGGCCGGGGGCACCCCGCCGCGCAGCCGCTCCGCGACCTCGAGGTCGGACGCGTCCCTGCCGGCGCGGAGGTCGCGGAGCACACGCGTCCCGATCTGCCAGCGCTGCAAGCCATCGAGTTCGATGGGGATGGTCTCAGGCGCTCGCTGGGATTCGCCAAGACTCAGCCCAGCCCGTTGCCTGAGCAGTGCCCGTGCGGGATGGACGAAGAAGCCGGTCAAGTCGTCCAGTCCGACGCCACCGGTCAGGTCGGGCGGAGCCAGGGCCGTGAGCCGATACCGCCCGGTCAGGGCAACCTGGGGCCCCGCGGCCGCCTTGGCCCCGGCGAAGGCGTTGGGGTCGTAGCTCATCACTGGGGCGTGGCCCCCTGCCCCGGCGGGGTCGAAGTACCTGGAGTCGAACGGCTGCAACGGGTGTTGGGCCGTCACCGCGCCTCCGGCGGGCCTGCCGTCCGGAGTCATCGCGGTGTCGTCGAGGACGTCGAGGAGTTCTTGGATCGGCGCCGCCAGTGGCACCTCCTCATTGGTGGCCTCGCTGCGCCCTCGGGCGATCACGATCAGGGCCTGGCGGGCCGCATGGAGTGCGTCGAGCAGTACTTGGCGGTCGTCCAGCGCGGTTGAGGGGTCACCGGCGAGCGGCGCGAGTCCGAGCAGGTCGTCGCCATGCCGCCGGCCCGAACGCGGGTAGCGGTCGGCATCCCAACCGAGCAGGATGACCACCCGATGCGGAACGTGCCGTAGTGAGGCCGGGCCGCAGACGATCGCCGACCCGTTACCAAAGGCCCCGCGCGCCGGGGAACCCCGGAACTCCGCTTCCACCGCGCGGATCGCAGCATGCCGGTTGACGGTCATGCGCCCGTTGTCATCCCGCGCGGCGATGCGGGTCAGGCCAGCCCAGAGGTCTCCGAGTTGCCACTCGTCGTCGGGCGGCAACTCGACCAGCGAGGCAAGTCCACCACGGCAGCGTTCGACCCACCCGGTCAGGGTGGTGGGACGGTCCCACTCGGCGATGAGCCGGGAGATCCTCCCCA
>CAYUWV010000305.1:0-2650 GCA_964448385.1 uncultured Propionibacteriaceae bacterium | reverse complement strand
CTGGCGAAGCCTTTTGTGCAGAGGGCTGCTCCGGTGCGCCTTGCTGCTCCGCCAGTGCCCGTTCGGCGGCCGCAAGCTTCGCCGCCACGCGCCCCTGACAGGCTGGGTGCGCCAAAGCCTGCGCTCGATGGCGCGTGGAGACCGGATTACGGCTGCGGCGGCCTGTCTGGCGAAGCCTTTGGTGCAGCGGTCGGTTCTGGCGCACCGGGCTGCTCCGGTGCGCCTTGCTGCTCCGCCAGCGCCAGCTCCGCGGCGGCCTCGCGCTCAGCCCGCTGGGTCTCGCGCTTCGCGGCGCTGGTCTCGCGCCACTTCTCCAGCACGTCGTACAAGACGGGCACCAGGAACAGCGTGAGCACCGTCGAGGAAACCAGTCCGCCGATCACCACGATCGCCAACGGCTTGGAGATGAACCCACCGCCCCCGGTCAGCCCCAACCCCATCGGAATCAGGGCGAAGATCGTGGCCAGGGCAGTCATCACGATCGGACGGACGCGCAGCCGCGCGCCGGCGGCAATCGACTCGTCCACCCCGGCGCCGGCCTGACGCTTCTGGTTGATCAGGTCGATCAGCACGATGGCGTTCGTCACCACGATGCCGATCAGCATCAGCAGGCCGATCATGCTCGGCACGCCCAGCGCGGTGTCGCTGAGCAGGGACAGCCCCAGCGCCCCGGTGGCGGCGAACGGAACCGAGACCAGCAGCACCAGCGGCTGCAGCAACGACCCGAAGGTCGCCACCATGATCAGGTACACCACGGCGATCGCCACCAGCATCGCGAGCCCGAGCTGCGCGAACGAGTCGGACTGCTGCTGCGAGACGCCGCCGATCCGGACGCTGACCCCGTCGGGCAGGTCAAGCCTGGCCAATCCCGCAGTGATCGCCGTCGTGGTGGCGCCGAGGTTCCCCGACTCGGAGGACGCGGTCAGCGTCGCCGCGCGGGTCCCGTCCACCCGGGTGATCATCGCCGGCGCGTCGACCAGGGTGACCTCCGCGACGTCCTGCAACCGGACCGCATACGCGGTGGCCTTCTGGGCGTCCTTGCCGGCGTCGGCGATCGCCTGTTGCTTGTCCTGGGCCTCAAGGCCCTTGGAGCGCGAGGTCGCCAGCGCGTCGAGCTGCTTGTCCACGGCGGTGATGCCGCCCTTGGCCGCGGCCAGCCCCTGGCTCAGCTGGGCCACCTGCATGGTGACCCCCGAGACGGCCTGGGTGAGTTGCAGCACGGTCACCGTCACGGTCGGGTTCATGTCGCTCGGCGGAATCGCCGCCGCCAGCTCCAGCTGGTCTTGCAGCTTGTCCAGCTGTCGCTTGGCGGAGGCGAGCTGCTTGTTCAGCGTCGCCACGCTCTTCTTCGCCGAGGCCCGGGACTTCTTGAGCGCCTTCACCTGGTCGTTGTACGCGTCGGTCGCCGAGGCCTTCGACTCCTCCTGCAAGGCCTTCGAGTCGTCCGAGACCTGGTCGGCGGCATCGGTACGGGCGTCCATGGTCATCTTGGTGGTGACCGGCAGCGTGATCCGGCGCAGCTCGTCGATGTCCTTCGCGGGCTTCTGCGAGAGCAGGTACACCTTCAGAGTGGTGTCGCCCTGGGCAAGCGAGCCGATCAGTTGGCCGCGGACGGCGCGAGCCACCGACTGGCCGATGGAGGACTGCGACATGCCCTTCTCGGCGGCCGCATCCTCGTCCACGTCCACCGAGAGCATCTGGCGGGCATCGCCGAGGTCGCTCTTCACGTTGGTGAGGCCGGGGATCCCCTTCAGCATCGCTTCGACCTTGTCACTGGCCGCCTCGAGCTGCTGGGAATCTGAGCTTTCCACGTACAGCACCACCCCACTGACCCCGGAGCTGCCGCTGCCGATGGACACCTCGACGTCGCCGACGTCGCCGAGATCCGCGACGCCCTGGCGCACCCGGGACGCGGCGGCGGTGGCGTCACTGCCGGCTCGCAGGGCCACCGTGAGGGTGGCCTGGTTGGTGTCGGCCTGACTGCCCATGAACACCGAGGTGGAACCGCCGATGCTGGTCGAGTAGGTCTGCACGTCGGGGTCTGCTTCGAGGATGCGTTCGATCTGTTGGGTCGCGGCATCGGTGTCGGCCAGCCCGGTACCCGAAGGCATCTTCTGGGAAATGCTGAGGCTCTCATTGCCCATGTTGCCGATGAAGTCGGTCTTCAGCTGCGGCGCCAGCGCCAGCGTGCCGACGAAGATCCCCAGCGCCACCAGCAGCGTGATCAGCCGATGCCCCAGCGTCCAGTTCAGCAGCGGCAGGTACGCCCGCTGCACCAGCGTGTCCTTCTCTTCCGTGGCGGCCTCGGCTCGCGCTTTGGCGACCTGCTTGGCCGTCGGGCGCATGAACCAGGACGCCAACACCGGCACCACCGTGAGCGAGACCAACAGGGAGGCGAGCAGCGCGATGGTCACCGTCATCGCGAACGGACGGAAGATCGCCCCCGCCTGGCCGCCCACCAGCCCGATCGGGAGGAACACCGCCACGGTTGTCAGCGTGGAGCTGGTGACGGCACCGGCCACCTCTTTCACGGCGCCGATGATCGAATCCCGACCCCATTCGCCGTAGCCCTGGTGCCGTTTGATGTTCTCGATGACCACGATCGAGTCGTCCACCACGCGTCCGATCGCCACCGTCAGGGCGCCCAGGG